>CAZRIT010000009.1:0-15432 GCA_964600225.1 uncultured Oscillospiraceae bacterium | reverse complement strand
TTTATGATGCGCTTCAGCAGCGATTGCTGATCGGCGTCGTCATAAATAACGAAGGTTTTTTCGTAGCCCAGCAGCGTGATTTCGCTGCGCAGGATGCGCGCACAGCAGGAATGGAAGGTTGTTACCCACATGCTCTGCGCGTTGCAGCCGATGAGCTGCTCCACGCGGTCGCGCATTTCGCCCGCGGCCTTGTTGGTAAACGTCAGCGCCAGGATATTCCACGGCGAAACGCCGCATTCTTGTATCAGGTATGCGATGCGGTGCGTTAGTACGCGCGTTTTGCCGCTGCCCGCGCCCGCCAGAACAAGTAACGGCCCTTCGGTGGTGGTGACAGCCTGCCGCTGCGGCTCGTTGAGTAAAGATAAATCCATACTTCCCCCAAATATCACAATGCACAACATTATACCATAGCCGAACAAAATTGCGTACAAAATCAGGCTGAAATAAGTAAATTGGAAACACGCGTGAAAATTCGGCGGATTGGCTTGCGGGAAGGATGGAAATAGGGCTATAATAAATAAAACGACAAGGAGGAACCACGATTTGATTGCAGTCATTTTCGGAGCCAAAGGCACAGGAAAGACCAAGCATCTCTTGGAGCTTGCCAACAAATCCGCAAAAACCGCCAAAGGCAGCATCGTATTCATCGACGACGACAACAGCTACATGTACGACCTCTCTTCCAGCATCCGCTTTGTAAACGCAACCGAATACGGCATCTGCACGCCCAAAATGCTCTACGGCTTCCTTTGCGGCATCTCCGCCATGGACTTTGATCTGGAATACCTGTACATCGACGGGTTCAACGCCATCACCCACCATGAGCTGAAAACGCTGGAAGGGCTGTTCAAGCAACTTGCGGTGTTTTCCGACAAGCACAATATCCAAATCACCCTCAGCATCAGCGGCAGCAAGGATGATCTGCCGCCGTTCTTGCAGGAGTTTGTGCTGCACACCACATGAGTTAAGGACGGACTGAACAATATGCGTTATCTGAGTACGCGCGGCGGTGAATCCGTTACCGCGGCGCAGGCGATCGTGCGCGGCATATCGCCTTCGGGAGGACTTTACGTTCCCGAAACCTTCCCACAGCTTGATCTTACCGATATCGTCAACAGCGCAGGTTCCTATGCCGATATTGCCTGCAAGGTGATGGCGCCCTATCTGGACGATGCGCTTAACCAAAGCCTGCGCAGTATGATTCAGGCCGCGTACAAGCGGTTCGATACGCCGCTGGTTGCGCCCGTGCATCCTTTGACGGAGCATGAATCCGTGCTGGAGCTTTGGCATGGGCCGACGATGGCGTTTAAGGACGTTGCGCTGCAGATGCTGCCGCACTTTATGAAGGCGTCGCTTGCCGCCACGGGCGAAGAGGCGTGCGTGTACATCCTTGTGGCGACCTCGGGCGACACGGGCAAGGCCGCGCTGGAGGGCTTTTGCGATGTCGAAGGGACGCGCGTGCTGGTATTCTATCCCGATGGCGGCGTATCCAAGCTGCAACGGCTGCAGATGGTGACCCAGCCGGGCGGCAATGTGGACGTGTGCGCCGTGCGCGGCAACTTTGACGACGCGCAAACGGGTGTCAAGCAGATTTTCGCTTCCGAGCAGGTCAGCCGTACGCTTGCGGAACACAACTGCCGCCTGTCCAGCGCCAATTCCATCAATTTCGGTCGGCTCCTGCCGCAGATTGTGTACTATTTTTCCGCCTATGCGCATCTGGTGCAAATCGGCCGCGTGCAATTGGGCGAACCGATCAACTTCTGCGTGCCGACGGGCAACTTCGGCGATATTCTGGCGGGCGAGTACGCGCGCAGGATGGGCCTGCCCGTCCGCCGCCTGATCTGCGCCTCCAACCGCAACAATGTGCTAACGGACTTTTTTGAAACGGGCGTGTATGACGACCGCCGCCCGTTCTACAAGAGCATGAGCTGCTCGATCGATATCCTCATTTCCTCCAATCTGGAACGGCTGCTGTTCGACCTGTGCGATCGCGACGCCGAGACGGTGCGGGAATGGATGCAATCCCTCCGCGAGAGCGGTCGGTTTGACATCGGCCGTGAGCGGCAGCGGACGCTTGCGGAGGTGTTTACGGGCGGCTGGTGCACCGAGCAGGACACGCTCAATACCATCCGCAAGACCTATCAATCCCATCATTATCTGATCGATCCGCACACCGCGGTCGGCCAGACCATCTACGAGCGCTATGCTGCCGATACGCACGACGCCACGCACACGGTGCTGTTGTCCACGGCAAGCCCGTACAAGTTTGCAAGCGATGTGCTGGGCGCGTTTGAAACGCCCTCCGACGACGATTTTACGAATATCGAACGGCTGCACAAGCTCAGCGGCATGCCCGTGCCGAACGGTGTCAAGGGCTTATGCGATAAGCCCGAGCTGCATTTGGACGTGTGCGAACTGGCGGATATGCCCATGCGCGTGCTGTCGCCCGTGACGGGCGGAAAGCGTGAAGGCGTATGAACAGGCCCGATTCCTCGGTCGTCGCCATCGTAATCTGCGTCATACTGGTTGCGTTGCTGTCCGTCATGCTCATCCTCTCTCCCGTGGGCGACGCCAACCGTCCCGACACGGCGGATGCGGTCGATGAGATGACCGAAACGATCGAGAAGTATTTCTATTATTATGACGAGGCCCCTTACGAGGACCGCTTGACGGAGTATGCCCTGCGCGGCATGATGGCGGGTCTGGACGATCCGTACGCACAGTATTTTACCGCCGAGGAGTACGATGCCATGCTCGCCGCCGATTCGGGCGATTACAGGGGCCTTGGCATCAGCGTGCAGGAGCCTGATGAACTGGGCAGCACCATCCTGGCCGTGTACGATGACAGCCCCGCGCAAAAGGCGGGCATGCAAAAGGGCGACCGCATCATCTCCGTCAACGGCACAAACGTTGGCGGCATGTCGATGGATGCTTATGCCGCGCTGTTTTCGGAGGACGATACCATGGCCGATACCATCGAGTACGAGCGCGATGGCGAACGCTATACGGTAACGGTGCTGCGAAGCCAGGTGCATGCGCCGCGCGTGGAGACGGACGTTTTGGACGGCAACATCGGGTATCTGCGCATCACCGAGTTTACGGGCAGCGTTGTGGCGGATGTGGCCGAGGCGCTGGCAACGTTTCGCGGGGCCAAGATTGACGAAATCATCATCGATGTGCGCGACAACCCCGGCGGCGGGCTGACGGAGGTGCTGGGCGTCTGCGATCAGTTCGTGCCCGAGGGAAAGGTGTTGACCACCATCAAGTCCCGCTTTGAGAATGCGCAGGTGTACAACAGTAACGGCAGCGAAACGCCCTTCGATATGCGCGCGGCGGTGCTGGTCAACGGGAACACCGCTTCCGCAAGCGAGCTGTTCAGCGGCGCGCTGCAATCGTACGGCCTTGCAACGGTCGTCGGCACGCAAACGTACGGCAAGGGCATTGTGCAGAGCTATTTTCGCATGAAAACGACGGGCGGTTGGATTAAGATGACGACGGACGCCTACTTTACGCCAAGCGACGTGTGCATTCAGGGCGTGGGCATTGCGCCCGATATCGTATCGGAGCTGCCCGCGGAGCTGGCGGCCACGCCCGTCGAGCTGATCCCGCGTGCGGATGACGTGCAGCTGCAGGCGGCCATGCGCATATTTTTGGAGCAGATGCGCTTTGCCGCATGAGATATCTTCAAACACATATGATAACCATCAAGAGAGGACGAACAGTATGACCAGAGTACGCGATATCAACCTTGCCCCCTCGGGCGAAAAGAAGATTGAATGGGTGCGCCGCAACATGCCCATCATGCGCAGCATTGAGGAATCGTTCCGCGTAAACCGCCCGTTTGAAGGGCTTAAGATTACGCTTTCCATCCATCTGGAGGCGAAAACGGCGTATCTGTGCCGCGTGCTGGCCGCGGGCGGCGCAGAGATGTATATTACCGGTAGCAACCCGCTGTCCACGCAGGATGACGTGGCGGCGGCGCTGGCGGCTGGCGGATTGAACGTATACGCGCTGCACGGCTGCACGCCCAAGGAGTACAGCGACTGCATCGAGGAGGCCGTGCGCGCCGAGCCCGATATCGTCATCGACGACGGCGGGGATATCGTCAACATGATCCACACGCGCTTTCCGCATCTGGAGAGCAGGATTCTGGGCGGCTGTGAGGAAACCACCACGGGCATCCACCGCCTGGCCGCCATGGAGCGCGATGGCGAGCTGAAATTCCCGATGTTTGCCGTCAACGACGCCAAATGCAAGCACCTGTTCGATAACCGCTACGGCACGGGTCAGTCGGTGTTTGACGCCATCGACCACACCACCAACTTGGTCATTGCGGGCAAGCGCGTGGTCGTCTCCGGCTACGGCTGGTGCGGGCGCGGCGTGGCCATGCGCGCCAAGGGTCTGGGCGCCAACGTGATTGTCACCGAGGTGGACCCCGTCAAGGCCATCGAGGCCGTCATGGATGGGTTCAGCGTCATGCCGATTGCGGAGGCCGCCAAGGTGGGCGACCTGTTCGTAGCGGTGACGGGCGATATCCGCGTTATCGACGAGGGCTGCTTCTATGCCATGAAGGATGGCGCTATCCTGTGCAATGCTGGCCACTTCAACGTGGAGGTGGACGTCAACAGGCTGGAGGAGATCGCCGTTGAAAAGCGCGAGTTCAAGCCCAATATTATGGGATACCTGCTCAATAACGGCTGCTTGCTGTTCGTGCTGGCCGAGGGCCGATTGGTCAATCTGGCCGCAGGCAACGGGCACCCCGCCGAGATTATGGATATGAGCTTTGCCATCCAGGCGCTGTGCGCGGAATATGTTGCCAAGCATCGCGGCAAACTGGAACGGAAGCTGTACGCCGTGCCCGAGGAAATTGACGAGCTGGTTGCGCGCACAAAGCTCAATACGCTCGGCATCGCCATCGACACCCTGACCGACGAGCAGGCAAAATATCTGCACAGCTGGCAGATTTGACCTAAAATTTAGGTTTACAACGGATTGCCAAGCTGGTATTATAGTCGTTGGCACAGCATTTTTGAAGGCTTCCGCACATGCGGATACACATACAGTAACTTAAATCAGGGGGAACCGAAATGAAGGATTACACCGCAAAAGACATTCGCAATATCGGCGTGTTCGGACACGGCGGAGAGGGTAAAACCACGTTGACAGAAGCCATGCTGTTCAATGCCGGGTTGCTGGAACGCCTCGGAAAGGTCGAAAGCGGCAACACGACAACAGACTTTGACCCTGAAGAAATCAAGCGCAGCATCTCCATCAACGCCGCCCTCGCGCCGTTTGAATGGAAGGGCTGCAAGATCAACCTCATCGACGCGCCCGGCTTTTTCGATTTTTACGGCGAGGTGGCGGCCGCCATGGCGCTGTCCGACAGCGCTTTGATCGTGGTTGGCGCCGTTTCCGGGCCGGTGGTCGGTGCGGAGAAGGCCATGGACATGTGCCAAAAGCAGAACAAGGCGCGCATGATGGTCATCAACCAGATGGACCGCGAGAACGCCAACTTTGAAAAGGTCATGGAGGCCATCAACGCCAAGTTCGGCCCCAGCGTGGTGCCCATCCAACTGCCCATCATCGAAAACGGCGTGTTCAAGGGCTATGTCGATATCGTGCACATGACTGCAAAGCTGTTCGACGGCAAGGGTGAAAAGGAAACCGCCATCCCCGAAAAGCTTGCCGCGGAGGCGCAGACGCTCTATGAAAAGCTGACCGAAGCCGCCGCCGAAAGCGACGAAGAGCTCATGGAAAAATACTTTGAGGATGGCGAGCTCAGCCGCGAGGATATCCTCAAGGGTCTCTCCACAGGCGTGCTGTCGGGCGTGGTGACGCCCGTGTGCTGCGCCGCTGCCGCGCCCAACATCGGCGTGTACACGCTCATGGACAACCTGGTGCACTACCTGCCCAGCGCGGAATCGGCCGTGATTCCCGCCGCGGTGGACGCCAAGACGGGCGAACCGACCGTGGTCAAGCCCGATGGCAAGTTTGCCGCCCAGGTCATCAAGACCGTGTCCGATCAGTTTGGCAAATACTCCATCATCAAGGTTTACAGCGGCTCGGTGGATATCTCCGTCACGCCCTACAACAGCAACGCCGAGAAGGCGGAGAAGCCCACCGCGCCCGTGATGCTGCGCGGCAAAAAGAACATCTCCGTCGACAAGCTCAACGCGGGCGACATCGGGGCGCTCCCCAAGCTGCAGTTTACGGCCACGGGCGATACGCTGTGCGACGCAACCGCGCCCGTCAAGTTTGCACCCGTTGACTTCCCCGAGCCCAGCATTTCGCTGGCGGTATCCGCCAAGAAGCAGGGCGAGGACGATAAGGTCATCGCGGGCCTCAACCGCCTCAAGGAGGAGGACCCCACCATCCGCATCGAAAAGAACGCGGAGACGGGCGACGTGCTGGTGCAGGGCATCGGCGAAATGCATATCGACGTCATCTGTGCAAAGCTGCGCAACAAATACAATGTGGAAGCCGCTTTGGCGGACCCGCGCATTCCGTACCGCGAGACCATCCGCGCCACCGCGGAGGCCGAAGGCAAGCACAAGAAGCAATCGGGCGGCAGCGGCCAGTTCGGCGTGGTGCAGATGCGGTTTGAGCCAGCCGATGAGGGCACGGATTTCGAGTTTGTCAACGCCATCGTCGGCGGCGTGGTGCCCAAGGAATACATTCCCGCCGTGGAAAAGGGCCTCAGGGAGGCCATGGTGCACGGCGTGCTGGCGGGCTATCCGATGGTCGGCGTCAAGGCCACGCTTTACGACGGCAAGTATCACCCCGTCGATTCCAAGGAAGTGGCGTTCAAGTCCGCGGCAAGGCTTTCCTACAAGGCGGCCTGCGCCAAAGCGAGCCCGACCTTGATCGAGCCAATCTATCGCTACGATATTTTGGTACCCAGCGAGTATGTCGGCGATATCCTTGGCGATCTCAACCGCCGCAGCGGCCGCATGATGGGCATGACGCAGAAGGATGGCGGTACGGAGATCGTTGCCGAAGCGCCGCTTTCCGAAATGTTCAAGTACGCCACCGATCTGCGCAGCATGACGCAAGCGCGCGGCTCGTTCAAGAGCGAGTTCATCCGCTACGAGGACGTTCCCTCCAACCTGGCCCAGAAGATTATCGAGCAGGCCAAGAAGGAAGAGGAAGAGGAGGAATAAGCTTTCTCCGCATTCGGTTACACACATCGGGAGGGCAGGCGACTGCCCTCCTTTTTTGTTTTTAAAACGGTGCTGCACGGATGTATATGTAATGGCTGTATACGCAAATGTGTATAGTAGTTTCATGATTTCCGTATTTTACTTAGCCGTGCCGATACAGGTAAACTGAAACAAGCTTTGAACACGGGAACCGATTGAAAAAGGAGAGTAGCTTTCATGCGTCTTGCCACCATCAACCTGCATCAAACGGAAACGGCGGGCATCGTTACAAAAAAAGGCGTGTTTCCCATATCTGCGCTGAACGCCTGCATCGGAACCGAATGGGAAACGGACATGCTTTCGCTCATCCATGCACAGCAGATTCCTCTGCTGACCGCGTGGTACAACGCGGGCGGAAGGGAGACGCTTGACAACCTGCCCGGGCTTGTCCCCGCCGCGCAGGTTGTGTATGCGCCCCTGTACCGCAACCCGACGCGCATATTCGGCATCGGCCTCAACTATGTCGATCACGCGGGCGATCTGGGCGAGCTGCCGCCCGTCGGATTTCCCGGCAGCTTCTACAAGCCCACTACCTGCATCATCGGCCACGGCGACGAAATCCGCATTCCCCGCATGCCCGAGGCGCAAAAGACGACCGCGGAGGCGGAGCTGGGCATTATCCTTGGTCGGGATTGCAAGTGCATCGACGCTGCCGATTGGCAGGCGTATATCGTGGGCTATACGACCATTTTGGATATGACCGAGGAATCGATCCTGCGCCAGAACCCGCGATTTTTGACCATTGCCAAGGGGTTTGACACGTTTTTTTCGTTTGGCCCGCAGCTCATTACGCCCGACGAGGTGCCCGATGTGCTGGCGCTTACGGTGCAATCCGTCCACAACGGCGCGGTGTATGCCGAAAACGTTGTCCGCAACATGATGCACAGGCCCGATCGGCTGGTTTCGCTCATTTCGCATATGCAGGGCTGGCTATCGGGGGATATCCTTTCCACGGGCACGCCGCGCGCGTTCCCGATTGCGCAGGGCGATATTGCGGAGTGTCGCATATTTGGCCCCGACGGGTTTGTCATGGAGCCGTTAAAGAACCCCGTTATCGACCTTAAACTGAGCAAAAACCAATAGAAGATATGGCTGAAAGGAGCTTTTGATGATGAAAACCGTATTTACGCTGACCTCTGCCGAATCCCGCCGCCTGATTGCCAAGGCGGTGGTGCACACGCCCAAATTCCAAAAAGCATGGGAGAATGCCTATGTGCTGCTGGCCGGCGGCACCACCAACGCCTTTATCGCGCAGGAACTGCTGGGCAGGGAGGGCATCGAGCCCGCGCGCTGCACGGTGGGCCTTAGCACCGACGGGCTGCTGTGCGTCACCGCGCCCGATAGCCGCAAGAGCTTCCCGAATGTGTTCTACAAGGGCAAGCCCGTGGACAAGACCCTGACCGACGCGCTGAACGATTATCATGCCGACACCGTCGTCATCAAGGGCGCAAACGCCGTGGATATGCAGGGCAACGTGGGCGTGGTGACCGCAGGGTTCGATGGCGGCACCATCCCGCGCATCATCGGCCCCGTAACCTCCAAGGGGTTGACGTTCTTTACGCCCGTCGGGCTGGAAAAGCTGGTGCCGTCGGTGCCCGCGGCGGCCGCTGCTGTCGGCGCAAGCACCATCGATATCTCCATGGGCGCGGATTTTGGCATGTATTGCCTGAGCAATACCACCGTCATTACCGAAATTGAAGCTGTTGCCGAGCTGTTTGGCGTGCAGGCCACCATGGTCGCCGCGGGCGGCGTAGGCGGCAACGCTGGCGCGGTGACGCTTTCTGCCGTGGGCGAGGAGCAGAGCATCCGCGCGCTGGTGGCGTATCTGGAGCGTGAAATCAAGGGCGAACCGCCCGTCAAGGGAAACCGCGGCGTCTGTGAAACCTGCCGCTACAAGAATTGCCGCTACAATGGCCTCAAGGCCGATGCCTTGCCCCACTGGATGCGGCAGGGCGCACAGGAATAAGGCAGATCGCATAACCCAATCAACGTCCGCCATGCGCAGCAGCTTTTGACGGGCGTTTTTTGGCATGGCCTGCGAATTTGACATCCTTCTTTGCGGTAGAGTATGATATTCCAAACGATCACAAAGACCCATGCGCGCTTGGAACGGAGGATGCGGAGTGTTACTGGAATATATGGAGTATGTCTATGCCGTCTATCGGGAAAGGAGCTTTTCCAAAGCGGCCAAAGCGCTGTATGTATCGCAGCCCTGGCTGAGCGCGACCGTGAAAAAGGTGGAGCAGGCTATCGGGTACCCCTTGTTCAACCGCGGTACAAAGCCGATTTCGCTGACGCAGGTGGGCGAATACTACATCCAAAGCGTCGAGCAGATCATGGAGGTGCAAAAGGCGTTTCGCGCCGGGGTGACAGGTTATGCAAACGCGGCGGGCGGGCGGCTTTCCATCGGCAGCTCCATGTTTTTTTGCACCTATGTGCTCCCCAAAATCCTCTCGGCATTCCGCGCGCAGTACCCGCAGATCGTACTGTCCTTTTCCGAGGTGGACAGCGCCATCATGATGGAACGCCTGCTGCAGGGTGAGCTGGATTTTGTGCTGGAGGCGGAAGCGTCCGAACAGGCTGGCCTGCACTCCCAAATATGGGCCATGGAGCAGATTGTGCTGGCCGTGCCGAGCAGTTACCCAATCAATGAGGGGCTGTCGGCATATGCCTGTACGTCCGAGCAGGTACGCGACGCTGCCGAGAACGGGCGGAGCAGGCCGCCCGTGCCGCTGGCCCGCTTTGAGAACGAGCCGTTTTTGTTCCTCAAGCGAGGGAACGATATCTATCGGCGCGGCATGGAGCTATGCAAACATGCGGGGTTTGTGCCAAAGATTTCCTCCTATCTGGAGCAGATGATGACGGCGTACTATCATGTGTGCGAGGGGCGCGGGGTGGCGTTTCTGCGCGCATCCATACCCGCGCACGTTGCGCCGAACGACCGCGTGGTGTTCTATCGCCTGGACGATCCTTTGGCTACGCGCGCGCTGTACCTGACCTATCGGGAGGGAACCGCCACCGTTCTGCAAACCAAGCTGATCGACTATATGGCGCAAAACAGCCTTGTATCCGACGGGGCAGACGCAGCCAAGTAGTGTGCATTTTCTGACTTATGCGCGGTGAGCCTGCTCAAATGCCCAGCGTTTTCATTTTTCTCCATAATGTGGAACGGTCCATTTGCAACTGCTGCGCGGCGAGCGAGCGGTTGTAGCGGCATGCCTCGAGCGCGGCCAGAATGCGGGCCTTCTCCGCATCCGTTTCCGCGTGTTCTTTGGGCGCTTCCGCATTTGCTGCCTGTGTACGGAACGGACGGCTGTGCAGCCGTTCGACGTCGTCAACGCGGATGGTATCGGATTGGCACAGCGTGGCCAGACGCTCGCAGTAGTTGAACAACTGGCGGATATTGCCTTTCCAATGCTGTTGGCAAAGCAACCGCGCCGCCTCGTCGGACAGCCGCAGGCCGCTGTAATTGCTTTCGATAAAGTGTCGCGCGAGGATGGCGATGTCGTCGCCGCGCTCGTTCAGCGTGGGCACCTCTATGCGCAATACGTCCAGCCGAAACTGCAAATCCTCGCGGAAGGCGCCTTCCTCCACCAATTGCTCCAAATCGCGGTTGGTCGCGGCGATGATGCGGATGTTGACGGGGATGATGCGGTTGCCGCCCACGCGCAGGATTTCCCGTTCCTGCAGCACGCGCAGAAGCTTGGCCTGCAGCTTGAGCGGCACCTCGCTGATCTCATCCAGGAATATCGTACCGTTGTGGGCAAGCTCAAACAGGCCCGGTTTGCCCGCTTTCTGCGCGCCCGTAAACGCGCCGGGCTCGTAGCCCATCAGCTCGCTTTCCAGCAGCGCATCGGGGATGGCAGCGCAGTTGACGGCGACAAACGGGCCCTGCGCGCGCTTGCTTTCGTTGTGGATGCTCTGGGTGAGTATCTCCTTGCCCGTGCCGCTTTGGCCGATGATGAGGATGTTGGAATCCGTGGCGCTGTATTGCTTGGCCATGTTGATCATGCGCACGGTCGCGGCGGATTCGCCCAGAATGTCCGTAAAGCGGCTCTTGGCGATGTGCCCTTTGCTGAACATCTTTTTGCGCACGTCGCTTTCCAGCGCCTGAATCTCGTTGAGCGCGCGGCAGGTGATGACGGAGCCTGCAATCTGCCTGCGCACATGGATGAGGCGTTTGTCGAACACGATGACCGTTCCGCGGCACTGGATGATTTCATGCTCGTACTCCTGGTTGTCGGATATGCGCGCGGAAAACTCCTGCGGGAAGGGGATGCTTTCCAACGGTTCGTTCGCCGTCATGCGGATGCCCAGCAGCTTGGATGCGGTCGAATTGTATGCCGTGAGCCTGGCGTCCTTGTCAAACAGCAGCACGCCTTCCTCAATGGCGTTGAGCAGCAGCCGCAGCCGCTCAGCCTTTTCCTGCTCCATGCGGCTGATCTGCGCGGCGCGCTTGGCTGCGGTCAAGGCCTGCCAAAGGGAATCCTTGCTGGACATGATCTGTAGATGCTTGACGCCCATCTGCGATGCGGTATCGCAGATGCGCATGCCGCCGATGACCACGTTGGCGCCCGAGGTGATGGCCTCGCTAATCAGCGCGCGGCAATCCGAAGCGCTCGAAAACTCGTAGGTTTGGTAGGGGATATCCAGCAGCCATATAAGCTCCCTTGCGCCCATGATGATGCCGGGCGAGGCGATGAGCGCGATCTTTTGGATGATAAACTCCCGTTTGCACGCGACGATGGCTTGCATGATATCGGTCGGATGCACGGGGATTTCGACCACGGGTTTATTGACGTGCATCTCAATCAGCTTGCGCGCGAACAGGCCGCGTGCGATGATGACGTCGTATTCATCCAGGTTCAGGCCGGGAATCTGGTCGATGGTCGCCAACACCTCGTGCAGCTCGTATTCGTCCACGTTGTACTCGGTAACGGTCTGATTGTGCGAATCGAATATGGATTGCATGAGTCGAAAGGAGCGTTCGTCCGAGCCTACCCATACGAGCTTGATCTTCTTGTGTCAAGTAGGAACTAAAAAAATATAAGGATTTTTTGCAAAGAGTCCACGGTTTGTTCATATCCGTGGACTCTTTATGCTTAAACGATCGCAAAGCAAGTTTTGTTTGACATACATTTAACAAAAGTCTATAATATGAACGTATGCTTTCACTATCTAAAGGAGATGGGTCATCATTGGGTATTTTTAGTGGAAAAACTGCCATTATTACCGGTGGCGGAAAAGCAAAATCTATTGGATATGGCATCGCGATCGCTTATGCGAAGGAGGGCGCCAATCTGGCTCTTACCGGCAGAAACGAACAAAAACTTTTGGATGCCAAGGAAGAGTTGGAGCGTCTGTACGGCATTCAGGTTCTCGCTTTGCCTGTGGATATAACTCCAGACGAGGAATCCGAGGAAGCAGTAAAGCAGGCTGTTAAAAAGGTTGTGGATACTTTTTCGCGGATCGATGTGCTGATCAACAACGCACAGGCCTCCGCATCCGGCATTCCGCTGTCCATGCAGACAAAGGATCACTTTGACTTGGGCATCTACTCCGGCTTGTATGCAACCTTCTACTATATGAGGGAATGCTATCCCTATCTGAAAAAAACGCAGGGCTCCGTTATCAACTTTGGTTCCGGCGCCGGTCTGTTCGGAAACGCCGGACAGTGCTCCTACGCCGCCGCTAAAGAAGGTATTCGTGGTCTTTCCCGTGTTGCTGCAACCGAATGGGGCGCGGATAATATCAACGTGAATGTCATTTGCCCTTTGGCCATGACCTCTCAGCTGGAGAACTTTAAGCTATCCTATCCGGAGGCTTATGAGAAAAACTTAAAGGCTGTACCCATGGGGCGCTTTGGCGATCCCGAGCTGGAGATTGGCCGTGTATGCGTACATTTGGGCTCCCCCGACTTTAAATATATGTCCGGCGAAACCATCACCCTTGAGGGCGGCATGGGCCTGCGCCCCTAAGCCCGCACAGGCGAATCACAAGCATTGATCAAAGCCTGAAATTAAGGCTGTAATTTTGCCAATTATACGGGGCTGACCCAGTCAGGCCCTCAGAAATTAAGGAAAACGAGCCAAGACAATCGAGTCAAGGCTCGTTTTTTCGTAAGCCGACTTGCAAAAGCTTCCTATTTGCAGGAGCATATCAACCGGAGAAAGGTTTCTCAGAATGCTTTGAAATGCAACCATGTCAACATCCTTCTTTACCTGTTTTCGGTAAAATGAAAGAATCGCAAAAGAGCTCGAAAAGGTTAGCACCCCAAATGGCATAAAAAGTGAGCCATTGTCAGCACCTGAAATAACCGCTACCCTTAGTTTGTTAAGGACTTAAGGAGGTAGCAGAAAGGTGTTAAGAATGGCTCAAATCAATCATATCAAAGATTTGTACGAAAATGAAGACCTAAGTTTGCGGGAAATCTCCCGCAAGACTGGTCACAGCTTCAAGACTGTCCAGAAATATGCCTACCAGTCAGACTGGAGCGAGGACAATCTTCCGAATACCGAGCCACAGGGTTATCCGGTTCTGGGGGATTTCATTCCCGTGATTGACGAATGGCTGGAGGATGACCGTAAGATTCCGCGAAAGCAGCGTCACACCGTTTGGAGGATTTTCTGCCGGTTGCGGGATGAACACAGTTTTAGCGGCAGCTATTCCAGCGTAAAAAGGTATGTTCGCAAACGGCGATTTGTGATGAACTCCCCAAACGGCGGCTTGAAGATGTCAATAACAGTTGACAGGAAAGATTCGCGTAAATGTGGTATCGCATTCGTTCAGGCAACAGCAAGCTGTGCATCGTAGTAACGCTGCCTCTTGAGAGCGGGCGGTACGCCGCCAATGGCGTGGCAGATTCTGCGGTTGTTCCAGTAGCCTATGAAATATCGGAACACCAGGCTCTTGACCTGTTCCATGGGCATTCGGGCAGTATTGCGTCGGCCATAGATGGCCTCGGTCTTGAAGCGGGCCCACATGCTCTCACATTTTGCATTGTCATGGCAGCGACCGCCATCGGAGTTCATGCTTTGCACCACACCAAGCTCTTGCAGGCTTGCTCTGAAATCGGCGCTGGTATACTGGCTGCCCCGGTCGGTGTGAAAAATAGCACCGGTTATTCCGTAGAGATTATGGGCCGAAAGAAGGCTTTGCACCACCAAGGAGGTCTTCATATTGTCGTCCATGGAAAGACCCAGACAGGCGTTGTCAAAGCAGTCAAACACACCGGAGATATACAAATTGCCATCTGCTGTGGGCAGTTGGGTGATGTCGCTGACCAGCTTTTCGCAGGGGGCCTGGGCTGTGAAATCGCGCCTGAGAAGATTATTGTTTTTGTGAGCGGCCTTATCAGCCACGGTCAAACCTCTGGGTGTGCGGGGCTTTTGCAATAGTCCGTGGCCCCGCAGAACGCGATAGATGGTGGAATCGCTTTCTGTGCGCCCTTTCAGGCGCAGCGCATCAATCATCCGCTTTCTGCCATAACTGTCGTTTTCCTCGTCCTCATCCAATATCGCCTGTATCTCCGCCAGAAGCTCGGCGTGCTTTTCGGGCCGCTGTTTGCCTTCAAGGTATTGGTAATACCCTTGACGACTGACTTTCATCAAGCGGCACAGCTCGCTGATGCTGTATCCTGTGCCGCTTGTCACATCCTGCATGTGCTCTATAAAGCCAAACCGTACAGCGGCCCCTACTTCTTCTGGCGCGCAGCAAAAAAAGCCGATGCTTCCCGCAATATCTTGTTTGTTCGCTCCAACTCCTTTACCCGCTGTTTGAGCTGTTTGTTCTCCTCCGACAGACTCAGCGCCCCCTTGCCGCCGCCTGCACTGCCCGGCAGCTCCCCGCTTTTTTCCTTATCCAGCCATGTCCGTATCGTGCCTTCCGGTATCCCCAGTTCCTGGGACGCTTTGCACACCCCGATCTCCTTGGCCAGCGTCACCGTTTCTATTTTCGTCTGGGTATCATATCTGCGCATCGTTGACTTTCCTCCTCTGGACTTTTCCTGTCAACTAAAATGATACACCATCAGGACATCTCTCCCGCACCTCCGCCAGCAACACATCTGCCTTTGAGGCGATGCACAAATCCTCAATTCCGAGGGGATCGTCCTCGCGATATACCTTGAAATCCGGATTCTTTTTTAGGTACATGACAACACCGCCCGCAAGCAAGGCGTTGGGAATGCTGACAATGATTTTTACAGTGTATCCAACAGTGCCACAAGGTAGTT
>CAZRIT010000008.1:8191-44778 GCA_964600225.1 uncultured Oscillospiraceae bacterium | reverse complement strand
CTGCGGCGCAGGATGTGGAGCTTCTCCTCCGTGATATCGCCAAGTACGCGCACCGCAAGGCCCGGCCCCGGAAAGGGCTGCCGCCAGACCAGCTCGTGCGGGATGCCCAGGTGCTCGCCCAGCGCGCGCACCTCATCCTTAAACAGCATCCGAAGCGGCTCGACCAGACCTTTAAAACCGATATCCTTGGGCAGGCCGCCGACGTTGTGGTGGCTCTTGATGGTGGCCGCGCCGCCCACGCCGCTTTCGATGACGTCGGGGTAGATGGTGCCCTGCAGCAGGTAGTCCGCGCCGCCGAGCTTCTTGGCCTCCTCCTCGAACACACGGATAAACTCCGTGCCGATGATCTTGCGCTTGGTCTCGGGGTCGGTCACGCCCTTGAGTTTGGCCAGAAACCGCTCGCTTGCGTCCACAAAGCGGATGTTGAGGTTGAGTTTGTCGCGGTAATAGGCAAGCACCTCGTTGGCCTCGTTTTCGCGCAGCAGGCCGTGATCGACAAAGATGCACGTCAGCCTGTCGCCGATTGCCTTGTGCACCAGCACCGACGCTACCGAGGAATCCACGCCGCCCGACAGCGCGCCGAGCACCGTGCCGTCGCCGACCTGACGCTTCACGCTCTCGATCAGCTCCTGGGAGAGGTTGGCTGTGCTGTAATCGCATTGGAGACGGCAGATGTTTTTGAGGAAGTTGGCGAATATGCGTTCACCGCCGACGCTGTGCGTCACCTCCGCATGGAACTGGATGCCGTACAAGCGGCGCTTATCGTCGGCAAACGCCGCCACGGGGCAATGATCGGTATCGGCAATGGGCAAAAAGCCCGCGGGCGCATTGGTGACGGAATCGTTGTGATTCATCCAAACCACCTTGCCTACGCCGTCGAGCAGCGGATGCCCGGAGAGCCGAATGGGCGTGCGGCCGTACTCGCGCACCTTGGAGGCGGCGATGACCCCGCCGTATTTTTTCACCAGGTACTGCATGCCGTAGCAGATGCCCAGTATCGGTACGCCGAGGTTGAAGATTTCATCCGTGCAGGACTTGGCGTTTGATTCATACACACTGTCGGGCCCGCCGGTTAGAATGATGCCCGAAACGCCCTCGCCGCGGATGCGGTCGATGGACGCCGTGCAGGGAATCAGTTCCGAAAACACGCCCGCCTCGCGTACGCGCCGCGCGATGAGCTGGTTGTACTGCCCGCCAAAATCAAGGACGACGATGCGCTCGTTCATACCTGTTCTCCTCGGAATACAATCCGTTCGGGCGAGGCTTCCTCAATGATGGCGAGCGATTCCAGATGCAAGCCTGCGTAGCGCAGCTTCTGCCCGCCCGGCTGGAAGCCCTTTTCCACCGCGACGCCGATGCCGATGAGCTCCGCGCCCGCCTCCTGAATGATTTCCACTAAGCCCCGCAGCGCCTCGCCGTTGGCAAGGAAATCGTCCACGATCAGCACCTTGTCGGAGCTGTTGAGCCATTGGCTTGCGACGATCAATGTGACCTTTTTTTTGTATGTGTAGGAGAATATATCGCTGCGATAGAGACCGCCCTCGATGTTGTCGGATTTGGCTTTCTTGGCAAACACCAGCGGTACGCCGAATTCCTCCGCGCAGATGGTTGCCAGCGGGATGCCCGAGGCCTCCACGGTGACCACGGCGGTCAGGCCCGTCAGGTCGAACAGGGTTTTGAACTCCCCGGCCATGCTGCGCATAAGGCGCGTATCCACCCGATGGTTGAGGAAGCCATCCACCTTGATGATGTTGCCCGGCAGCACCTTCCCCTCGGCGCGAATGCGATCCTGTAACTCTCTCAAAGCGGTATACCCCCAACACAATATATTGTGTCTATTATCGCCGAACGCCGTCATAAAATCAATAGCAAAAGATTCAAAATCCGTACTTGACAAGCGCATGCGCAAGATATATAATCCGCCCATAAGCTTTGAGACGGAGATAACGCAAGGCATTGCCCTCACAGAGAGCGGACGGGGCTGGGAAGTCCGCAGGTGTCAATCTTGCAAATGGACCGTTGAGCGCACGGGGGAACGGCACGCTGCCCGGTATCCCGTGACGGATCGCAACCGTTATCCTGCGGGGAGTGTGTTGGCATTCCGCAAAGCGCCCGCATATGCGGGAAAACAAGGTGGCACCGCGGTCAAGTATCGCCCTTGTTCCTTTTGGGGAACGGGGGCTTTTTATTTGCCCGCATCGCACCCAAACAAATAATAGATGAAAGAGAGGCGTACCCGCCGCCAACAGGGCGGGTCACAGAAAACATATGTATACCAATTATCGCGATTTTGAGACGTACCTGAAGCGTTTCCCCACCCCCGACGGCCGCTTTGGCGAGTATGGCGGGCAGTACCTGCCGCCCGAGCTGGAGCCTGCGTTCAAGCAGATTGACGATGCGTACGAGACCATCTGCCACAGCGCGCAGTTCATCACGGAACTCAGGCGCATCCGCAGGGAGTTTCAGGGGCGGCCCACGCCCGTGTACCATTGCGAGCGGCTTTCCCGCCACATCGGCAAGTGCCAGATCTATTTGAAGCGCGAGGACCTCAACCACACGGGCGCGCACAAGCTCAATCACTGCATGGGCGAGGGCCTGCTGGCCAAGTTCATGGGCAAAAAGAAGCTGATTGCGGAGACGGGCGCGGGCCAACACGGCGTGGCGCTGGCGACGGCGGCGGCGTACTTTGGCATGGAGTGCGATATCTACATGGGCGAGGTCGATATCAAAAAGCAGGCGCCCAACGTCACCCGCATGAAGCTGCTGGGCGCGCGCGTCATCCCCGTTTCGCACGGGCTCAAAACCCTCAAGGAGGCCGTCGACGCGGCGTTTGAGGCGTATTTGAAGGAATACGAGACTGCCATCTACTGCATCGGCTCGGCCGTCGGCCCGCATCCGTTCCCCAAGATGGTGCGCGATTTTCAGATGATCGTGGGGCAGGAGGCGCGCGAGCAGTTTATCGAGATGACGGGCAACCTCCCCGATGTGGTCGCGGCGGCGGTCGGCGGCGGCAGCAACGCCATCGGCATGTTCATCCCGTTCCTGGCCGATCCCGTCGACATCGTGGGCGTAGAGCCCATGGGCCGCGGCGCGGGCGTGGGCGACAACGCCGCGTCCATCACCTATGGCAAAAAGGGCGTGCTGCACGGGTTTGAAAGCTACCTGCTGCAGGACGATGCGGGCGAGCCGCTGCCCGTCTATTCCATCGCAAGCGGGCTGGACTATCCAGCCGTCGGGCCCGAGCACGCGTACCTGCACGATATCGGCCGCGTCAACTACGAGTATGTGACGGATGAACAGGCCATGGAGGCGTTCTACCTGCTGTGCCGATTGGAGGGCATCATTCCCGCGGTGGAAAGCTCGCACGCGCTGGCCTATGCCATCCGCTATGCGAGGGAGCACGCCACGGGCTCGGTGCTGGTCAACCTCAGTGGCCGCGGCGACAAGGATATCGACTTTGTGTACGAGCAGTACGGCACGGGCGAGGTGTTCCTGAAAAATATATAAAATCCTTGACGCGGGATGCGTGATTGATTATAATTGCAAGGTATTTTTAACGGTGGTTCGATGGTGGGCGGCGTGGAGGCGACTGCTATCGAACCCCCTTTTTTTGGAACGGAGGGTGCATTATGTGCGGAATCGTGGGCTATACGGGGCAGGAGGATTGCGTGCCCATCCTGTTGGAGGGGTTGAACGCCCTTGCCTACCGCGGCTATGATTCCGCGGGGGTAGCCGTCTGGGACGGGCACGAAATCACCATGCGAAAGACCAAGGGCGCCATCGATCGGCTGGAAGCGCTGCTGGAGACGGAGCCCGTCAACGGTACAAGCGGCATCGGCCACACCCGCTGGGCCACGCACGGCGAGCCCAACGATGTCAACGCCCACCCGCATATCGATAACCACAAGACTCTTGCGCTGGTTCATAACGGCATCATCGAAAACTATGTCAGCCTCAAGGAGATGCTGACTAAACGCGGCTGCACCTTCGTATCCGAAACCGATACGGAGGTTGTGGCGCAGTTGGTGGGCTATCTCTACCGCGGCAACCCTTTGGCCGCCATCAAGCAGGCGGTGCGGCTGATCGAGGGCTCGTTTGCGCTGGCCATCCTGTTTGCGGACGATCCGCACGCCATCTACTGCACCTGCAAGGACAGCCCCATGGTCATCGGCCACAGCGGCAAGGCCGCGCATGTGGCAAGCGATATCCCCGCCATTTTGTCCTATACGCGCGATGTGTTCTTTATGGGCGATCGCCGCATTGCGGTGCTCAGGCCCGAAAACATCGTGTGCTACGATGAATTCGGCGTGGAGATGCACATGGAAACCACGCACATCGACTGGGACATGGAATCGGCCAAGAAGGGCAACTACCGCCACTTCATGATGAAGGAGATCTGCGAGGAGCCCGAGGCCTTCCGAAAGACGCTGGAACAGTATGCCGACGTCAAAAACCTGACGCTGAAGGCCGATATGTTCCCGTGGACGGCGGATGAGGCCAAGGCGCTCAAGCGCCTGACCATCGTATCCTGCGGCACGGCGTACCACGCGGCCATGCTTGGCAAAAAGTTCATCGAGCGCATGGCCCATGTGCCCGTGGATGTGGATATCGCAAGCGAATTCCGCTACGGCGAAACGGTGTTGGGAGAGGGCGATTCGCTGATGGTCATCAGCCAATCGGGCGAAACGGCCGATACCATTGCCGCCATGCGGCGCGCCAGGGCGCTTGGCAGCCGCACGTTTGCCGTGTGCAACGTCGTCGGCAGCACCATTGCGCGCGAGGTGGACAAGGTGTTGTTTACCTACGCGGGGCCCGAAATTGCCGTGGCGGCCACCAAATCGTACCTGACACAGATTACGGTGATGTTCCTCACCGCGCTCGACCTTGCCCAAAAGCGCGGCGCAATGGACGCCGACCAAGTGCAAAAACGCTTGGCGGAGCTGGTTCAGGTGCCCGACAAGATGCAGCGCATCCTTGATAACCGCGAGCGCATCCAGTACTATGCCAGCCGCGCGTTTGCGGTCAAGCATGTGTTCTTCATTGGCCGCGGCATGGACTATGCGCTGGCGCTGGAGGCCGCGCTCAAGCTCAAGGAGATTTCTTATATCCATTCCGAGGCGTACGCGGCGGGCGAATTGAAGCACGGCACCATCGCGCTCATCGAAAACGGCTCCCTGGTGGTGGCCATCGCCACCCAGCCGGAGCTAAGGCCCAAGATGGCCAGCAACATGCAGGAGGTCAAGGTGCGCGGCGCCAACGTGCTGGTGCTCAGCAACGGCCCCTGGCCCGAGGCGGCGGATCACTCGCACGAGCAATGGTTCATCGACGAGACCGACGCCGATATCGCGCCCATCCTGGCCATCGTGCCCATGCAGCTGTTGGCCTACTACATGGCGGTACAGAAAGGCTGCTCCGTTGACAAACCGCGCAACCTTGCCAAGAGCGTCACGGTGGAATAGGTCCCCCTTCGGCACCCGCTTCGGCGGGTGTTTTCTTGTGTGCATCCTGCGGCGCTGCCGCCGAATGCAGGCAACGCGGCTTGCCTGCCGCCGATGGCGACGGGCGGCAAGCCGCGCAAAGGATGGGCTGCGGACGCGCATGTCGTCCTTGCCCATGGATTCATGGGTTTCTGCGGAGGGTTTTGTTTGTGCATGCAACGGCGGCGGGCGGCAAGCCGCGCAAGATTTTGTATATATACAGGAGGTAGAAAGAGATGACAAAGTACATTTTCGTAACGGGAGGCGTCGTATCGGGACTGGGGAAGGGCATCACGGCCGCGTCGCTGGGGCGGCTGCTCAAATGCCGTGGGCTGACGGTGGCCGCGCAAAAGCTGGACCCGTATATCAATGTCGATCCCGGCACCATGAGCCCGTTCCAGCACGGCGAGGTGTTCGTCACCGACGACGGCGCGGAGACCGATTTGGATCTGGGCCATTATGAGCGCTTCATCGACGAGGACCTCAACCGTTTCAGCAACCTCACCACGGGCAAGGTGTTTTGGAACGTTTTGCACAAGGAGCGCGCGGGCGAGTATCTGGGCCGCACGGTGCAGATCATCCCGCATGTGACGGATGAAATCAAGCGCTTCATATACAGTGTCGGAAACAAGACAGGCGCGGACGTGGTGATCACGGAGATTGGCGGCACCATCGGCGATATCGAAAGCCAGCCGTTCCTGGAGGCGATACGGCAGGTGGGGCACGAGGTTGGCAGCGACAACTGCCTGTATATTCACGTTACGCTGGTGCCGTACCTGTCGGGCAGCAACGAGCACAAGTCCAAGCCGACCCAGCATTCCGTGCGGGAGCTGCAGGCTGCGGGCATTGCGCCCGATATCATCGTGATGCGCGCGGACGAGCATGTGGACGAGGGCATTCGGCAAAAGATTGCCATGTTTTGCAACGTCAAGCCCGATTGCGTCATTGAAAACACGACCCTCCCGATTCTGTACGAAGCGCCCATGATGCTGGAACGGAACCGCTTTTCGGATGTGGTGTGCAGGGAGCTGGGCATCGACGCGCCCGCGCCTGATTTGAGGGAGTGGGAGGCCATGCTGGAGCGCATCCGTACCCGCACGCGGCGGGTGCGCATCGGGCTGGTCGGCAAGTACGTCAAGCTGCACGACGCGTACCTGTCGGTGGCCGAGGCGCTGCGCCACGCGGGCTTTGAAACGGGCGCGGTGGTGGAGATCGAATGGATCGACGCCGAAGGCATCACGCCCGAAACGGCGGAGCGGCAGCTTGGCGGCTTGCAGGGCATCATCCTGCCCGGCGGATTCGGTACGCGCGGCATCGAGGGCATGATTTTGACCGCCCAATACGCGCGCACGCACAATATCCCGTATTTCGGGCTGTGCTTGGGCATGCAAATAGCGGTGATCGAGTTTGCAAGAAATGTTGCGGGCTGGGCCGATGCCAACTCGGGCGAGTTTGACGAAAACAGCGCGCATAAGGTGATCGATTATTTGCCCGATCAGTTCCCCGATACGCTGAAGGGCGGCACCATGCGGCTGGGCAGCTTCCCGTGCAAAACGGCCGAGGGGACGCTGCTCAACCGCTGTTACGGGCAGGCGCTGATTCACGAGCGCCACCGCCATCGCTATGAGTTTAACAACGCCTATCGCGATGCGTTGACCGCGGCGGGGCTGACCATATCGGGCACGTCGCCCGATGGCGCCATCGTGGAGACGGTGGAGTTGGAGAAGCACCCGTTCTATCTGGGCGTGCAGTTCCATCCCGAATTCAAAAGCCGCCCGAACCGCGCGCACCCGCTGTTTGTGGGGTTTGTGCAGGCGGCGCTTGGGACGGAGTGATATGCGGCGCTTGCCGCACGGCGCCCTTCTGCGGCGCGTCGGCCAATCACCCCTTGCCGCATACGGGGCAGCGCGGACTTTTGGCAAGGGTCAGCGTTTCCAGCGAGAGCCGTGCGCCGTCGAACACAAAGAGCCTGTTGGCAAGTTCCGTTCGCTGCCCGAGCAGGGTAAGTAGCGTTAGCTGCGCCTCCATGCACGCAACGATGCCTGTGACCGAGGCAATGGCCGACGGGGCCTCGTCGGGCTGCGACGTGCCGCCGTAGAGGCATTCCAGACACGCGGTCTCCTGCGGAAACACCGCCGTTACCGCGCCGAGAAACCCGTTGACGCCGCCGTCGATGAGCGGTATACCCGCCTGCACGCAGGCGCGGTTGACGGCCAATCTCGCTGCAAGCGTATCCACGGCCAGCGCCACGGCGTCGCAGCCAACAAGCAACGGCCCGATGTTATCGGCGTTGATGGCGTGCTCCACCGCCGTCAGCGCGATATCGGGGTTGTAGGCGGCAAGCTTTTCCCGCGCGGAGGCGGCTTTGTTGCGCCCGATATCGCTTACGGTGTGCAGGTGCTGGCGGTTGAGGTTGGACAGGGAAACCGTATCGCCATCGGCAAACGTGATGTGCCCCACGCCCATGCCGCACAGCGCATACAGCAGCGGCGAGCCGAGGCCGCCGCAGCCGACGACCAGCACATGCGCGGCGGCAAGCGTCCGCTGCCCGACGCTGCCGATGCACGGGATGGGCAACTGCCTTAGATACCGTGACGGTTCCAAGGCCGTTATGCGCGTATGCGCGCAATGGTGCGCGCCATCTCGTCCTTGCCCCAAAGCACGGGGACGGGGTAGATGGGGTTGGCCTCCTTGAGCGCCCACCGGATCATCTGCGGGACGTCCCGGTCGTCGATGAAATCGAACTTGTCAACAATGTGCATATCCCTGTTCATGCGGCGGATTTCCGCAATGAACGCCTTGGCCTTCTCCTCCTCGGTTTCTCCGTTCAGGCCCACGATATCGGCAAGCTTTGCAAGGCGCTTGTATACTGCGGGGCCGAAATCCTCCAGCACATACGGCAGAATCACCGCGTTGGCCAGCCCGTGCGGCGTGCCGTACAGGCCGCCGAGCGTATGCGCGATGGCGTGCACATAGCCCACGCATGCGCGCGTAAACGCCGCGCCCGCAAAGAACGCCGCAAGCTGCATCTGCTGTCTGGCGTGGATATCCGTGCCGTCGCGGTAGGCAGTTTCCAGGTTGTCGAATATCAGCTTCACCGCCTGCTCGGCATAGCGGTCGGTATAGGCGGGGGAGAGCAGGTTGGTATACGCCTCCACGGCGTGGGTGAGCGCATCCATGCCCGTGGTGGAGGTGATGTGCTTGGGCAGCCCTACGGTCAGCTCGGGGTCGAGCACGGCATAGCGTGGGATCAGGCATAGGTCCTGCACGGGGTATTTGTGGTGCGTGCTGCGATCGGTCACGATGGCGGCGACGGTCGTCTCCGAGCCCGTGCCCGCGGTGGTGGGCACGGCCACCAGCGGCGGCAGTCGCCTTAACACCCTGAGCGTCCCGCCCATCTGGCTGATGCTCTTGTTCGGCCGCACCACGCGCGCGCCCGCGGCCTTGGCGCAGTCCATGGAGGAGCCGCCGCCAAATGCGATGATGCCCTTGCAGCCGTTGTCCACATACAGCTTCCTTGCGTCCTCGATGTTTTCGATGGAGGGGTTGGGCTCTGCGCCGTCGAACAGGACGTACGTCAGCTTGGCCTCCTCGCACGCGGCAAACAGGCTGTTGAGGGTGCCAAGCTTATGCAGCGTTTTATCGGTGACGATCAATACCTTGTCGATGCCCTTGGATTTGACAAAGGCGGGGAGCTTTTTGATGCTGCCTGCGCCGCGGATGATCTCGGGCTGCCGCCACGGCATGAGGTATTCCGCGCGGGTCAGGAAAAACTGAAAGATGCGGTACCAGATTTTTTGCAGCGTCCACATAAGAATGCGAGTCCTCCCATATTGAAGTGGTTCGTCCGACAAGCCCGAATATATGATAAAAGCAATATACATTTATTGTATTATCAACCGTTTTCGCTTACAAGAGACGTTCGCTAAAATGGGACGATATCCGCCCAAACACACTTTGTCGAATAATCCCGAACTGTTTAAGTATTCCTCGAAGATATGCAGTTCACTTGAAATTCTTGGGTCGCGTGGCTATTGTCACATCTTAGAAAACGGATGGGAGGATTTTATGAGAAGCAGGATTGAACGAGAACTGCTGCACCTGGGCGCACCGACGGGCCGACTGGGGTACATACAGATGGCGTCGGCGCTGGAGTACATCCTACAGGATGAACAGGTGACCAGCACGACGCATGTGCTGTATCCGAAGGTAGCCGAACGGTACCACACCAAGCCTGCGCGCATCGAGCGCAACGTGCGCGAGGAGATCAAGGCCATCTGGGCCTATGGCGATCAAAAACGGCCGGATCAGCTGTTCGTCAACCGCGGCAAGTACCCGCCGGGCAACAAGGAGTTCCTGTATACGCTGGCGCGGCACCTGCAGCATGGCAACACAACCAACTAAAACACCGTCATTTCCGCAGAGCGGCCATTGCCAACACAAACATCAAATTCAACTTTAGATACAGCGCCACGCCAAACCCGTGCGGCATACATGGAAAACGCCCATGCCGCGCGCTGCTTGGGTCTATTCCCGCACGGCGCCCGTGCAGCGGATATCCGCGCAGGCGTGGGTGCCGAGGGCGGCGTCGAGCAATGTGTTCATGTGCGTATCGGTCAAAAACGGTTCGTCACCGTGCGGTCGGTTCGGGTCGGGGTGGCCGTGCCGATTGCGGGACAGGTCGTCGAATGCGCTTAGCTCCCAGCGCTCCACGCTGCCCACGGCGCGGATGCGCTCGCCGATGGCGACGATGTTTTCCACGCTGTCGGTGGCGTTTGGGATGATGGGCGTGCGTATCCACAGCCTTCCCGCGCCCTTGGCCCAGAGCGATACCACACCGAGGTTTTTGAGGATCATGCCGTTGCCCTGGCCCGTCAAGCGGCGGTGCGCGGCATCGTCCATGAGCTTGAGGCCGTAGAGCACGAGGTCGGTGTGCAACAGCGCACGCTCCAACTGCTCCGTAAACAGCATGCCGCAGGTATCCACGGTTGTGTGCACGCGTTGCGCCTGCAGCAGCTGCAACAGCATGATGGCGTCGTCCTGCAGCAGCGGCTCCCCGCCCGATAGCGTCACACCGCCGTCGCTGCCAAAGTATGCCTTGTCCTTGATGAGCTCCCTGCACAGCGCCTCCGCCGTTATGTCGGCGCCCTTGCCCTCCAGCGCGCCCGCGGGGCAGGCGTCGCGGCAGGTAAAGCATCCGTCACAGGATTGGCGGTTGATGTGCACGCCCGCTTCATCGCAGCCGATGGCATGGTTGGGGCAGACCGCTTCGCAGGTGCCGCAGCCGAGGCAGCGCGCATCGTACCACATCAATTGGCGCTTGCGCGGAATGCGCTCGGGGGCGTGGCACCAGCGGCAGCCCAGAGGGCAGCCCTTGAAAAACACCGTTGTTCTGAGCCCGGGCCCGTAATCGCCCGACATGCGTTGAATATCCAGATAGCGTATCATGTTGGGTACCTGCCGTGATCTTTTGGCGCGCTGACGGCATCCTGCGGTTTGCGCGCATGTTCGGGGGACGTTGGTCTGTCGGAGGGCGTATCGAGGCTCGGGAGGCTGAGCCAAAGCGACGTGCCGCCGTTTTGCGCGTAGCCTCTTAAAAAGGACTTCATCCGTTGCCGATGCGCCGTGTCCAGCAGCATGGCGGGAGGAAACGCGATGGTATGGTCCGCGCCGCTTGGCAGCAGATTGATCGGCTCGCCCGATGCGGTTTTGCCGCCCAGCGCCTTGCCTGCGGAGTTGGCGGCGGCGGTGGGGCCGTTGGTATCGGCGCCGTTGACGGGGCAGATAGCGTTGGACAGGCGCTGCCCGTGCCTGCGCCCGTCGGGCGTGGCAGGCAGCAGGAAACCCGCGTCGATGCGGCTGTTTCGGCTGTGCATCCCGGGGCGGTACCGCGCATTGTCGGAGACGGATTTGTGCCGCCACACCTCGTCCGCCCAGTCCCGCATCACGCGCAATGCCTGCGCGTCCGCCTCGTCGTCGTCGCGGCCGTACTTGGGGGCCTTGTTCTGCGCGGCAGCCTGCAGCAGCTCAAACCCGTACCAGTTGGCCTGCAGCGCCTCGACGAGCGTTTCCATGGGGCACAGCTTTTTATCATACACCAGATACTTTACTGCCAGCAGGGAATCCACCGTGGTGGCAAACGCGGTTCCTTCCATGTTGACAAACGACAGCTCCGCTCCGCCTTGGGTAACGTCCTTTGCCTGCTCAGCGCAGCCGCGTACCAGACAGCTGACGTACGGCGCGGGGCAAAACGCGGCCCTGAGCGCGGCACAACGCTCGTACAGCTCCGCCATCCTGCGCGTCAAGTAACTTAGCTGAATGCAAAACGCTTCGTAGAATGTTTCAAACGCTGCAAACCCGCTTGGGTCGCCCGTTTTGGGCGCGTCCGATTTGCCTGTGTACGGCTTGCCGCACAGAATATCGCGGTAGGAAATCAGGTCGCTGCCGTTGCCGCAGGCAAGCTCTATGGCCTTGGCGAGGTTCAGGCGGCCGCCCGCGGCGAAACGGTCGTTGCCGCACATGGCGATTCCCGCATCGCCTGTGGGCGCGTAGTCGAACGCGTTGTCCGCGTTGATCAGCGCTTCGCAGCCTGCGCGCGCGGCCTCCTCCGACAGGCCCGCCATGCTGCGTTCGTCGAACGTCAGTAAAAACGGTGCGCCGCGGTGATCGGCCGTCATCTGCAAAAGCTTGTCGAGCAGCGAATCGGGCGCGTGCGCATGCAGCCGCACGATGGGCTTGGGCGCGGGGAGGGGGCCCATCTCGCCGATGACTTCCAAAAAGACGTCGGTCAGCTCGTTGGTCATGTCCTGCCCGTCTTTGCCCATGCCCGACAGGCAAAATGACTGCCCGTACTCCGAAGCGACGCATGGATTGCCCTTGCGCAACACGGCGTCGGCGGCGCAGCCGCAGTGCAGCAAAAAACACTTGAGCAGCTCCTTGCCAAATTCCCGCTCCATGCCGTTTCGGATGGAAGTTTGCCAGTAGGGCAAAAGATACTGGTCGATGCGGCCAAGGGAAACGCCCGCGACAGGCTGATTTTCGTCCGTTAACACCGACAGGTGCGTCAGCCATAGCGATTGCAGCGCCTCGTAAAAATCGCGCGCGGGCTTTTGCGGCACCTGCAGCAGGTTTTGCCGCATACGCGTCAGTTCCGCGCGGCGCGCATCGTCCGTTTCCGCGTCGGCAAGGCGTTGACAAAGCGCGGCGCAGCGTGCGGCCAGTTCGACGGGCGCCTGGCTCGCCGTTAGCATGGCGTTGAGTTGCTGCCCGCGCGGACCGCGCCGTTGCTTTTCGGACAGCGTTTCGAGCTGTTGCGTCAGTTCTGCCGTTATGCCCTCAAATCCCTCGCGCAGTACCCGCGGATAGTCGGGGATGAGGGATTCGCCCGCTGTGCCGCAAGTGCCGCAGCCCCTGCCGTGGAACAGAAACGCCGCTTCACGGATGCCGTTTTTGCCAAAGAGCAGTTTGCCGCGCCGTTTGGCCTCGGCCTTGCTCAAACAGCGGGAAAGCATCGGTACATTGTATCCGCCCGCAAGCAGATCGCCCGCGAGAATCTCCTGCGGCATATGGTTGACCATGGCTTCCTTCATAAACCACGCACGGCGCTCGGCAATGCTGTGACGGTAAAAGCCCTTGGGCAAATCGATTTTTTGCGCGGAAAGCAGGCAGGATTCGTTGTATGTATCCAAAAAGGCGTATGCCTCGGGCGTGGACAGAAGGTTCGTTTCGTCGAACACCACATCCCAAGGTTCGCCCGTGGTGAACGCGCAGCGTGCGTCGCTTTGACCGCCCATGCAGCAGTCGCGCAGCCGCTGTATGCGGGGCGACAGGCTGTGCGGGGCCTTGATGCTTGGCGGCGTTTGGGCGGCTTCCATGGCGGCAACTCCTTTGGCTGGGCGTTCGGGGATAGTTGCATCATAACATAGATGAAAACGGATTTGTAGACGGAATCTGTCGCGTATGATAAAATACGGCGTATGAAGGTTTCCATGATCAACACCGTTGGGCATTTGAGCACGGGCGGCATTGCGTGCGGGATTCTCAGGCGGTTACAAAGGGAAGGCGGCGCTGGTACGCTGTACTTCGGGCGCGGGCCTGCGCCTGAGGGCGTTGTTGGCATGCGGTTTATCGGCCAAACCGACGTGACGCTGCATGCCGCGCGCGCGCGCTTGACCGATCGACAGGGGTTTTACAGCCGCCGCGCAACCGAGCGGCTGGTGGAAGCGCTGGAACGTGAGGACGCCGACGTCATCCACCTGCACAACCTCCACGGTTACTATCTGGATACCGAAACGCTGTTTGCCTATCTTGCGGCAAGCCGCAAGCCCGTGGTCTGGACGCTGCACGATTGCCATGCGTTTACGGGGCACTGCGCGTACTTTTCCGCCGTTGGCTGCGACCGATGGCAGTTTGGCTGCGGCAACTGCCCGCAAAAGGGCGCGTATCCGCAAAGCCTGCTGATGGATCAATCCAAAAGGAACCTTGCCCAAAAGAAGCGCCTGTACGACGCGGTGGAAAACCTCACCCTTGTCACGCCCTCCCGCTGGCTTGCGAATCTGCTGCCGCGGTCCATTTTGGCCGACCGCCCCGTGCAGGTGCTGCCCAACGGCATCGATTTGGATACGTTTTGCCCGACGGAGAGCGATCTGCGCGCGCGCTTCGGCCTTGGCGGAGCCCCCGTTGTGCTGGGCGCGGCGGGCGTGTGGGATCGGCGCAAGGGGCTGGATACGTTTGTGCGGTTGAGAGCGCTGCTGCCAAGCGACGTGCGCATGGTGCTCATCGGGCTGACCGAGCGGCAGATCCGTTCGCTTCCAACGGGCATCCTGGGTCTGCAACGAACCGCCGATGTGCACGAGATGGCCGCGTGGTATACGGCGTCGGACGTATTTTGCAACCCCTCCGAGGAGGATAATTTTCCCACCACGCATCTGGAAGCGCTTGCCTGCGGCACGCCCGTGGTGACCACCGATGTATGCGGCTGCGCCGAGGCGCTCGATGCGGAATGCGGAATTGCGGTCAAGCTTGGCGACGACGCCGCCATGGCGGGCGCGTTGATGAAGGCCATGTCGTTTTCGGCCGCGTCGTGCAGGCGGCAGGCCGCTGCCTACGGGCGCGACGTAAGGCTGAACAGGTACATCGAGCTGTATCGCGCGCTTTGCGGGGAGGGAAAGGGATGAAGCCCGTGCGAATCCTGTGGCTCAACGGCGGCGCGCTGGATTACGGCGGCATCAGCACGTTTATGATGAATTATCTTTCGCACATGGATCGAACGCGCGTTGCGGTCGATATCCTTGTGCACGGCGTGCAGCAGGGCCCGCGCGAGCAGGAGGCCGTTGCGCTGGGCGCAAAGGTCATGCATGTTCCCTACAAGCGGGATGGGATTGCCCGAAATCGCCGCGCCATCCGCGCGGCCATGGCCGAGGGACGCTACGATATCGTCCACGCGCACATGGACGGCGAAAACGGCGCGGTGCTCTCGCTTGCGCGCGATGCGGGGATTCTCTGCCGCATGTCGCACAGCCACAACACAAGCTTTTTAACCGAAAACCCGCTCAAACTGATGCTGCTCAACCGCTCGGCTCGGCGCATCCCGTCCGTCGCCACGCACCTGCTTGCCTGCTCGGAGGCGGCGGGGCGATTTTTGTACGGAGACGCCGCGGTGGACGCGGGGTGCCTGACGGTCGTCAAAAATGCCATCGTGCCCGCGGCGTTTCGCTTTGACGCGGCCGCGCGCAATCGGATGCGGGAACGGTATCGGCTGGGCGATACGTTTGTCGTGGGCCACATCGGCAGGTTGGATTATCAAAAGAATCAGGCGTTTTTGCTGGATGCGTTCGCCGCGGCGCTGCACAAGCGCCCCGATATGACGCTTTTGATGGCGGGCGACGGCGCGGACCGCGCGGCGCTGGAAGCGCAGGCGGCGCGGCTTGGCGTCGATCACGCGGTGCGCATGATCGGCTATTGCGGCGATATCCCTGCGTTGCTTTCGGCCATGGACGCGTTCGTGCTGCCATCGCGCTTTGAGGGCCTCGGCATCGTGCTCATCGAGGCGCAGGCAAGCGGCCTGCCGTGCTATGCCTCCGACGCCGTGCCAAGGGATACGCTGGTGACCAACTGCGCGTATCTGCCGCTGACGGAATCCAAGTGGGCGGATGCGCTGGCCTCCATGCATTTTGCAGCGGACAGGACAGCCGATGACGGGGCGTTTGCCGCGCACGGGTACGATGTGGAGCAGGCGGCGGAGGCTTTGATGCGGCTGTACGAGGAGGCGGTGAAATGAAGAAGAAGGTGCTGTTCATCTCCAACATCCCCGCGCCCTATCGCATCGATTTTTACAACTGCCTCGGGCAGCGGGTCGAGCTGACGGTGCTGTTTGAGGCGCGTCGCGCGGCGGGCATCCGTTTCAACTGGAACGACGACAGCGCCGCGCATTTTCGGGCTATTTTTTTAAGCGACGGCGAGATCGACGAAACGCATGTGGATCGGCGCATTTTGCCGTACATCCGCCGCGGCGCGTACGATCACATCGTGGCGACCAACTACGGCTACTATACCGAAACGGCGGCGCTGTTGAAGATGCGGCTCATGGGCATTCCGTACGATCTGGAGCTGGACGGCGGCGTGGTGCGGCCCAATGAAAACGCCGCAAAGCGCGCGGTCAAACGCTTTTTGATCAAGGGCGCAAAACATCTGTTTTCCACGGGCAAGGCCACCGACGCCCTGTTTACGCACTACGGCGCGGACCCCAAGCGCCTGGTGCGGTATCCGTTTACGTCGCAGCACGCATGCGATATCCTGCCCGCCGTGCCGACCGCCGCCGAAAAGGCGGCGCTTCGCGAAAGCTTGGGCATACCGTATCCAACAATGCTGCTGGCCGTGGGGCAGTTCATCCGCCGCAAGGGCTTCGATGTGCTGCTGCATGCCTGCTCTCAATTGCCCGAGGGTGCGGGCGCGTATATCATCGGCGGCGAGGCGACGGAGGAATACCGCGCCATCGTGGCCGAGCACAATCTGCAAAACGTGCATTTTCTGCCGTTTCAGGATTCGGATACGCTGAAACGCTACTACATGGCCGCGGACGTGTTCGTGCTGCCGACCAGGGAGGATATGTGGGGGCTGGTCGTCAACGAGGCCATGTCGTACGCGCTGCCCGTGATTACGACCGATCGGTGCAACGCGGGGCTGGCGCTCATCGAAAACGGCGTCAACGGCTGCCTTGTGCCGCCCGACGACGCAGCGCAATTGGCAGACCGCATGAACGATCTGCTGGCCGATGAAAAGAAACGCGTGCGCTTTGCCGAACGCGCGCTGTCGGCCATCGGCGGCTACACAATTGAGCGGATGGCCGATATCCACATGCAGGTGTTTTATGAGTAAGCTGACGGCCTATCTGAAAAAAACGGGCCGCGCAGCCGTGGCGCTTTCGGGCGGGGTGGATTCCGCCGTGGTGCTTCATGCGGCAAAAGCGGCGGGCGTGGATGTGGCTGCATACACGGCGGCGGGCGTGTTCCAGCCGTTGTTTGAAATTTCGGACGCCATGTCCGTTGCCAACGCCTGCGGCGTACCGCTCAAGATGGTTCCCGTGGACGTGCTGGACGACCCGCAGATCGTCCGAAACGGGGCCGACCGCTGCTATCACTGCAAGCGGCTGCTGTTACAAAGCATCCGCGCCGCCGCGCATGCCGACGGGTACGACGTGCTGCTGGACGGCACCAATGCGTCCGACGATGCGGCCGATCGGCCGGGCATGCAGGCGCTGCGGGAAGCGGGCGTCTGCTCGCCGCTGGCCGTGTGCGGCATGACCAAAATGGATGTGCGCGCCTATGCGCGTGCTGCGGGGCTGACGGTTGCGGACAAGCCTGCCTATGCGTGTTTGGCCACCCGCATCCCCGCCGATATGCCGATTACCGCGCAACTGCTCAACCGCGTGGAGCGGGCGGAGGGAGTTCTGTTTGAACAGGGCTATACGGATTTTCGTGTGCGCGTGCGCGAGGCGCAAACGGCGCTGCTGCAACTGACCGATGCGGATCAACGGCGCGCCGCGGCGCAGTTGCCGATGCTGGCCGAACGGCTCAGGCCGTGGTTTGCCGAGATTTCAATCGATCCCGTACCGAGAAAGGGGACGTGAAGGATGAACCGTGAGGAATTGCTGGAACTGCTCAACCACGTCAAGGATGGCGCGCTGTCGCCCGCCGAGGCGGCGCTGAAGCTGAGCGAAGCGCCCTATGCCGACCTGGGCTATGCCAATATCGATCATCACCGCGGCATCCGCGCGGGCTTTGGCGAGGTGATCTACGGCGCGGGCAAAACGCCCGAGCAGATACTGGGCATCGTGCGGCACATGAAGGAAAGCGGCATGCGCGATATTCTGGTGACGCGCATTTCCGATGAGGCTGTGGCGCTGCTTAAGGCCGAGATGGAGCTAGAGCACTATCCTTTGCCGCACCTTGCCGTAATCGACCGCACCGCGGGGCGCGAGCCTGTGGGCTCCATCGTCATTGCGTCGGGCGGCACCAGCGATATGCCCGTGTGCGAGGAGGCTGCGCTGACGGCGGAACTGATGGGCAACCGCGTCGCCCGCGTGTACGATGTGGGCGTGGCGGGGCTGCATCGGCTGATGAGCCGCATGGATACGCTCATGCGCGCGCGCGTCGTCATCGTGGCGGCGGGCATGGAGGGCGCGCTTGCCAGCGTGGTGGGCGGGCTGGTATCCTGTCCCGTCATTGCCGTGCCCACAAGCGTGGGCTACGGCGCAAGCTTTGAAGGGCTGGCGGCGCTGCTGGCCATGCTCAATTCCTGCGCAAGCGGCGTGGGCGTGGTCAATATCGACAATGGCTTTGGCGCGGGCTTTCTGGCAAGCCGCATCAACCACATGGGGGAGGAACGGGCATGAAAACGCTGTATATCGAGTGCGCCATGGGCGTGGCGGGGGATATGCTTTCGGCGGCGCTTTTGGAACTGCTGGACGATCCGCAGGCGTTTATCGACGAGGTCAACGGCATCGGCCTGCATGGCGTCAGTGTTTCTGCGCAGACGCGGCACAGCCACGGCATGCGCGGCACGCACCTGCATGTTGAGATCGGCGGGCATACCGAGCACGATCACCACGCGCACGCGGAGGAAACGCAATCTGAGCACCATCATCACCACGCGCGCTCGCTTTCGGACGTCATGGAGCTGATCGAGACGCTCGCAGTCAGCGCGCGCGTCAAGCAGGACGCGGCGGCCGTCTACCGAATGATTGCCGACGCCGAGGCGCACGCGCACGGCATGCCCGTTGCCGAGGTACATTTTCATGAGCTGGGCATGCTCGACGCCATCATGGATATTGTCATGTGCGCCATGCTCATGGAACGGCTGCGGCCCGATGCGGTCGCGGCTTCCCGCATCCGCATCGGCGGCGGCACGGTGCGTACGGCGCATGGCGTGCTGCCCGTGCCCGCGCCCGCAACGGCGCAGCTATTGGAAGGCTTGCCCATCGAGGGCGGGCCGATCGACAGCGAGCTGACCACGCCCACGGGCGCGGCGCTCATCAAGTATTTTGCGGGTACGTTCGGCGAACTGCCGCGTATGCGCGTGCAGAAGACGGGCGTCGGCCTTGGCAGCAGGGAGTTTGACCGCCCCAACTGCGTGCGCGCCATCCTTGGCGCAGACGATGCAGACGATACGGCCGATTCCGTAACGGAGCTATCCTGCAACCTGGACGATATGACGGGCGAGGCGGTTGCCTTTGCCATGGAACGGCTGCTGGCCGACGGCGCGCTGGATGCGTACATCGTGCCGATACAAATGAAAAAGGGCCGCCCCGCGGTGATGCTGTGCGCACTTTGCCGCGATGCCGACGCCGAGCGACTGGCAGCCTGCATGCTAACCCACACCACCACGTTTGGCGTGCGGCGCACGCGGTATGCGCGCTATATTCTGCAACGCCGCACGGAGGAACGGCAAACGCCGTACGGCCCCGTCCGCGTCAAAATCGGAGAGGGGTACGGCGTTACAAAGTGCAAGGCGGAATATGAGGATGCGGCGCAACTGGCAAAGGCTGCGGGCGTATCGCTTGCTCAGGTGCTGGAAAGCATCGATGAATCGGCTTCCCTCAACAGCCTGATTTCACGCGCATAGCCTTCCGCCTCATTGGGCGTTTCCAGTATCATGGGCAGGGTTTTTAGGCTTGGATGATGCACAATGTGTTGGATGGCGGGCAGGTCGATCATGCCCTCGCCAAGGCGCGCGTGCCGATCGCGGTGGCTGCCCATGGGCTGCAGGCTGTCGTTGATGTGCAGGGCCTTCAGGCGATTCAACCCGATGGTCTTGTCGAATTGCGTCAGCACGCCGTCCAAATCATTGACGATATCGTATCCCGCGGCAAAGACGTGGCAGGTATCCATGCACACGCCGATGTGTTCCTGCAACTCCACGCGGGCAAGAATTTCCGCAATCTCTTCAAACGTAACGCCGATTTCGCTGCCCTGCCCCGACATGGTTTCGATGAGCAGGGTGCTTGTCTGCGCGGGCAGGATGGCCTCGTTGAGCAATGCCGCGGTGCGTTCGATGCCCTGCTGCGCGCCCTGCCCCACATGGCTGCCGGGATGCAGATTGTAGAGGCTGTTGGGGATGCGTTCGATGGCGGCAAGATCCTCGGCGATGCACAGCTTGGCAAACGCTCTTACGCGCTCGTCCGCGGCACAGGCGTTGAGGGTATACGGCGCGTGCACGATCAGCGGCCCGAAGGCGTGCTGCTTGCAAGTGGCGAGCAGCCGTTCGATATCGGCCGTGTCGACGGTGCGCGCGCGCCCGCCGCGCGGGTTGCGCGAAAAATACTGGAATGTGTTTGCCCCGATCATTAGGGCTGCGTCGCCCATGGCGGCATAGCCCTTGGCGACGGACAGGTGACAGCCGATATACATGGTTGGAAACCTCCGTTTGCAGTATCATACCACATCTGCTATGATAACGGCATGGAAAAAAAACAGACGGTATTGGTGACGGGCGCGTCGCGCGGCATCGGCGCGGCGATTGCGGAATGCTTCGCCATGGACGGGCACCGTGTGGCGATCGGCTACCATCAAAACGGCGACGCGGCCGAGCGGCTGCGCGCGCGGTTGCAGGCGGCGGGCTGTGCGGTGATGTGCGTCGGCGCGGACATTGCCGATGAAAAGCAGGCGGCGGATATGGCGGATGCCGTGCATGCGCGCTTTGGGACGATCGGCGTGCTGGTCAACAATGCGGGCGTGGCGCTGCCGCAGCAGCTTTTGACCGATTGCTTGCAGGCGGAATGGACGCGGCTGTTTGATATTAACGTGCGCGGGATGTTTCTGGTGACAAAGGCTGTGTTGCCCGATATGATCGGCAAAAAGGCGGGCAGCATCGTCAACATTTCCTCCATGTGGGGCAGCATCGGCGGCTCGTGCGAGGTGCCGTACTCGGCCAGCAAGGCCGCCGTGGTTGGCTTTACCAAATCGCTGGCCAAGGAGGTTGCGCCCTCCAACGTGCGCGTCAACTGCGTTTCGCCCGGGTTTGTGCCGACGGATATGAACGCCGCGCTTTCCGAACGGGACATGGCGGCCATCGTGGAGGAAACGCCGCTGCTGCGTGCGGGTGCACCTGTGGATATCGCCCGCGCCGTGCGGTTTTTGGCGTCGGAGGACGCATCGTTCATCACCGGACAGGTGCTGCATGTGGACGGCGGCCGCTGCATCTGAAGCGCGTTTGCGTCGGCGCGGCAAAAATGCCCAAAAACACTCTTGATTTTTTTTCGGCGTTGTTGTATAGTATGATGCGTCGCTGAAGGCACATTGCCTGATTCGGCTTGATATTGGGGATATAGCTCAGTTGGTAGAGCGCTGCGTTCGCAATGCAGAAGTCAGGGGTTCGAGTCCCCTTATCTCCACCAAAATGCAATAACCGCCCGTTAGGGCGGTTATTGCATTTTGGCGGGATAAAATCGGAGGACTCGAAGGGCGGGTATGCAAAGCGTCCGGTGGACGGTTTGCCCGCCCCGCGGAGCGCAGCCGACCAAGCTGCGAGCGGTGTGAGCGAGCAGCGGGAGGATAAGCGGAGGAGTCCCCTTATCTCCACCAAAACGCAACAGCCGCCCGTTAGGGCGGTTGTTGCGTTTTGATGGGATAAAATCGGAGGACTCGAAGGGCAGGTATGCAAAGCGTCCTGTGGACGGTTTGCCCGCCCCGCGGAGCGCAGCCGACCAAGCTGCGAGCGGTGTGAGCGAGCAGCGGGGGGATAAGCGGAGAGCCCCCTTATCTTCACAAAAACGCAAGCGCCGTGTTTTTGATGGGATTGCAGTGCTTTTCTTATTTGAGTGATTCTTCGAATGCGGACATGGTATAATCATACAATCACGGATTTTCGCATACAAACAGCGCGACCAATTTCAATTTATATATGGAGAATGAAAGATGGATGATAATAAACTGCTTGAAGAAAGCCTGATTGCGTATGCCAAACCTTATTTGAAGGCGAAAGGCTTCAGAAAGAAAAACAAGCGGTGGACGAAAATATCAGGCGATTTCACGCTTGTTTTCTATATTCAAGGCAGTTGTTTTTCCAAAGAGGACTATTATGTCAGGCCGGGTATTTTCATGAATGCGCTTTGCCCCGCACCGCTCGGATATGGACACATTATGACCGAAATATCCATTACAACGCCCGAACAAATACTAAGCGATGCAGAACGGTTTTTTGCTGCATGGACAGACAAGCGATATTTTAAGCAAAAAATGTTTGATTTTATCGAATGGGAAAAGAGAAACCCTTTGGAGAAACGCAGGGCGGGGACTGTTGATTGCAAAACGGACCCTGTTCCGGCGAAAGAATTGTTTACCGTCAATGATGATGTGCGTCAATATGTATTGAGTCATTTTTAATTCCCCAACATCATGACAACTTCCGAGTTTTCAGGCAGATGCACGCCTGTGTACCCCTGTCGTTGCGCTTGAATCCCCTTGACGACCAGCGCTTTTTACGACGAAAGGACGCTGATTCTGATCAGGCGTCAGCGCTGTTTTTACACTGTTAAGCCTTGGGTGAACGCCTGTTTTGATCGCCCCATTCGCACATGCTGTCGAGGATCGGGATGAGCGATTTGCCGCGCTCGGTCAGGCTGTACTCCACCTTGGGCGGTATCTGCGGATACTCCTTTCGGTGAACAAGCGCGTCCGCCTCCAGCTCTTTCAACGTTGAACTGAGCGTTTTATAGGAAATCCCGTCGATGTATTTTTTCATCTCGTTGAAACGCACGATCTTGTATTCCATGAGCGTATAGAGAATAAGCATCTTGTATTTTCCTTGAATCAGCGACATGGTGTAGGAAAATCCCGTATCCTCAAGCCGTGCGTTCCGAATGCATTCCATGCTCATATTACGCTCTCCTTTTGGTAAGTATCATACTTAAATGTGCGTACTTGAAATACGTCTCATTTATAATATAATTCTAATGTAAGCAAACGGGAAAGTCAATCTATCCGTTGCCAAAGGAGAAAACAAACATGAGTAACATGGTTGTCTTAACGGGAAGCCCGCGCAAGAACGGGAACAGCTTTGCCATGACCGCCGCCTTTATCAAGCGGGCGGAGGAGCTTGGGCACACCGTGATCCGCTATGACTGCGCGCCGATGCGCTTCAACGGCTGTCACGCCTGTGAAACCTGCTATCGGACAGGCAAGCCCTGCAGCTTTGACGATGACTTCAACAGGATGGCCCCGTCCATTCTCGAAGCGGACGCTATCGTATTCACAACGCCGATATACTGGTATTCCTTCCCTTCCCAAATCAAAGCAGCCATCGATAAGATGTTCAGCTTTGTCGTGGGCGGTAAGGATATTGCAGGCAAAAAATGCGGCTTGATCGCCTGCTGCGAAGAAGAGGATGTGTCGGTCATGGACGGCGTGCGCATTCCCTACGAGCGCATGGCGGCGCTGAACAAGTGGCGCTCCGTTGGGGAAGTGCTTGTTCCCGGCGTGCTGAATGTTGGCGATATAGAGAAAACCGACGGCTGCAAGAAAGCCGCTGCATTGGCGGAACGGTTTTGACGGACAACATATCGGAGGCGGGAGCATCTTCGCGCAAGCTGCGGCGCGCGCATGCATTCCCGATGCACCTGATTTGGGAATCGGCATTTGACCGATCATTGATTGGGACGGTCGGGCGTGATATACTGTTTATATCACGAATCGGGGGCATTGATATGGTATCTGTGCTGCAAAACCGCATCGGCATCCGCCGACATCATCATGACGATCATGCCGTGGGGCTGGCAGGCGGCCCGCAGGGCGCGCATGCGCATACGCACGAAAACACCAAGGTTGTGCTCAACAGGCTGTCGCGCGCCATCGGGCACCTCAACGGCGTGCGCGCAATGGTGGAGGAGGGGCGCGATTGCGCGGAGGTGCTGGTGCAGCTTGCGGCGGTGCGATCCTCCATCAACGGCATCTGCAAGGTGATCTTGCAGGATCACCTGGATCATTGCGTGGTGGACGCCTTTCAATCCAACGATATGGAGGCCATCACGGAGCTGAACAAGGCCATCGAGCTGCTGCTAAAGTAGCTTTTTCGTCAAAACCAATCGCATCAACAAACAATGCACCCTTGCGGGTGCATTGCATTTTGCCGGATTGTGTTTTGGAACGGAAGCAAATAATCCGTCCGCCTTACGGCATCGTCGCGGGCATGCCGTTGAATATGCTCAAAGTCGTTGCGTAGTTTTGCTTGGTCACAGCATCCTGCACAACAGCATCGGTTTTGTATTCCTTCCAGTAGCGATTCGAGGCGGTACCCTCCAACTGATTGTAGGTGATGGCGCTCACGCCCGTGCTGCCTTCGGTGACCATGCCGTAGCCCGCGGTGTAGGTGCCGAGGCGCTCGTTGTAGCGGATGACGCGCACCATGTCGCCCACGTTTTGCGAAGCGATGTCCACATCCGTAAACGTAAACGCCCGCTGCGTTGCAGATTCCTGCACCACGGACCAGGAGCGGATGTTCATTGCTGCAAGATCAACGTTGTTGGCCGCGAAGTAATCCAGAATGGCTGCGGTTTTCGTGCCGTCGGAGAGCGAGTCGATGCGGCCGTTTTGGGTTGTCATCGGCACGCCCGTGTCCGTCACCGCCTGGCTGAGCGTGTTGGCGGGCGTATCGCCGCCGTTATAGAGGATGCCGCTGACGGAACGGAATATGTAGTGCCCGCCGCAGGCGCCGTCGCGGCAGTAGGTGACCACATCGCCCGCATTGTTGCGGTAGGTCAGGTGCTCCACCTGCGCTGTGGCGGGGGCGACCTGCACATAGGGGATGCTGCCCTTGCCCGTCAGCTCCGCAAGCAGCAGGATATCCGCCTCGTTCGGCGCGGCGACCGCGCCCGTTTTGCCGTAGGTTTCCACCACAAGGCCCTGCGCGGCGGTCACGCACGCGCGGCACTCGGCAACCAGCGCCTTCTGTTTGGCTTTTTCGATCCATCTGACCATGGAGGGGATGAGGATGGCGGCCAGTATGGCCAGTATGACCAACACAACGATCACCTCCACGAGCGTGAACCCGCGGCGGTTTGACGACGGCCTGCCATGTCCCTTGCAAATGCGTTTCATGAAATTCTCGTTTCAACCTCGTTACATATAGAGTTACATCATGATATTATTGACTATAACATAGAAATAACAAACAATCAATCGATAAAACGCAAATTTTTCGGAATTGTGCGGCACGGTTGCAATTTGTTTGTTCCGATACTATAATGCTTACAGCTACTTGCATCCTTGTATACCCTAAGCACACCGTGCAAATCCGTATACCCAATCAGAAAGGATTGTTGATATGAACGCAATCGAGAAAAAAGCCATCGATACCATCCGCATTCTGGCCGCAGAAACGGTGCAAAAGGCCAAGAGCGGGCATCCCGGTACGCCCATTGGCATTGCGCCCGTCGCATACGCCATCTGGAAGCAGATGAAGCATGATCCGTCCAGCCCCGATTGGACGGGGCGCGACCGCTTTGTGCTGTCGGCGGGGCATGCCTCCTCATTGGAGTATGCGCTGCTGCACCTGTTCGGCTACGGCTTGACCGTTGACGACCTCAAGCAGTTCCGCCAATGGGGCAGCAAAACCCCGGGTCACCCCGAATACGGTCACACGCGCGGCGTGGAGGCCACGACGGGCCCGCTTGGGCAGGGCGTGGCGATGGCCGTGGGCATGGCGATGGCGGAGCGGTATCTGGCGGCCAAATTCAACCGCGACGGCTTCCCGATTGTCGATAACCATACCTATGCGCTCTGCGGCGACGGCTGCATGATGGAGGGCGTCACGTCCGAGGCGGCGTCGCTGGCGGGGCACCTGAAGCTGGGCAAGCTCATCCTCGTGTACGACAGCAACCGCATCACCATCGAGGGCGGCACGGAGCTGGCCTTCGGGGACGATGTGGCCATGCGCTACGCCTCCTACGGGTGGCATGTGGTGGATGTGCCCGACGGCAACGATATCGATGCGTTCAACCTGGCGCTTGGTCAGGCCAAGGCGGAGGGCGAGCGCCCGTCGCTCATCATCGTCCATACGGAAATCGGCCACGGCTCGCCCGTTGCGGGCACGGCCAAGGTGCACGGCGAACCGCTGGGCGACGAGAACATCAAGGCCATGAAGCAGTTTTATAACTGGACATACGAAGAGGCGTTCACCGTGCCCGAGGATGTGCGCGCGCACTATCGGACGCTATCGGAAACCTGCGCCAAGCCGCACAAGGCCCACAAGGATTTGATGGCGGCGTACCGCGCGGCCTATCCCGCGCTGTATGCCGAGTGGGAGGCGTGGCACGATACGGCGCTGCCCGACGGGCTCAAAAACGATGCAAGGCTCTGGAACGCCGAGGGCCCCAAGGCCACCCGAAATGTCAGCGGCGACGTGCTCAATATCATGGCCGAGTACATGCCCAACCTCTTTGGCGGCAGTGCGGACCTTGCGCCGTCCAACAAGACGGCCATCAAGGGCAGGGCGGGCTTTGCCGCCGACGCGCCCGACGGTTCCAACATCCATTTCGGCGTGCGCGAGTTTGCCATGGCGTGCGCCTGTAACGGCATTGCGCTGTACGGTGGCTTGCGCACCTATTGCGCCACATTCATGGTGTTTGCCGATTATCTCAAGCCCGCCATGCGTCTGGCTGCGCTGATGAACCTGCCCGTCATCTATGTATTGACGCACGATAGCATCGGCGTGGGCGAGGACGGGCCGACGCATGAGCCCATCGAGCAGCTTGCCATGATGCGCTCCACCCCGAACGTGCTGGTGTTCCGCCCCGCTGACGCCAAGGAGACCTCGGCGTGCTACATTGCCGCATTGGAGAGCGGCCGCCCGAGCGCCATTGCGCTGACGCGCCAAAACCTGCCGCAGTATGCCGAAACGGGCACGGGCGCCTATCGCGGCGCGTATGTGCTGCGCGACGCCGAAAACGGCAGGCCCGACGTCATCCTCATGGCCAGCGGCAGCGAGGTGGAGATTGCCTGTAAAGCGCAGGAGCTACTAAAAACCAAGGATGTCCATGCGCGCGTGGTCTCGGTGCCGTGCATGGAGCTGTTCAACGAGCAGGATGCATCGTATCAGGCGTATGTGCTGCCGAGCGCCGTGCGCGCGCGCGTGGCCGTGGAGGCGGGCGCATCGTTTGGCTGGCATCGGTATACGGGGCTGGACGGAAGGTGCGTTTGCATCGATACGTTCGGCGCGTCCGCGCCGTTTGCCACACTGTTTGAAAAGTTTGGGTTTACGGCGGAAAACGTGGCCAATCAGGCGCTGATGACGCTGCAAAGCCTCAACAAGCAATAAGGAGAACCGTATGAAGATCATCATCGATACGCCCGAACGCCTTGCGGAAATTGCCGCCGAGCGGTACGTCAAATTGCTCAACGACAGGCCCAAAGCCGTGCTGGGTCTGGCAACGGGCGGCACGCCCGTGGGCCTGTATCAGCAGTTGATTAAGCTCAACAAGGCGGGCAAGCTCTCGTTCAAAGACGCCACGTCGTTCAACCTGGATGAATACATCGGGCTGGAGGGCACGCACGATCAGTCCTACCGCTATTTCATGAACGACAACCTGTTCAACCACATCGATATCCCCATGGCGCGCACGCATGTGCCGTGCGGGCTGGGCGATACCGAGCGGGCCGCGGCCGATTACGAACAGGCCATCGCCGCAGCGGGCGGGATCGACCTGCAACTGTTGGGCATCGGCCACAACGGCCACATCGCGTTCAACGAGCCGGGTACGCCGTTTGGGTCGCTAACCCACAAGGTTGCCCTGACCGAGTCCTCGCGCACGGCCAATGCGCGCTTCTTCCAAAACCTCGACGAGGTGCCCACGCACGCCATCACCATGGGCATCCGCTCCATCATGAACGCGCGCGCGATTATACTGATTGCCATCGGCGAGGGCAAGGCGCCCATCATGGAGCGCGTCGTCAACGGCCCCGTGACCGAGCAGGTGCCCGCCAGCGTGCTGCAGCTGCATCCCGATGCGGAGCTGTATTTGGATCACTTGGCCGCGTCGAAGCTGTAAACCAAGCCATAACCGACATGAACCACGGGCGTCCGCCCCGTGCCGCACGGATTGCGCGGCGGGGACGAACGCCCGTTTGGCTGTGTTTGGGTTTGGATGCGGCCGAGCGCGCGGTGTGCCTTGCCTATACCAATTGGTAGAACAGCCCATCCCGGGTATCGTACCACAGCAGCATGCCGTGGGAGCGCTCGGGAATATGCAGTTGCAGGTTCCACTCTGGGTATTGCTTGTAAAGCTGCACCCGATCGCCCGTGGCAAACGCCACAAACGAGATGTAGTGCGCCTTGGTCATGGGGTGACCGCTTGAAACGTATCGGTCGCCGTCAATGGATTCGACGGAAAGCTTTTGCGCTTCGTCCGCCTTTTTGGCAATGAGCGCTTCCAGCCGCCTGCCGCAGCAGGCAATGTCCGCTTCGCCCGTGGTTGCGGTGATGCTCCCGCACACGGGGCAAACAAAGTAGCGGCTTTTCTTCATGTTTCCTCCCACGGCGTCGTTTTCGGAGAGCTGTCCGTTGAGCAACTGCTCGACGGGCACGCCGAACAGCTCCGACAGCTTCGTCAAAAGCGATACGTCGGGGCAGCCCTGCCCGCACTCCCATTTGGACACGGCCTGCTCGCTGATAAACAGCTTTTCGGCAAGCTGCCGCTGCGTCATGTCCCTTTGCCGACGCAATGTGCGGATCAAACCGCCGATCTTTTCCGAATCCATACGCCTTCCTCCCGTATGACCCCATGATAGCAAAGAAAACCAACGCTGCATAGCAACGCAGCGTTGAGTTGGCAGGCTGTCGTTTTCCTATTCGATCACGCCATCGATCACGCCAAAAGCGCCCACGGGCAGCTCGGTGACGGTATAGCGCGTGTCGGCGGTCAACTGCGCCAGACCGTCGGCATAGTAGGCGGCGCTCGAATCGGAGCCGGGGTTGTCGCTTAGCACAAACACATACGTCGCCTTGCGCTCGGGATGCAGCGCATAATATTGCATCAGCCACGGGCTTTGCAGGGGCATGTTATAGGTGGAGGGCGTGGCGGGCGGCAGGTTGGTCAACAGATATGCGTACGGGAACAGATAGCTGACCAGCACCGTGCCTTCGGCGGGCGCATGGGACAGGAAAGCGCTGCAAACGTCCTCCAGGTGCGCCGCGTGCGCGGGCGTGGTGCGGATGCCCTTGGCGGGGCCGTCGGCAATGGTGGCGGTCAGTTGCTCAATGGGCGCGTCGCGGTAGACAGTCATCATCCGTAAGCCTGCGGTGAGCAACAGCTGCGCGGAGCAAACCACCGTGGCAAAGGTCTTGAGCATGCGCTTTTTGGCTGCGTCGGGCAGGTCGTCCAGACATTGAAACAGGTACATCAGCGCGCCCACGGACGCGGGCAGCATCATGCCCGACGATGCGCGGATGCGCGTGTTGCTGCCAATCTGCACCGCAACCGACAACGCCGTGCCCAGAAAGAACAGCAGGATGCCGCGGCCCGGTTTGCGGCCCGACAGGAAGTACAGCGCGGGCGCAACCAGCGCAACGGTCATGGCTGCCAGATTGATTTTGTGGATGTTGGGGTAGTCGTAGGGGATGACCCAAATCACGCCCATGGCGATGACCGCAACGGCCGCCATCAGGCCATACGCTCTCAAATTCGCCTGTTTTTTGGGGTTACGCACAAAGCAGGTGGCAAACCCGTATGCGCACAGCGCGGCGGCGGCATAGCAGGTGGGGCCAAAGAGCACGCGGGTTGCGTTGAGGTAGGAGAGCATCACGTCGAGCACGCGGATGCTTTCGTGATCGGGGTCGGTCAAGAGATAACCAAAGTTGGCAATCACCTCGCCGACGGACGAGCGGGATACGATATAAATGCATACGGCCGCCGCTGCGACAATCCCGCCCGACACAAACCATGCCGCGGGGCGGAGGCGGTGCGCTTCGCCCTTTGCCCTGCGGATGCGCAAAGCCCAATAGACCAGGTACACGGGCAGCGCCAGCAAAAGATACGGATATGCCAGCACCGACAGCGCATAGCTTAGGCCCGCAAGCGCGTTTCTCAGCCGCGGCTTACCCGCATCCTCCGCGTCAAACAGCAACAGGGCCGACAGCACCAGAAACATCAGCGCCATGGTGTTGTAGTAGAAGCTGTTGATGCCGTAGTGCGTGTGCATCAAAAACAGGCCCGCGCCGAGCATGGCGGGCACGTTGCCGATTTGGCGGCGCAGCACGAAGAATGCATATACCGCAATCAAAAACTGTATGACCAAAAACACATACCGAAAATACAGCATAACGCCCGTCATGTCGCCCGCCGTGATGAGCAGATACAGCCGCATAAACGGCAGCGCAATCAGCCCCGAAAACTGGTGCACCTCCCAGGTATCCAGTATCGGGCGGTCGCCCAGCACAAACCGATACGGCAGCACGGAGTAGTAGGTTTCATCCGTCCAGTCGAACCCGTACGGCGCGCGCGCCAGGAGCAGCAAAAACAGTGCCGCAAGCACCGTTAGGCACAGCGACAGGGAGAGAACACGCTTGTTTTGATCATTCCGCAACATGAAAAAAGTATAGCACGAACCGACGCGCATTGACAACTTGTTCCTTTTGCCGCAATACGATATAATGTGAAACAAGGCCGCGTTGCCGATCGATGGAGGAAATACACCCCATGAGAAAGTTTTTATCCGCATGGCTGATCTGGATCATTCTGGCGATGTTTGCCATAGCCATTGTCGTTGCGTATGTGCCTATGACCAAAAGTGCCGAGCAGGCCGCGATTGCCGACCTGACCGCCTTGATTGACGCGGCGTTTGCCAAGATGGACGCGGCAGGCGAGGACGTCAAGCTGGTGGAGGAGGCCTCGCGCGCCACGGCCATGAGCAAGGCGCGCGCCGTCACGCGCTTTATCGAACATGACGATGCGCTGTTGAATACCGATGCGCTGCAGGCGCTGTGCGCGCAGCTTGGCATGGAGCGCGTGGACGTGGCCGATTACGAAGGGACGCTGGTTGCTTCATCGGATGCGGCAAGGGTGGGCGCCATGCTGTTTACGGATGCCCGGTATGACTGGATGCAGCGGGCCGTTGCAGACCCTGCCGAGGAGGTATCGCAGCTCGACGCGGCCGATGCGTCGCTGGTGTACGCCTGCGTGCCGCGCACGGATACCGACGGCGCGGGCTGCGTGCTGGTGGCATGCAGGGACGAAGCGGCGGCGATGCTGGTGCGGCTTGCCTCGCCCGAGCGCGTGATGGCGGACATGTCGTTTATCAAGGATGCGGTGGTCATCGACCAAAGCGATGCGCCCGACGGCGCGGTGACCGACGGCGGCGTGCTGTCGGTCAAAAAGACGGTGGACGGGCGTTCCGTCGTGGCCATGCGCGCGTTGTCCACGGTCTATACCGTGCGAAACGTTGTGGTGTTTGTGTGTACCATCGTGGCGCTCATCGCCGTTGCCGCGGCGATTTTGATGCGGATTGCCGAGGCGCGCGAGCAAGCGCCCGAAGCCGCGATGCGCGCGCTGACGGCGGGCGGCGAGGATGCTTACGATGACGATGCGGAGCCGTATGGCGACGAGGAAGCCTACGACGAGCAGGATTACGACGGGGAAACGGCGGATGCGCCCGCGCCTCTGTTCTACGATGAACTGGAGAACCTGTATCCGGATGGCGAAACGGCGGACGACGACGAATACCCGTATGACGACGACGATGCCGAAGCGGAGCAGCCCGCGCCGCCGCCGCGCCGCATGAGAAAGAAATAAGCGTGCCCGTAAAGCAAAGGCCATGCTTTGATACAAGCATGGCCTTTTCATATCGCCTGATGGGGGCGGACGCTCAGTCCATGACCACCTTCACCACATACTCGGGCGACAGCGCGCCAACGACCGACTGGAACAGCTCCCGCACCTGCAAAATGGCCTGTTCATCGGCTTTGGTGAACAATTGCGGCTGCGAAAGCTTTTCCTGCATGGCGGTGTAGACGCTTTCCTCCAGCATCTGCTGCTGCTCGACGGTCATTTTGATGTCCCCGAACGCCAGCCAGTTGCGCTGCGTATCCTCAAACTCCGTTTTGTCAAGCTGTACGGTCACCTTATCCAGCACCGTGTGCGGAATGCGCACGGTAATCAGCGCGGTTTCGTGCGAAACGGTGATGTCGCTTGCCTGCAGCGTCATCAGGTCCACCGTATACTGCCCTGTGCCGTGGGAACGGATGATCTTGGTCTTTTGAAACAGCGTCACGTTGGCCAGCGCCTGGGAAATTTGGCTGGTCACGGTAATCTCCTGCTCCAGCACGATGAGCTTGCGCTGCACGATGGATTCGCCCAGGATGGCGTCGGTAAAATCGATGCTGCTGTAGCCCATCTCCTCGTCGGGCAGCAGGCCGCTCAGGGAATCGGGCACCTGTATGTCAAAACTTGGCGTCAAAAAGCTGCGCACGCGCGGGTACAGTATCAGCGCGGCGATGACCAATACAATCAGAACAATCAGCCAGAATATCAGCTTGCGGCGGAAACGGCGGAAGCGGCGGCTGCGCTTTCGCTTGGGCTCCGCTTCGTCGGCGCAGGCGTTCCCGTCGGGCGCGGCCTGTCGCAGGCGGCCGTTTTCGGCGTGCGCAATGAGCGCCGCTCTGCGCGCCTCGTCCGTTTCGGGCACGGGTACGCGCGCGTCGCGCCCGCTCAGGTCGTCCGTTTGCTTCATACCGCTCGCCTCCTGCTTTCCCGATATCTATATGCATCAGTATAGCCGTATTTGTCGGGAACTGTCAACACGGCCGTACCGTGCCCCGTCAAGCATATGCGCAATGCTTGCCAAAAAAGAGGTCGAATGCATTTGCACGCATGGGACAAAGGCGCATCGGCATACCATGCAGTAGCGGAATGTGTCGAACGGGAGGGAAACGGCTGTGCAGCTATTGCAGTATTTGAGCGATCTGGTGTTTCTGGCCGCGTATGTGGGGTGCTTCGGGGCGTTCTCCGCGCCGCTGAGCATGGAGCAGGAGCGCATGTATGTGGAGCGCATGCTGTCGGGCGACGACGACGCCAGGAAGGTGCTCATCGAGCACAACCTGCGGCTGGTTGCGCACATTGCAAAAAAATATATCAAGGCGGGCCGCGACAGCGACGACGTCATCAGCGTGGGCACCATCGGGCTGATCAAGGCCGTATCGACATACGATCCCACCAAGGGCGTGTCGCTGGCGGGCTATGCGGGGCGCTGTGTGGAAAATGAAATCCTCATGCGCATCCGCGCCGAGCGCAGGCAGGTATCGGCGCTGTCGCTGATGGAGCCCATCGGCACCGACAGCGACGGCAACGATGTGCTGCTGGCCGATATCATCGGCACCGATCCCGATATCGTGGTCAACGAGGTGGATCGGCGCATCGACGCGGCGCACATCGGCCGCGCGCTCAAGGAACGGCTGACCAAGCGGGAGCGCACGGTGGTGGTGATGCGTTTCGGCCTCTACGGCGGCAACCGCGCCACGCAGCGCGAGGTGGCGGAGCTGATGGGGATATCGCGCAGCTATGTGTCGCGCATCGAGAAGAAAGCGCTCTCCAAACTGCACGATGCGCTTGCCAGAACGAACGGATGAGTGTTATACTGCAATACATGAAATTATGTGGATTTGACAATCAAAAGTACGTTTCCTTGCAGTCCGAGCACATCCGTGAACGCATTGCACAGTTTGGGGACAAGCTATATCTGGAGTTTGGGGGCAAGTTGTTCGACGATTATCACGCCGCGCGCGTGCTGCCCGGGTTCTTGCCCGATTCCAAGGTCAACATGCTTGCCAAGCTCAGGGACGAGGCGGAGATCATCATTGCCATCTACGCGGGCGATATCGAGCGCAACAAGGTCCGCAACGATTTGGATATCGCCTACGACGCCGAGGTGCTGCGCCTGATTGACGCGTTTCACGACAAGGGCTTGTATGTCGGCGGCGTGGTCATCACGCGCTACAGCGGGCAGGCGGGCACGGATAAGTTTGCCGCGCGGCTGACCCGTCTGGGCATCCCCGTCTATCGGCACTATCCCATCGCAGGCTATCCCGCCAACGTGCCGCTGATCGTCAGCGACGAGGGCTTCGGAAAGAACGACTATATTCACACCACCCGCAAGCTCGTGGTCGTCACGGCGCCCGGCCCCGGCAGCGGGAAGCTGGCGGTGTGCCTGTCGCAGCTGTATCACGAATACCGCCACGGCGTGCGCGCGGGCTATGCCAAGTTCGAGACGTTCCCCATCTGGAACCTGCCGCTGGCGCACCCCGTCAATCTGGCGTACGAGGCGGCCACCACGGATCTGGACGACGTGAACATGATCGATCCGTTCCATCTGGAGGCGTACGGCAAAACGACCGTCAACTACAACCGCGATGTGGAATCCTACCCCGTGCTCAACACCATGTTTACCAGAATTCTGGGGACATGCCCGTACCAATCGCCCACCGATATGGGCGTGAACATGGCGGGGTATTGCATATTCGACGACGCTGCCGTGCGAAAGGCCGCCGCGCAGGAGATCGTGCGCCGCTATTACAACGCGCGCTGCGGCGCCAAGCGCGGGCTGGTGCCCGAAACGCAGGTAATCAAGGCCGAGATGATCATGAACCGCTGCGGCGTATCCTGCGATGATCGGCCCGTTGCGGCAGCGGCGCTCAGCCGTGCAGAGGAGACGGGCAAGCCCGCCTTTGCTATCGAACTGGACGACGGCCGCATGATTACGGGCAAAACAGGCACGCTGCTGGGCCCGTCCGCGGGCGCGCTGCTCAACGCTTTGAAGACCATGGCAGGCATTCATCACGAAATCGACCTGATTACGCCGCTGTTCATCGAGCCCATTCAAACGCTCAAGGTGCGGGATTTTGGCAGCGTCAACCCGCTGCTGCACGCCGACGAGGTGCTGATTGCCCTGTCCATCAGCGCGGCCACCAACCCCACGGCGGCGCTGGCGCTGGCGCAGCTGCCGCGGCTTCGGGGGTGCGAGGCGCACTCGTCCGTCATACTGTCGCGCGTGGATACCGATACGTTCCGAAAGCTCGGGGTCAATCTTACCTCCGAGCCGCAGTACGCAACCAAACAACTTTACCATAAATAGGCTTGTTGAAGCCCGCATCCTATGGTAGAATATGAGGAGTTATGAAGACCAGACAAACCATCCTTCGGAAAAGCATGTCGGCCGCGGGGCTGGACGCGGTGCTTGTTACAAGCGCCGTGGGCATCCGCTACTACACCAACTTTACCAGCGACGAGTGCGCGGTGATCATCACGCACAGCGGCTGTGTTTTGGTGACGGATTTTCGCTATACCATACAGGCCAGGGAGCTGTGCGGCGACTGCGCCGAGGTGATCGAGGCGGGCTATGCCGCCCAGCGCGACGTCATACGGCAGGTGCTTTCGGAGGATCGCTGCAAGACGGTCGGCTTTGAGCAGGACAGTATGACGGTGGCCCGCTTTGCGCTATACAGCGATTTTCAGGTGCAGTGGAAGCCGTTTGGGGCCGAGCTGCACGCGCCGCGCCTGATCAAATCCGCGTCCGAGATCGAAAGCCTCAAAAAGGCCCAAAGCTATGCGGATAAGGCCTTTATGCAGGTGCTGCCGCGCATCAAGGTCGGCATGAGCGAGCGGGAGCTGGCCGCGGAGCTGACGTACCTTTGCGGGCTTGCGGGCAGCGAGGGGCCGTCGTTTGACGCCATCATTGCCGCGGGGCCCAACGGCGCCATGTGCCATGCGATTCCCGGAAATCGGAAAATTGCAAACGGCGATTTGATCGTGATGGACTTTGGCTGCAAGGCCGACGGCTATTGCTCCGATATGACGCGCACCGTTGCCGTGGGGCACGTTGACGCCGAGCAAAAGCACATCTACCAATGCGTGCTGGATGCGCAGCTGCGCACCGTCGAAGCGCTGCACGCGGGCATTTCGGGGAAGGCTCTGGATGCGGTTTCGCGCGATTATTTAACCCAAAAGGGCTTTGGCGAAAACTTCGGGCACGGGCTGGGGCATGGCTTCGGGCTGGAGATTCACGAGCCGCCGCGCGCGGCCACGACCAGTAAGGATATTCTGGAAGCGGGCATGACCATCACCATCGAGCCGGGCGTGTATATCGAGGGATTCTGCGGGGCGCGCATTGAGGATTGCTGCGTGGTTACCGAGGGCGGCTGCATCAACCTCTGCTCAACCGATAAACAACTGATTATTTTATAACATAACGAACAATACCAAAAATCGGAGGAAATGAAGCTATGATCATGGCAGGTGACTTTCGCAAGGGCGTAACGGTGGAGATCGACGGACAGGTCTGGTCGATCGCGGACTTTCAGCATGTCAAGCCCGGCAAGGGCGCTGCGTTTGTGCGCACAAGGCTGAAAAACGTCATGACGGGCGCCGTGCTGGAGCGCACGTTCTCGCCCACGGACAAGTATCCCAAGGCGCATATCGAAACCAAGGAAATGCAGTACCTGTATTCCGACGGCGAGCTGTACTACTTTATGGACGTGGAAACCTACGAGCAAATCCCCCTGAACCACGATCAGGTGGAGGAGGCCATCAACTTCATCGTCGAAAACGAAAACGTGAAGGTGCGCTTCTTCAAGGAT
>CAZRIT010000008.1:0-8181 GCA_964600225.1 uncultured Oscillospiraceae bacterium | reverse complement strand
TCAAGGATGCGCCGTTCTCGGTGGAAGCGCCCAACTTTGTGGAGCTGACCGTTACCGAGACCGAGCCCGGCTTCAAGGGCGACACCGCCACGGGCACAACCAAGCCCGCCACGCTGGAAACGGGGTATCAAATCAATGTGCCGCTGTTTGTCAACGAGGGCGACCGCATCCGCGTGGATACGCGAACGGGCGAATACATGGAGCGTGCGTAGGGCTGATAGCGGCCGAATCGGCACATACTATTTGCGTGGAACAACACAGCAGAAAAAGGAGAAATGACCATGAGCTATATTTCTGAAAAAGTAGCCTATCTGGACGGCTTGGCCGACGGACTGGAGATCGATAAGGATCCCAACGGCAAATTGATGAAGGGCATCATTGAGGTACTCGGCGCCATCGCCGAGCAGCTCGAGGAGCAGGACGAGGTGATCGACGATCTGTCCGATTGCGTGGACGATCTGTACGACGAAGTGGAGCAGATCGAGCAGGATTGCGATTGCTGCGAATGCGACGACGATGCGTTCGACGAGGACGATTTTGTTGAAATCGACTGCCCGCACTGCGGCGAGACGGTCTATTTTGACGCCGACATGATCGATAACGAGGACGGGCTCATCTGCCCCAACTGCAACGAAGCCATCGAGCTGGATATTTCCACCTGCGAATGCGGCTGCGGCTGCGACTGCAAGGACGCCGAGGAGTAACCCGTATGTTTCAGCGGCCCGTCCGTGTTTGCGGACGGGCCGCTGTCCGTCAAAAACGTTGTTTTTGACGGATCAACCGCGTTTTGTCTGCGCCTTGCAGGCGCGGGCGGCAAAACGCACGGGGAAACCGCCCACATGGGGCGATCCGTTTCGGCGGCAAAGCCGCCAAAGCCGGAATGTAAGTCAAGGGGCGCGGCCCCTTGACAATCCCAGGGGCTTCTTTGGAAGTTCGGGCCCGTCCGTGTTTGCGGACGGGTTGTTTTGTTTGCAACAAAAAAGATGCGAAAAAAAGGAAAATGCGCCGCTACGGCGTATTGAACAATTGTACGGAAGAATGGAAAAGGAAGGGCTACGATGGAGCATATGACCGATTTGGAGTGCCCGCGCGCATACTACGAGCGCTTGCAGGCGGAAACGCTTTCCCCCTATGCCACGCTCAGCCAAAATAGCCTTGGGCGTGCGGCGGCGCTGGAGCCGTGCCCCATCCGCACCGATTTTGTGCGCGATCGGGACCGCATCATCCACTGCAAATCCTTCCGCCGCCTCAAGCATAAAACGCAGGTGTTTTTGTCCCCGCAGGGCGATCATTACCGCACAAGGCTTACGCATACCCTGGAGGTATCGCAGATTGCGCGTACCATTGCGCGCGCGCTGCGCCTCAACGAGGATTTGACCGAGGCCATCGCCATGGGGCACGACCTGGGGCACACGCCGTTCGGGCACTCGGGCGAGGATGTGCTGGACAGGCTCAACCCGAGCGGCTTTGTGCACAATGTGCAAAGCCTGCGCGTGGTGGAAAAGCTGGAAAACGACGGCGCGGGGCTGAACCTGACCTACGAGGTGCGCGACGGCATATTGCACCACAAGCGCAGCGGCACGCCCTGCACATTGGAGGGGTATGCCGTATCGTTTGCCGACCGCATTGCCTACATCAACCACGATATTGACGATTCCATCCGCGCGGGCGTGCTCAAGGAAAGCGACCTGCCCGCTTGCTGCGTTGCGGTGCTGGGCCACAGCCACAGCCGCCGCATCGATACCATGATACGGGATATCGTGGAGCAAAGCTACGATCGGCCTGCGCTAAGGATGTCGGAAAGCGTGTACGAGCAGTTTGAGCTGCTGCGCACGTTCATGTTCGAGCATGTCTACAAAAACCCCGTCGCCAAGAGCGAGGAGGAGAAGGCCAAGCGCGTAATTGAAGAACTGTTCAACCACTATCTTACGCACATTGAGCAACTGCCCAACGATTTTTTGATGCATCTTAGCGAGGATGGCGCGGAACGCATCGTGACCGATTACATCGCTTGCATGACGGATAACTATGCCATACGCGATTACGAAAGATTATTTGTGCCCAAATCCTGGATGGAAGCAGGAAACGGATGAAGTTTGTCGAATAAAGGTGAGTAGCAAACGACAAAGGAAAGGACGGACGGATGGCATTTTCGGAAAGCTGGCTCAACGAGCTGATTGCCAGGAACGACATTGTATCCGTGGTGTCCTCGTATGTCGAACTCAAACCGAAGGGGCGTCGGCTGTGGGGGCTTTGCCCCATGCACGGGGAAAAGACGGCCTCTTTTTCCGTATCGCCCGATAAGCAGCTGTTCTACTGCTTCGGCTGCCATGCGGGCGGCACGGTTATCCAGTTTGTGATGGATGTGGAGCGGTTGCCGTTTGGCGATGCGGTGCGGTTTCTGGCCGAGCGTGCGGGCATGCAGATGCCCGACGAGGTGGACGACGCCGAGATGCAGCGCGCGCGCGCCTACCGCGAGCGCCTGTACGAGGCGTGCAAGCTGTCGGCCCGCTTTTTTATGGAAACGCTTTTGGGCGCACTCGGGGGCGAGGGACGGGCCTACCTCAAGCAGCGCGGCATCACGTCGGATTCCGTCAAGCGCTTTGGCATCGGCTTTGCGCCCAACGAATGGAACGCGCTCAAAACCTACCTGTTCGACAAGGGGTTTACGCAGCAGGAGCTGCTGGACGCGGGGCTGTTGGTGTTCAACCAATCCAAGAATTCCGTCTACGACGCCTACCGCAACCGCGTGATTTTCCCTATCGTCGGCACCGGCGGCCGCGTGCTGGGCTTTGGCGCAAGGGTATTGGACAATACCAAGCCCAAGTATATCAATACGGGCGATACGCCCATCTACAACAAGCGCAACAACCTCTACGGCCTCAACCTCCAAAAGGGCGGCAAGCCGACGGATCTAGTGATGGTGGAGGGGTATACCGACGTCATCGGCCTGTACGAGCAGGGCGTAACCAACGTGGTGGCCAGCCTCGGCACGGCGCTGACGGTGCAGCAGGCGCGGCTGATCAAGCGCTATGTGGAAACCGTCTACATCGCCTACGATGGCGACGCCGCGGGACAGGCCGCCACCATACGCGGGCTGGATATCCTTTCCAACGAGGGGTTAAGCGTGCGAGTGATCGTGTTTCCCGATGCGCTCGATCCCGATGAATTCATCCGAACGCACGGGCGCGAGGCGTTCGACCGCCTCAAGGACGAGGCATTGACCCTCAACGCGTTCAAGCTGGAAAGCATGGCGCGCGCCTATGCGCTTGACCGCGAAAATGAGCGCGAGCGGTTTGCCATGGAAGCCTGCCGCTTTATCGCGGGCTTGCAGCCCATCGAGCAGGAACGCTACTATCGGCAGCTTGCCAAGCGCACGGGCTATCCCGTGGAAGCGCTGCAGGCGCAGGGCGGCTCGGCGGGTACTGCCAAACAGGCGTTGCATAGGACGAACGCGCCGTGGAAACATTACGAAAACACGGGTACGAAGGCGGAAACCGAACGCATGCGGGCGGAAACGGCACTTTTGGCCGCCATGCTGACGGACAAATCCGCCGCCGAGCAGGCGGTGAAGGACGGGGCGGAGGCGCTGCTGCAATCCAAGGCCCACCGCACGATGTTTGCCGCCATTCGGGAAGCGTATGCCAATGGGCAGCAGCCCAACGCCGCGGCCATCATTGCGGGCATGGAGCGCGCGGACGCGGCGGCGGCGGGCGCGGTGCTAAAGGACGATACGCCATTGTCCGACCCGACCAGAACGGTACAGGATTGCCTGCGCCGCATGCGCAGGTACGATTTGAACGAACGGATACAGGAGCTGTCGCAATCGCTCGGCGAGCCCGGGCTGGATACTGAGGAACGGATGCGGCGGCTGGATCAAATACAAAAATGGAACAGGGAGATGCGAGGGATATGACGAAAGCGAAGGGGACAGAGGAACAGAAGGAACTGCGTGCCCAAAAGATCAAGGACTTGCTGGAAAACGGCAAGACCAAGGGCATGCTTACCTATAAGGAGATCATGGACGCGCTGGAGGAGCTGGACCTCGATCAGGAGCAGATCGAAAAGGTCTACGATCACATCGAGGCCATGAACATCGACGTGGTGGAGGAAATCGAAATCCAGCCCGATATCAACGAGGAAATCGCGGAGATCGAGGCGGTGCTCACCACGGCCGAGGGCATCAACATCGACGATCCAGTGCGCATGTATCTCAAAGAGATCGGCAAGGTATCGCTGCTGAGCGCCAACGAGGAGGTCGAAATCGCCCAGCGCATGGCCGATGGCGACATGGAGGCCAAGCAGCAGCTGGCCGAGGCAAACCTCAGGCTGGTCGTTTCCATCGCCAAGCGCTATGTGGGCCGCGGCATGCTGTTTCTGGATCTGATCCAGGAGGGCAACCTGGGCTTGATCAAGGCGGTGGAAAAGTTCGACTACCGCAAGGGCTACAAGTTCTCCACCTACGCAACGTGGTGGATTCGCCAGGCTATCACGCGCGCCATTGCCGACCAGGCGCGCACCATCCGCATCCCCGTGCACATGGTGGAGACCATCAACAAGCTCATCCGCGTCAGCCGCCAGCTTGTGCAGGAATACGGGCGCGATCCGCGGCCCGATGAGATTGCGCGCGAGATGGGCATCAGCGAGGATAAGGTGCGCGAAATCATCAAGATTGCGCAGGAGCCGATCTCGCTGGAAACGCCCATCGGTGAGGAGGACGACAGCCACCTGGGCGATTTTATCCCCGACGACGACGCGCCCGCGCCCGCGGAGGCCGTGGCGGTGACGCTTTTAAAGGAGCAGCTCATGGACGTGCTCGACTCCCTCACCCCGCGCGAGGCCAAGGTGCTCAGGCTCCGCTACGGGCTGGACGACGGCAAGGCCAGGACGCTCGAGGAGGTTGGCAAGGAGTTCAACGTCACGCGCGAGCGCATCCGCCAAATCGAGGCCAAGGCGCTCAGAAAGCTCCGCCACCCCAGCCGCAGCAAGCGCCTGAAGGATTTTTTGGAATAAGCGCACATACAAAGGGCCGCCATATGGCGGCTCTTTTTACGCTCCGCTGCGGCGGGGCGGATGCTTCGGCTGCTGCCTTTTGCATGACAATGTGCTTTGGTGTCATCCGCTGCGGCGGGACGGATGCTGCGGCTGCGGCCTTCTGCATGACAATATGCTTTGGTGTCATCCGCTGCGGCGGGGCGGATGCTTCGGCTGCACCTTGGCATGACACGGGTTTGTCTGTCGTTCCGAGGCGCGCAGCACACACCCGTGTCATTCCGAGAAGCGCAGCGACGAGGAATCTTTGCGATACAACGCTGTAACGGTGCCGCTATGCCGCCGCGGGCGTTGCCTTGGGCGTGGGGGCAGGCGTGGGCGCGGGCGTTTCCTTGGCGGGCTGCTGCACGCCGTTGGCGTCGATTGTCGTACTGCCCGTCAGCAGCAGTTCCGATACCGTGACAAACGAAAACCCCTTCTCCTGCGTCTGCTCGATGAGCGCGGGCAGGTAGTTTTCAATTTGATACCCGTTGTTGTGGCAGAGGATGATGCTGCCGCCCGTCAGCCCCGGCAGCACCGCATTGAGTATGGTATCGGCGCTGCGCTCGGGCTTCCAGTCGATGGTATCCAGGTTCCATTGGATCGGCTCGTAGCCGATGTCCCGCACGGCGCGGATGACGGTATCGTTGTACTCCCCGTACGGCGCGCGAAACAGCGTGCAGCGCTTGCCCGTCAGCGCCTCGATCTTGTCGTCCAGGTCGCTGATTTCCTTTTGCACGCCGATGGCGTCCAGACGGTTCATGTGCGGGTGGGAAAGCGAATGGTTGCCGATCTCGTGCCCTGCTGCGGCGATGGCCTTGACCTGATCGGGGTACGCCTCCACCCATACGCCACACAGAAAGAACGTCGCCTTGACGTCGTGCTTTTGAAGCGTTTCCAGGATGAAGTCGGTTTTGTCGTCCTCCCAGGCCGCGTCGATGGTCAGCGCCACGGCCTGATCGCTCCTGGCCACGGCATAGACGGGCAGCTCGCGCTTTTTGCCCGCCAGCACGTTCAGCTCATATTCCTCAATGGCCGCGGCGCTCACGGTTGATGCGGCGTTGGCCGATTGGCACCGCACAACCAAAAATGCCGTTAACAGTATGATGATCGCCGCGATGACTGCCAAAATGAGCAGCGTCTTTCGTTTAATAACCCATATACGCATCATTCCATCCTCCCGGTAGCGTTTCGCATACAAACAAGTTCTGGTTTCACCCTTGCCTATCCTATGCGGCTTTCTGCCGCAAAAGAACGATATCGGCCGCATGGGCGGCGGCCATGGCGCGGCACGGCTTGCAATTCCCCCGCAAACCCTCTATAATACTAGCGTATTTGCATCAGTGAAGGGAATTTGTCATTGCGAACCAGCGATTTTTACTACGATTTGCCGCATGAACTGATTGCGCAGACGCCCATACGGAAGCGCGCGCAGTCGAGATTGCTCGTATACAACCGTGCGGACGGGTCGATTGCCGACCGCAGCTTCTCCGATTTGCCGTCGTACCTGACCCCGTCGGATGTGCTGGTGCGCAACACCACCCGCGTCATCCCTGCGAGGCTCTACGGCAAGCGTGCCGATACGGGCGGGACGATGGAGTTTTTGCTGCTTAAACGCGTCTCGGGCGATACCTGGGAATGCCTTGCCAGGCCCGCGCGCCGTGCGGCGGCAGGGCGCGTGTACGCGGTGACGGACGAACTTAGCGTGCGCGTGCTGGGCGACACCGCGGCCGAGGGCGGCAAGCTGGTGGAGCTCCTCTACGACGGGATCTTCGAGCAGGTGCTGGATCGTGCGGGGCAGATGCCGCTGCCGCCGTATATCACCGAGCGCCTCAACGACGGCGAGCGGTACCAAACCGTCTATGCGCGCGAGCGCGGGAGCGCTGCCGCGCCCACGGCGGGGCTGCACTTTACCGATGCGTTGCTTCAGCGCATTGCCGCGGGCGGCACCGATGTGGTGGATGTGCTGCTGCATGTGGGCCTGGGCACGTTCCGCCCCGTATCGGAGCAGAACGTGGAGGATCACCGCATGCACGAGGAATACATCGAGGTGACCGAGCAGGCGGCGGCGCGCATCAATGCGGCCAGGGCCCGCAGCGGGCGCATCGTGGCGGTGGGCACCACCTCCTGCCGCACGCTGGAGAGCGCCGCGGACGAAACGGGGCTTGTGCGCCCCACGGCGGGCATGACGGGCATCTATATCACGCCCGGCTACCGTTTCCGCGCCGTGGACGCGCTGATTACCAACTTTCACCTGCCCGAATCGACGCTTCTGATGCTGGTGAGCGCGCTCATGGGGCGCGAGGAAGCGCTGCGCGCGTATCAACACGCCATCGACGAGCGCTACCGTTTCTTCAGCTTCGGCGACGCCATGCTGATACTGTGAGTGAACTGAAAACGACTAGGGCATGGCGTTGCCGATTACGCCTGCCATGCACATGGCCGACGCCATGCTGATACTGTGAGGAAATATGACAGATCGATTTTCGTTTGAACATACCAAAACCTGCCGACAGTCGGGCGCGCGGCTGGGCATCCTGCATACGCCGCACGGTGATGTGGAAACGCCCTGCTACATGCCCGTCGGCACGCAGGCGACCGTCAAGGCCATGACGCCGCGGGACGTGCGCGATACGGGCGCGCGCCTCATCTTAGCCAACACCTACCACCTGTACCTCAGGCCCGGTCACCGTATCGTGGAGGAGGCGGGCGGGCTGCATGCGTTCATGCGCTGGGACCGTCCCATCCTCACCGACAGCGGAGGGTTTCAGGTGTTCAGCCTGTCGGGCATCAACGATATCCATGAGGACGGCGTCACGTTCCGCTCGCACATCGACGGCAGCCGCCACCTGTTTACGCCCGAGCTTGTGATGGAGATTGAGCAAGCGCTCGGCGCGGATATAGCCATGTGTTTTGACGAGTGCGCGCCATACCCGAGCGAGCATGCCTATGCGTACGCGGCCATGCTGCGCACCCACCGCTGGGCGGAGCGCTGCAAAAAAGCGCATACGCGGCGCGACCAGGCGCTGTTTGGCATTGTGCAGGGCAACATGTACAGGGATTTGCGCATCGAGAGCGCAAAGACGCTATCGGATATGGATTTCCCGGGTTACGGCATCGGCGGGCTGTCGGTGGGCGAGCCCAAGCACA
>CAZRIT010000007.1:0-59851 GCA_964600225.1 uncultured Oscillospiraceae bacterium | reverse complement strand
GCGTCCTGCCCGATGGCAGCGTCAGCGCCGCCGACCCCGCCGCCGACCTGTCCGACAACCAGTTCGCCATCCGCGATATCGACTTTGACGGGCGCGACGAGCTGCTGCTGATCTATACCACCGCGCCCATGGCGGGGCAGGTGCAGTACATATGCGATTACGACGGCAGCACCATGCTGCTGCGGACGCAGCTAACCGAATACCCGCTGCTGACGTTCTTCGACAACGGCGTCATCCGAGCGGGATGGTCGCACAACCAGGGGCTTGCGGGCGCATTCTGGCCGTACAGCCTGTATCAATATGACGCCGCCGCGGACAGCTATCCGCTTGTTGCCATGGTGGACGCATGGGACAAGCGGTTTGCCGAAACGGACCCGCAGGGCAATCCCTTCCCCGCCGATATCGACGCCGAGGGCGCGGGCTTTGTCTACTATGTAATGACCAACGGCATATACGAGACGGTTGCGCCCATCGGGCAGGCGGCATACGACGCATGGTATCAAGCCCGGGTTGGCGGCGCCGCGGAGATCGCCGTCCCGTACCTGGCCCTGACCGAGGCAAACATTGCCGCGATCGGCTAGGCTTAACAACACGCGATTTTGAATACGCGCCTTGGCTGTACAGAATCGAAAAATCCGTATGTACTATATCGTAACATCGTAACGGAGTATGGTACGCTTTCTGTTTGCACCGCCGTCTTTCCGTACAAGAAAAGTGAGGAGTTTTCGATGCCGTATATCATTGCGCTGATTCTGGGGTATCTGTTGGGCTGTTCCAACATGGCGCTGTATACCGCCAAGGCCAGGGGCGTGGACATGCGCGCAGGCGGCTCGCGGAACCTTGGCGCCATCAACAGCCTGCTGCTGATGGGCTGGAAAGCGGGTATTCTCGTTTGCATACACGATATCGGCAAGGCGGTGCTGGCGGTGATTGTGTCGCAGCGGCTGTTTCCGCATCTGCCGCTGATCGGGCATGTGGCGGGCACAGCATGCATATTGGGCCACATATTCCCCTTCTACCTCAAATTTAAGGGCGGCAAGGGCTATGCCTCCTATCTGGGTACCATGCTCGCGCTGGACTGGGCGTTTACGCTGTTGGTGGTGCTATGCGCCGCGGCGCTTGCATGGATAACGGACTATATCGTCGCAGGCTCCGCGGCAACGGTACTTGCGTATCCGATCTATCTCGGCTTCACAACGGCAGATTGGCGGCCCGTGCTGATCGTCAGCCTGGCCAGCGCGGTCGTACTGTACAAGCACCGCGAGAACTTTGTCAAGATCGCAAACGGCACCGAGCCGCGCGTGCGCGCGTTCTTTGTCAACAAACGCGATACAGCGGATCGCTGACGTTTTTCGCTTGACCTGCCATTTGGGGACTGCTATCATAGTACTGTTTTGAATAAAGCAGAATGGAGCTATGTATGAATCAGAAAGAAATGGCCGAGATCCGCCGCCGTTTTCGCGCGGAAAAGAGCGATCTGGTCCGCATCCGCGGATGCTATGTCAACGCGCAGCGGGAGATCGTATCCGAGTTTTACCAAAATATCGGCATGCTGTCACTGATGGAGGCCGACGTCGTGCTTTCCATCCTCCGAAAGACCGTCTCGGGCACCATCGGCAAGCATCTGATCGACATTGCCTTCTCCAACGAGCAGGTGCTGCAGGGCGAGGAACACCGCCTGCTCATGGCGCTTCGAAAATCTGCACTGCAGGACGCGGACATCGCCACGGCCTTTTATCAGCGCGTCATCCCCTCCCTAACGCTCGACGGCAGCTACCTGATTCTTCTTGCCTACGATAACTACGGCGTGCCCGCCTACCACAAGGACGGGGAAAAATCCGAGGATTCCTTTGAGGAATTCCCGTTCATCGTGTGCAGCATCTGCCCCGTCAGGGAGAGCAAGCCGTCGCTCAGCTACTATGCGTACGAAAACCGCTTTCGAAACCTCCCTTCGGACAACGTTGTTGCCGCGCCCGAACTGGGCTTTCTGTTCCCCGCCTTCGACGAGCGCACCGCCAACATCTACAACGCCGTCTACTATTCCCGCAGCACGTCCGAAAGCCATCAGGCGTTCGTCGATGCGGTGTTCAACAGCCCCGTACCGATGCCCGCTGCGGTGCAAAAGGAGACCTTCGGCGCCATTCTGGCCGAGGCCATATCCGAGGATTGCAGCTATGAGGTAGCGCAAACGGTGCACGAGCAGCTAACGGAGCTGATCGAAACGCACAAGGCCAACAAGGAAACCGAGCCGCTTGTGATTACCAAAGAGACCGTACAAAGCGTGCTGGCATCCTGCGGCGTGCCCGCGCCGCGCCTGGCCGCTTTTGAGGAGAAGTTTGATGATGCGTTCGGGCCGAATGCCGCGCTCAACCCCGTCAACATCGTGGACGAAAAGCAGTTTGAACTGCGCACGCCCAACATCTCCATCAAGGTCAGCCCCGAGCGCACCGATCTGGTGGAAACGCGCCTGATCGACGGCAGAAAGTACATCCTCATCCGCGCCGACGACGGCGTGGAGGTCAACGGTGTCAGCATCCGCATCCGCTGACACGTCCCACCGCATAGCAAGCGAAACAACAGAGGCTTTCATATGGAAGCCTCTGTTTGATTTCAAGCGTAATGAAACCGATGTTTTTCTCAGCCCCCGCGCAGGAGCAGCAGCAACAGTGCCGTCAGGCATGCGCTGCCGATCGACGCAAGGATGACAAACAGGCGGTTCGCTTTATCCCTGTCCTTGCAAAGCCACAGCGCCAGCGCATAGACTCCAAGCCCGATGACGCCGCCCAGGGTGTTGCCCATCAGGTCGGTCACATCCGATACTCCAACGGAAAATGCATATTGCAGCAGTTCCAATAGCAGGCTTACGCCAAAGATTGACCCCAGCTTCCTCCAAAATGGCCATTGCCCGCACAGCACCGACAGATAGACGCCCAGAGGGATGAACACAAGGATGTTGTTGACCAGCTCCGAGCGATTGATCCTGCCATCGGCATACATCGATTCCGCAAACGGAATGAGGTTCACGGCGCGGATACGATCAAGCTGCGCAAGCGAGAAGCTCATCTTAAACAGTATGATCCACACCAGCGCCAGCAGATAGTATCCAAACAGCACCCACGCAAGCCGTGTCGTCCGTTTATGCATACTCTTCCTCCTTCAACCGCTTCTTCTCGCGGCCGCCCGCCATGCTTATCAGCACACACAGGCATGTTTCCAATACCATGATGCCCGCCACACGGCAAACGCATGCCCGCATGGCACGGAAAAACCGCACATCCTTGGGCAGCGGCGTCATCAGGCCGATCGCCTCCCACTCGCTCCGCCATGTTGCCGTCAACGTATCCCAAAACGCAAAGTCGGAGAGCTTGGTCGGCAAAAATGCCTGCGGCCAAAAGAAGGTTTTGATCAGCAACAGCCCAGCCAGCGTGCCGCACCCCGCCGCCCCCAGCAGCCGCAGCGCGGCCCGCCGCCGCCCCTGTTGTACATATGCGCAAAGCGCAGCGCGCAGCAGCCGCACAAACGCGACAAGCAACGACAGTTCCACGGGCAGCCACACAAGCCCCTTTGCGATGCGCGCGTACAGACCGTTTTGCACCACAATATAGTCTTCGGAAAGCGCGTGCCGCCGCAGGAACGCCTCCGCCTCGGCCTTGCCGTTTTCGAGCACGGCGGGCGCAAACTCCAGGTTCTCATACGCCGCTTCCGCGTTGCGCACCAGCAGCATGGGCTCCCCGCCCTTGACCACGCCGCGCACCGTGTATGACACCTCGCCCACGGTCACCTTTGTGCCCGCCACATCTACGCTGTGAAACAGCGTTTGCGCGCTGACTGCGTCCATCAGGCATCCGTCCGCATCGTCCTCGGCGGGAAAGCCGCCCGAAAGCAGCGTCATGGGCGTCACCTGCCGCATATCGCCATACACGGCAATGACGCGCAGCTTCGCCTCCGTCCCCATGGAGGCCGCGGCAGCCATCGCCTTCTCCCCGCGCGTCCATGCGGCGGTACACGTTAAGCCCGCCTGTTCTTCCTCGCTTCGCAGCGCCCGCAGCCGCGCATGCGCAACAGGCGCATCGGCAATGCGCACGCTGACGCCATCGTACTGCGCTGCAAGCGTCTGCGCCTGCCACAGCGCATCCGCCCACAGCATGCATACGCCAAGGCACAGCAGTATGATGGCTGCCGCACGCCCCTTACGCATGGTTGAGCGCCACATAATCGCCATCCTTGAGCTCCTTGGAGCTATCCGTAATCAGCCGATCCCTTTCGCCGATGTTCCCATCGACGGCCGCACGGCTGCTGTCGCGCTTCAACAGCGTCACCTCGCGCCGTTCGGCCACAAGCTGCGTGCCAAGGATGGTCTGCTTCTCACCCAGCACCAGCACATAGTAGGTATCGGGCCCGCTCTGCCGCAGCGCGGAGACGGGCACGCAGGTTTGATAGCGGTCGGAGCGCTTTTCGATGCGCCATTCCTGCTTGGCGCCGATCAGCCGTTCCCTGCCGCCAAGCCCCGTGCATACGACCATCACCTCGCCATCGGCGTCGGGCGGCAGCATCTGTTCCACCGTCAACGGCTCCGTCTCCGCTTTGCCGTCGTTTATGAGCGTCACGGCGTCTCCCAAGCGGATGCGCCCGGCCTCCTTTTCCGCGACGGTCAGCGTCAGCGCAATGCCGTTGGGCGCAATCGTAAAGCCCGTGCTGCCCGCCACGGACGCCTTGCCTGCAACCAGGTCGCATGCAGCCACCGTGCCCGAAAACGTGGCGCGCACCACGCCGCCGTGCTGTATGGCGTAGGTCTGGGCATGGGTGAATTGCGCGTAGCGCAGCGCCTGCCGCGCGCTTTCCAGCACATGCGCGGCATACGCTGCGTCCGTCGCGTTCTCCGGCGCTTCCTCCGCCTTCCTCACGGCGCGCTCCGCCGCGCGCACGGTGCGGTCGGAAACCTCCTTGCCGCCGTCCACGGTGGCCACATCGTAGGCAAACAGCGGCTCGCCCTCCGATACCGTTTCCCCGACGCGCACATAAACCTTTGTGATGCGCCGCGCGTAGTAGGTGGTGTACAGCGCCGTTTCGCGCGCCGCCCACACGCCCGTGCCCTCCACGCTTTCATCCAGCGAGGCCGCGCTGCAATAGCCCGTGCTGACCTTGGCCATCAGCCGCTCGCTGACGAACCTGCTCAGATACGTTAGCACCGTCATGATGACCAAAAACCCGATCAGCAGCTTTCCCGCGCGCCTGACCAGCCTGCTCCGTTTCGGCGTTTCCGCCATGCCGTTTGTTTCCATATGCTACTCCTTGATTCCCGAGGCTATGATGCCCTGTTCCAAATACTGCTGTCCCATCAAAAAGATCAGCACCGCGGGCAGCAACGCTATCAGCGCCGCCACAAACGATACGCCCGCATTCTCCACGGTGCTTTGCGGCAAGAAAACCGAAAGCGGGTACAGCGACGGCGTTTTTAAAAACGTAATGGGCTGCTCCACGGCGTTCCAGCCCTCCACAAAGCCCAACAGCGCCGCCGACAGCACGCCCGGCAGCCCCAGCGGCAGGCCGACGCGCAGGAACAGGCCCCACTCGCTCGCGCCGTCGATGCGCGCCGCCTCCAGCATATCTTTGGGGATTCTGCCGAAAAACTTGCTCATGATGAACACCGAAAACGCCGAAAACGTCATGGGCAGTACGATGGCAAGCGGCGTATCGATGCAGTTGAGCCGATTGAGCACAATGTAGCTCGAAGCCATCGTCACCTGAAAGGGCAGTATCATCAAAAGAATGTAAAGCCAGTTGAGCGCCTTGCGACCGGGGAACCGATACTGCGACAGCGCCCACGCCGCAGGCGCGCCCACCAATATCTGCCCCGCCACCCCGGGCAGCACCTGTATGCAGGAATTCCAGAATACCCGATAGAATGCGGGCGTATCCAGCATCAGCTCCGCGATGTGCCGCAACGTCGGCCGCGTCGGCAGCATCTGCCAGCTTGCCAGCGCGTTGGATGCGCCCAGCACGCCCGACAGGCGTTCTCGTATCTCCGATGTGGGGGTCAACGCGCCGCCAAGCAGCATCGCCAGCGGCATCCAGACAAACAGCGCCAGCAAAAACAGCAGCACCAGCGGGATAGCCCGCGTACGGGTTCCCTTCATTCCAATCCCTCCTTGCCGCCCGATACGCGCTGCACCACCGCCACGATTACAAGAATCGCCGCCATAATGAGCACCGCCGCCGCGCTGATTTTTTGCATGTCGAGGTTCGTAAACCAGTTGCTCAGCACATGCTGGAGCATATAGATGCTCGTGTGCGGATACTGCCCCGCCACCAGGTACGCCTCGCGAAACACCTTAAAGGAATTGATCAATGCCAGCACCGCCGTCATAAACAGCGTGGGCCGCAGCTGTGGCAGCGTGATATAGCGAAAGCGCTGCCGCCCCGTTGCGCCGTCCATCCGCGCCGCCTCGTAGAGCGATGCGGGGATGGCCGACAGCCCCGCCAGCCACAGCACCACGTTGTAGCCGAGGTTCTTCCACAGATAGCAGATCACCAGCACATAGAAGGCATATTCGCTGTTGAGCCAGTCCACGGGCGCTTTCCCAAACGCCGCGCACAGTGCCGACAGCAGGCCGTTTTTTTGGAACACGGTTTGGATAATCAGCACCACGCTCGTTACGGGCACCACCAGCGGCATCAGATACGTTGTGCGCAGCAAATCCTGCAAGCGCCTTTGCCGATACAACAGCAGCGCCACCGCCAGCGACAGCGCCAGCAGCAGCGGGATGCACACGACCAAGAATCGCCCCGTATTGCTCAATGCCAGCCGAAAGGAACGGTTGGCCAGCACGGTTTGATAGTTATCAAATCCCACAAAGGAATTGCCCATGGCCGAAAAGAACGAGCGCCGCACCACATCCGCCGTGGGAACCAAGAACATCCCCATTAATCCCACAAGGCTTGGCAGCAGGAAGGCAAGGGCCGTCCTTGCCTCCCGCCGCCGTTTCAATTGTCCCAATTGCTTACGCATAGCTCATCATTCGGAAAGATAGGTCGAAAGCATGCTGCCGATGCGCTCCGTCGCCTGTGCGAGCGTATTGGAGCCATCCAGATACGCCGTCACCTCCGCTTGTAGCATATCCTGCAATGCAGCGTCGGTCAGCAGCGGCTTGTCGAGCGTATCGATCAGCGCGCCGATGCGCTCGCGCCAGGCCTTCGCGGGCCATTCTGCGGAAAATTCGGAGCCGTCGGAAAGCATCATGCCGCTGCTGACGCCGTCGTTTTGATAGGCCAGCATTTCCTTCAGCGCTTGCACGTTGACGGGGAACTGCTCGGCATACTGATTGCCGCCCTGCGCATCGTAGGATAGCAGCATCCGCACAAACGCGGCGGCGACCTCCGTCTCCTTACCCGCTTTGTTGACGCCGACCATGCCTGCGGGCACAAACTGGCCGTTTACGGACACGATGGATGCATTCAGCCGTCCGGCTGCCTCTGTCATCTCCATACAAGCGCGCACGGAGCCCATCGGCTGCATGAGGATATCCCGCGCCTCGTTGCCCACCGCCATGACAATCTGCGGCATGCCGATGTAGCCGCTGCACATCTCGTACAGTTCGTCCTGCGACATGTCGCCCAGCGCATCCCAGCCCGCGCCGAGCAGCGCGGTGCAGCCTATGGCGCCGCTGATGCGCTTGGCGTCGGTCAAAAACGCCTCCACCGCGGCGGCATCTCCGTTTTGCAATGCGTCGCCGTAGTATTGAATCAGGTACAGCGAGAGCGTGCGGAAGCTGAACGCACAGTTGGTCAACAGCGGCACGTCCCCCGCCTGCTCCGCCGCGTCCGCCAGCTTAGGCAGGCTGTCAAACGCCGTCTCCGTGCCCGCCGCCGCAACCGCCATCGGCACCGAAAAGCCCGTGGGCACGGCGTATATTGCGCCATCGCGCAGGAAGGCAGCGCGGATGTTTTCCTGCATCGGCTCGGTGCCCGCAAGCACCGCCGTCAGGTCCGTGAGCACGTCCTTTTCAATGTAGGAATCGATGGGCAGCCCGTCGAGTATCAGGATATCGGGGCCCGTCTTGGCAATCAGCTCCGTATTGAGCGATTTGATGTAATCCTGCTCCGTGCCGCCCGAGGCATTGTCCATGGCCACGGTGTAGGTAATCTTGACGTCGCTTCGGACGCGGCTGAACGCCACAATGGCCTGCCGCACGGTATCGTTGGGACGCAGCGAAAACACCGTCAGCTCCTTGTCCGCCGTTGCGGTAACGGTGGGATCGTAACGATACGCCAGCACCCGTTCCACATCGTCGATATAGATGGCGGGATACGCGCTCTCCTCGTCAATCCTGACCGAGCCCGCGTAGAAGTTTGGCAGCCCAAGGGTGCTCGTTTCGCCGTCCACCAGCTTTTCCCAGAGCGTGCCGTTCGGCGCATGCCGATAAACGCCCGTGTTGTCCACAAGCAGCACCGCGCCGTCGCCGGCTACCGCAAGCTGCGGGTAGCTCTGCTCCGAGAATGAAAACGCATAATCCTGATAGGTCTTACTTGTGCAATCGTACACGCGCACAACATTTCCCTCGATCGCAGCCAGCGCCACAAAATTCCCGTTTGCAGCACCGGTGACGATGGGGCCGCGGTTGTCGCTTGTCAGCTCCTGCACGCGGTTGCCGTCGGCATCCAACAGCAGCAGCACGCCGCTGTAAAAGCTGCCCGCCGCCATGCTGCCATCGCCCAATACGCCAAAGCTTGTGATGCTATCCAGGTCGGACAGGCCGTCGCCCGCCAGCTCCATGCCCGTTTTGCCGCCGTCGCGGCTGACAAGGATGTGCGCAACCAATTGATTCTGCGCATCGAAATCCGAAAACGTCATGTACAGCGTGCCGTCCGCCGCCGCGGTCACGCGCATCTCGTTGCCGCCAAACGGCGCCAGCTCATTGAGCCACGTTTCCTCCGCCGTCGTCACCGTGCCGTCGGCTCCGATGGTGTGACGGAAATACCGATAGCGCCAGCCCTCCGCCTCGCCAAGGTTGATCATGGTGAATATCGATATCGCGCCTGCCTCCGTCTGCATGCCAATCACCATCTGCTTTGCGCCGTCCGCAAGCGCGGGCAAGGCAATTTCGCTTTCCACATAGCGCCCCGCCGTCATCGGCACGGCAGTGTTGCCCGCAGATTCCTCGGCCTTCGGCTTACAGCCCGCCAACGCGCCCGTCAGCATGCACGCGGCCAGCAACGCGGCCAAAAATCGTTTCATCATTGCAACGCTCTCCTTCAATCCTTAAATATCGTCCATTGCATCGCGGTACGCCTGCCCGCTTGGTCAAGCACGGGTCGGCAAGCATGCGCGGCAGCGCCTGCCGATTTTGCTCCACGCAAGTATCTCCTTGCCTTGTTGCGTACACTATGGTATCAGGTAAATCTCTAAAAATCCTCTAGGCATTGTTAAGAAAAAAAGACGTGCGGGAGAACGGTTTTGTTCCTATCTTTTAGAAAAGAGAAAAGGAACCGAAAGAAACGTATCAGTATCGGTTTGTCATTTGAAAGAGCAATTGTTTTCCCTTGTCATTCCGAGGCGCATGACCCCCTCCCCTTGTCATTCAGAGGAGGGTAGCGACGAAGAATCTGCCCCGCCGCAGCGGGCAACAACCCGAACGGCGTTATATCGATGCGTACAGTGTAATACGGAACGTACAGCCGCCGTTTGGGGTGTCCTCCAGACTCAGACGGCCGTTTTGCAGCTGTATCAGCTCCTTGGCAATCGACAGGCCCAGGCCGAAATGCTGCTTTTCCCTGCGGGAGGCGTCGCCGCGATAGAACCGCTCGAACACCTGCGCCTTCTGCTCCTGTGTCAGGCCCGCGCCATGATCGGTCACGGTCACCGTTACGCCTTTTCCGCACCGTTTTGCGGCCAGCTCCGCCGTGCGGCGCGCATTGGTCATGCCATGGGACAGCGCGTTGTCCAGCAGGATCGCCAGCACCTGTGAAAGCCGCTCGGCGTCCGCCGTTACGCGCGGCAACGGCTCCTCGGGCAGCGTCAGCGTCAACGTGCAGGCGTTTTGTTGAAACAGCGGAAGCTGCGCCTCGTACGCGTTTAGCAGCACCGTATCGAGCTCCACGCTCGACAGCGTCATCGGCCAGTCCTTTGCGTCCGTGGACGCGAGCAGCAGCATATCCCCAATCAGCCGCGACATGCGCTTGCATTCCGCCTCAATGGTTCTCGCCGCCTCCGCTGACGCCTCGGCACTTTGGGGCATGGCGGATGCGTTGGCGGCGATGACCGCAAGCGGCGAGCGCAGCTCATGCGACGCGGCGGCGACAAACTGCGCCTGACGCTTTCTGCTTTCCACCGCGGGCAGCAGCGCGCGGTCGATCAGCCTTACGCCGACCAGGCTCAACAGCGTAACCCCCGCCAGATACCCCGCTACCAGCAGCGCAGTCCTTCCCGCCTCGGCATCGGATACCTGCTGCACCATGGTCACCGTGCGGTAGCCCTGCTCCATGGGTATGATACACACCGCGCCCAGATACGCCCTGCCGTCTTCCGAAAAGGCATAGATGGGGCTTGTGCGGCGCTGCGTCGTCAGCGGCAGCATGGCAATATCATAGCCGCCTGCCTGCGCCATGCGTTCCGCTTCCGCAAACAGCGTTTGCTTGCCCGCGCTGTCGCTGCTGTTGTACAGTAGCCGCTCGCCGTTATCCCGCAGGGAAAGGAGCAGGCGGTTCTCCCGCTCCAGCTCCCGCAGCCTTGGGTGGCTGACGGCGTCGTCCATGCGCATCTGATCGGATACGGCAAACAGCAGCGTGGAGAAGGTCTCCCGATTCTGCGCGGCCGCATCCCTGTGAAACAGCAGCGCCACCGCAAACAGCACAATAAACAGCACCGACGCAACCGTGATGCAATAGATGCGTATCAGGTGTGCACGCAGCCGTTTCTCCTCCATCAGTCCTGCCCGCCCGTCAGTTGGTAGCCAACGCCATGGATGGTTTTGATGCCAACCTCGCCGCCCGCGGCCTTCAGCCGCCGCCGCACGAAGTAGATGTAATTATCCACATTGCCCTCCTCCACCGCCTCGTCTCCGCCCCATACGCGGGCAAGAATCTCCGCGCGAGAGAGCACGCGGGCGGGGTTTTCAAAAAACAGCTCCAGTACCGCCACCTCCTTGCGCGAAAGCGTCTGCTTGGTCTGTTCGGAAACCAGGCTAAGCTGCCGCACGTTGAGTTGCAGGGCGCCGCAGGCCAGTATGCCCGTTTCGCGGATGGCGCCCGGCCGCCTGAGCAGCGCGCGCACCCGGGAGAGCAGTTCCTCCATGGCAAAGGGCTTGACCAAGTAATCGTCCGCGCCCGCGTCCAGCCCTTCAGTGCGGTCGCGCACAGTATCCAGCGCGGTCAGCATCAATACGGGCGTCATGTCGCCGCCCGCGCGCATATCCGAAAGCACCGTTAGGCCGTCCTTACCGGGCAGCAGCCGATCCAGTATCACGGCATTGTAGCCGCCAAGGCGCAGATAATAGGCCGCATCGGCGCCGTCGCCGCAGGCGTCCACATCGTAGCCCGCGCCGACAAGCCTGCGCTTGATGGCGTCAACCAGGTCGGTATCGTCTTCAATCAGCATCAGGCGCATACGTTCCCCCTCCGTCGGCGATGATTCTGCAACCATTCATTTAAGTAATATAATCCGTTTTCCGCCGCTTGGCAAGGGACGGCGTTTTTCCCAAAAACCGTTGCCAATCCGTCCGCCTTCTTTTTTAGTATACATATCGCGCACGGGAAACGAGGTGAATACCGTGAACCACATCCTGATACCGGAGGACGACCTTGCGCTCAGTCGCGGCATCGAACTGGCGCTGAGCGACGGGCAAAACGCGTTTGTGCTGTGCCACACGCTCGCCCAGGCGCAGGCAGCGCTTGCAAACAACAGCTTTCAACTGGCCATACTGGATATCAACCTGCCCGATGGCAGCGGGCTGACACTGCTACGACAGCTGCGCCAAACCGCCGATCTGCCCGTGATACTGCTCACCGCCAACGATCTGGAAACCGATGTGGTGGCGGGGCTGGAGCTGGGCGCGGACGATTACATCACCAAACCCTTCAGCCTGGCGATTCTGCGCGCACGGGTCAACGCCAGGCTGCGGCGGCAGAGCGCGCCCGCGCAGGCAGTGCGCATCGATGGCTTCGTGTTCGATTTCGACCGTATGGCGTTTACCGCCCACGGTGCGCCCGTCGAATTGAGCAAAACCGAGCAAAAGCTGCTGCGCCTGCTGGTGGAAAACCGCGGCCAAACGCTGCAGCGGGCCGCCCTGCTCGACCGCGTCTGGTCGGACGGCGCGGCGTATGTGGACGAAAACGCGCTGTCCGTCACCATCAAGCGCCTGCGCGACAAGCTGGAACCCGAACCCGCCAGGCCGCGATATATCAAAACCGTCTATGGCGTGGGCTATGTATGGGCGGTGAAATGACATGAGCCATGCGCTGCCCGTCGCACTCCTTGCCGTTAGCATCCTAAGCGTGCTTGCCGCCGTGGCTGCCGTCGTCCACACGCATCGCAAAACCAAGCGGACGTTAAGCCGCATGAACGCCATGCTCGACGCCGCCATCCGCGGGGACTTTTCCGAATCGCTCTATGATGAAAGCCTGCTGTCGGCCGTGGAGGCAAGGCTTTCGCGCTACCTGGCGGCCTCCGCCATATCCAACCGCAATCTGACCGAGGAGCGCAACAAGATCAAGGAGCTGATTGCGGATATCTCGCACCAGACCAAAACGCCCATCGCCAACCTGCTGCTGTATGCCGAACTGCTCAACGAACAGGCTTTGCCGAGCGAAAGCAGGGCCTATGTCGCCGCGCTCAACGCGCAGGCGGAAAAGCTGCGCTTTCTGATCGGCTCGCTGGTAAAGGTTTCCCGTCTGGAGGCGGGCGTGTTTGCATTGACGCCCGCACAGACGGCCGTTTGGCCCATGCCGGAACGCTTAATGGCGGAGATTGCGCCCAAGGCCGACGGCAAGGGCGTAACCGTTGCCGCCGAACCCACCGATATTGCCGCCTGCTTTGACGAAAAGTGGACGGCGGAGGCGTTGGGCAACCTCCTCGACAACGCCGTCAAATACACGCCCGCGGGCGGCGCCGTGCGGCTGACGGTACATCGCTACGAGCTGTTTGTGCGCATCGACGTTGCCGACAGCGGCATCGGCATCGCGGAAAGCGAGCAGGCGGATATCTTCCGCCGTTTCTACCGCTCCCCCGTTGTCAGCGGTACCGAGGGCGTGGGCATCGGCCTGTATCTGGCCCGTCGGATCGTAGCATTGCAGGGCGGCTATATCAAAGTATCGTCCGCTGCGGGCAGCGGAGCGACGTTTTCGGTCTTTTTGCCCGCCGAGGCGCGCAATCTTGCAAAACCGTAATATTTGGAAACACGGCGGAAAGATTGTGGAAAGATTGCGGTGGTAGAGTGTGTATCGAAACTTGGCGACACACACTTTTTTTACGGAGGAATCAACCATGAATATATTGGAAACGCATGCGCTCAAAAAGATCTACGGCACGGGCGATACCGCCGTCCACGCGCTCGACGGCGTGGATTTTTCGGTGCAGAAGGGCGAGTTTTTGGCCGTCGTCGGCACCTCGGGCAGCGGCAAGAGCACGCTGCTGCACATGCCGGGCGGGCTGGACAGACCCACAAGCGGCACGGTCATTGTGGACGGGAAGGATATCTTTTCCCTGCGCGACGAGGCGCTGACAATCTTTCGCCGCCGCAAAATCGGCTTCGTGTTCCAAAGCTACAACCTTGTGCCCGTATTGAGCGTGTACGAAAACATCGTGTTGCCCATACGGCTCGACGGCAACGCGCCCGACGCAGGCTATGTCAACAGCATTGTGGATACGCTGGGTCTGCAAAGCAAGCTCAACAGCCTTCCCTCCACGCTTTCGGGCGGGCAGCAGCAGCGCGTGGCCATTGCGCGCGCGCTGGCAACCAAGCCGGCCATCCTGCTGGCCGACGAGCCCACGGGCAATCTCGACAGCCGCACCAGCCAGGACGTCATGGGGCTGTTGAAGGTGACGGGGCAAAAGTTCGGGCAGACCATCGTCATGATTACCCACAACGCAGCAGTACGATCTGTTGAAAGACGATCCGCTCATTCGGGAGCACGGTCTGCGCCGCTTTGTGGGCGTTCCCATGGACGCGCCGTTTCATAAAAACCATGTGGAGATCAGCTACTGCGACCCCTTGACGGCGGAATGGATGTACGCCGTCCCCACGGTCGGTCGATTGCCCGCCGAGGGCACCGACGAGGCAGCCACCGATACGCGCGTGCTGGAGCTGTTGGGCGTAACGCCCGCGCTCGGCGCACGTTTTCCCATGACCTTTGACGTGGACGGCACGCCGATAACCAAAACCTTCACCCTCTGCGGCTGGTGGGATTACGACGCGGCGAGCACGGCAAGCCATGTGCTCATCCCCATGAGCCTTGCAAACATCATACTCGACGAGGCGGGCGTCGGCAGCGGCATCGGCGACGACGGCATCACGGGGAGCCGAAGCATGGAGGTCATGCTGCATAACAGCCTCCGCATCGAGGATGATATGTGGGCGGTGCTGGCCAACCACGGTTTCCAGTGCGAAAGCCGCGCCGTAGGCGATAACTACATCCCCATCGGCGTCAACTGGGGCTACACGGGCGCGCAGCTTGCTGACGCCATGAACGCCGAAGCCGCCCTTGCCATCGGGGCGATGCTGGCGCTCATCATCCTGACGGGCTACCTGATTATCTACAACGTCTTCCAAATCTCCGTGGTGGGCGATATCCGCTTCTACGGCATGCTCAAAACCATCGGCGCCACCGCAAAGCAGCTTAGGCGCATCCTGCTGCAGCAGGCTCTGCTGTTGAGCCTTGGCGGCATCCCCGTCGGCCTGCTGCTCGGATGGGCCGTCGGCGCGCTGCTGACGCCAAGCATTCTCAATTTGCTCAGTCATGTCGTACGCGATACGGTATCGCTCAACCCGCTGATATTCCTGTTTGCGGCGCTGTTTTCGCTGGTCACGGTGCTGCTTTCGTGCAGCCGTCCCGCGCGGATGGCGGGCCGCGTATCACCCGTCGAGGCCGTGCGCTATACCGAGGGCAGCGGCGGCAAGCGCAAGGTGCGGCGCGTAACGGGCCGTCTGTCACTGCCCACGATGGCGCTCGCCAACCTGAGCCGCAGCCGCGGAAAAACCGCGGTAACCATCGTCTCCCTTGCGCTGGCGGTGGTGCTGACCACGATAGTCGGGTGGTGCGGCAGTTGCTCAGGCAGGCGTTTGTGCAGAATGACCACGTCGTCATCGAAAGTCAGCACGCAAGGAAAGCTCGGCTGCAAACCCTGCTCCGTTTGCCAGCCGTCGCTCCAATCCACCTGTTCCGTTTTTAACGACGCCTCCTCGCGTCCTGTGGGAATCAGCCCTGCAATGATGCAAAACAGCAAGGCCGCAAAGATGACGACCGCAAGCGCCCGATCCATCCGTCCGTTTGTGTTCCCATCCATTCTAAACTATCTGTCGCCCTTTCATTCGATCGTACACACAGTGCAAGCAACGAAGGGGATTTACATGTTTATTCGGTAAAAACAGTATACTACATCATTCGACATTTGGAAATGCCTTCCTGCGAACATTTCCTTGTAATTATTTGGTTTTTTATTTCCCAAAGACGGCTGTTCGGTCGGCAAAACGGCGCCGCTCAGCGGCGCCGCCTATCAAACGCAATCAAGAATCCCAAGCGCTATGCGTTCGGGTCGATCATCCATTGCTGTACCAGCTCCTCAAATCTGTCTTTGCGCGCCTGCTTTTCCAAAAGCGCTCGGATGGCGTCCTTTGCCTGTTGAAACGACAGCGTCTTTGGCTGCACGATTTCCGTCAACTGCAAAATATGGCAGCCCGACGCGGTCTGCACAACAGGGCTGATATCGCCCACATTTTTCAGCGCCAGCGCGGCCTGTTTGAACGCTTTCAGATAATCGCGCGTGGATTCGTACGGCCCCACCAGATACCCGAGCGTGCGGTACGGCTCGCTTACCATGCCGGGATCGGTGCCGTACGCCTCCATCAGCTCGGTAAAATCCGCGCCTGCTTGCAGCTGCGCGTGCAGCGCATCGGCCGTTTCGGCGTCCGAAACCAGGATGTGCTTGACGCGCACATACCCGCTCGGCACAATCAGCGGCGGCACGCCGCCGTACAGATCGTAATAATCCTGCTGACTTTTAAATACGCCGGGATCCTCGGCAAAGGTCTTTTCCAGCGCCGCATAGCGTTCCTCATACCATTGCTTGCTCTCGGCGCGCTTGACGCGTACCTTTGGCACGGCAACCGCCATCAGCGCCTCGGACAGCGCCTCCTGTTGGTACAGGCCCCACAACTCGTCCAAATCGATTTCGGCCATTGCCGCCTCGCCATTGAGCTGCCGATACTCCGCCAGATCCTGCTCCATCTGCCGTTTGGCTTCGGCAAGCTGCGTTTCACTCAGCGTCACATTGCGCCGTTCGGCCTGTATTTGAATGGCCTGCTCGCGGCTGACCGTCGGCTCCCCGACAACCGCCTTGGGCTTTACCTCGCACGCGCACGCCACCGATAATACCAGCGCCGTGAGCAGCGCGGCAACCGCTTTTCTCCCCTTCATACGGCGCCCTCCCTCCGCTCCGCCGCGGCGCGTTCCACGCGCTTTCGGATGCGGCGCATGCGCAGATATTTGCCAAGATAGTACAGTCCCCAGCTTACAATGTTGCCAACGACCGCCACAGGCAGCATATAGATGCTGATGAGCTGCGCGCCCACGGCGCGGTCGACGCCTGTGGTATTGGACGCCAGTATGACCAGAAACAGCACATAGTACACCGCCAGGAACAGAAACGTGACGGGCACAAGCACCTTGTCCTGAATGGGCAGCATGACCAGGCAGCAGATGAGCGAGCCGATCAATGCAACCAGCATCGGCGCGCCCCACACAGCCAGTATCCCGCCCGTTTCGGCCTGCGTCGCTTCGGCCACGACGCTTGCGGCCACAAGGTAGCACCCGACAAATACGGCAACGAATAAAAAGCTCAATGAAAAGGCCTTAATGAGAAGCACGTTTTTCAGTTTGCCGTTGTTATCGATGAACGTTCCCAATACGATTCCTCCGTTTTGATAGCAAGTATACCATACCGCGCAGATTCGTGCGCGGTTTCTTGCGGGAACTTAACCATCCATGGGCCGCCCGTCCGACGGACGGGCGGCCCATGATGTCTATCGTTCCTTTTGTTTACCGATGGTTAGCCGAGCAGAGCGAGGATGAAATCCTCCATCTCGGGGATGTTCTCATACACGAACATGCAATCGAAATCCCATACGTTCAGCTCGTTCATCGGCGTGCTGCCCTCGGCCAGCGTCACGTTGTCACGCACGGACCAGCCGCCCAGCGTGTTGAACGGATCAAAGCCTTTGCCCTTGCCATCGGCCTCACCGACCATCCAGCGGACCAGCAGCTTGGCAGCGTTGGGATGCGGCGCCTCATCGACGATGTAGAGGTTGTTGGGGTTGGGGATGCCGGTGGACGGGAGGATGTTGATGGGTACCAGCGTCCAGCCGTTGTCCTTGTTCTTACGCACCTTGGAGGATGCGCCGTAGCCCAGCTTCTTTTCCGTTACGCCCGCGCCCGCAACGGATTCGCAAATTTCGTCGCTGGAGGTGGCGAATATGACGTCGTTGTTGAAGAAGCGGTAGATCAGTTCGTACGCGGCGTTCTCCTGGCCACAGGTGTACTCGATGGGCTTGCCGAACTCGCGCTCGTAATCGGCTTCGATTTCATCGGCATACTGCAAGAACGCCGTGAACACCGCCAGATAGTTGTGGTTGCCGACGGGGTCCTGCATCATCAGGTTGCCGCGCCATTCTTCCTTGGTCAGATCCCACCAGCTGTCTACGGGCGCCTCGTCATACAGCGCGGAGCTGTAGAACCACTGGTTGAGCTCCAGATACAGCGGCATGGCATACGTCAGCAGCTCTTTGTGGCTGATGGTGGCCACGATGTCATCGGGATAGTAGTTGTGGAACACGTTGTTTTGCACCTGCTCCATGTACACCGAACCGTCGAGGTCCTTGCAGTGCACGACGTCGCAGTTACGCACGCCTGCGTCGTACTCACGCGTGATCTTCTCCATCAGTTCGTCGGAGGAGATGTCAAACGCTTCGCACACAACGCCGGGGTACTCGGCCATGAAGCTGTCGGCAACCTTCGTGCAGCGGCTGGAGATGGAATACAAAACCACCTTGCCTTCGGCCTTGGCCAGCTCGTACAGCTCTTCCTTGGTCTCGGAGCCAACATCGATCTTGTTGGCGACCGTCCATTCGTTGGCGGCGGCTTTCTCCGGGGCTGCTGCGGGATCTGCCGCACCTGCGGGAGCGGAATCGGGCGCAGCGGGGGCAGCGGGTTCGCTCGTCTGGCAACCGATCAGGGCGAATGCCATGATCATGGCCATCAGCAGCGCGACGATGGATTTGAGTTTCATGCTGTTTCCTCCTTTTTTATTTCCTCGGCCTTGCGACCGAAAGAATCTTGTTGGTTTGGTTGGTCAGGCGTTCAGAGCGGCCTCAAAGCTATCGGACAGCTCCGCGCCCGTGGCGTACTTGATCAGCTTGCCCGACGCCTTGTCGTAAACGGTGATCATATCCGCATCGAGCGTCAGGCCAACCTTTTGATCGCGCTTGTAGAACTTGAGGCCAATCTGCTTGCTCAACAGCAGCGTATCGCCCACCTTGACCTGCACCAACGTTTCGGAACCCGCGGGCTGGCTTGCGTAGACGCTTGCGGCCAGCTTGCCGCTGTCCGCGCCGCGGATGATGCCAATCTGCTCGGGCCGCACGCCCAGTACGCATGCAAACTCGCCCGACGGCATCTCGGCGTCGGTAAAGTCCTTGCGCCGGTACACAATCTCGCCCAGATCGCTTTTGACATGCAGCTCGTCGCCCACGCACTTGCCCACAGCCTGCACAAAATTGATGCGCGGGTTGCCGATGAAGTCCGCCACGCGAAGATCCATGGGGTTACAATAGATGTTGATGGGCGTATCCACCTGCGCAAGCACGCCGTCAAAGAATATGGCTACGCGCGTGCTCATGGTCAGCGCCTCGATTTGGTCGTGGGTCACGTACACAACCGTCGTGCCCAGCTCCTCGTGCAGACGCTTGAGCTCGGAGCGCATGTCGATGCGCAGCTTGGCGTCGAGGTTGCTGAGCGGTTCGTCCAACAGCAGCAGCTTCGGCTCGCTCACGATGGCGCGCGCAATCGCCACGCGCTGCTGCTGCCCGCCCGACAGCTCGGAGGGATAGCGCTCGATGTATTCGAGTATCTGCAGCCGTTCCAGCGCGTTCTCCACGCGCTTACGGATCTCGGCCTTGGGCACCTTTTTGATGGTCAGCCCGAACGCCACGTTGTTGAACACCGTCATATGCGGCCACAGCGCGTAGCTTTGGAACACCAGGTTCAGGCCGCGCTTGCTGGGCGATTCAAAGAACAGTTCGTCGGTATTGACAATCTCGCGCTCATCCATGTGGATGGTGCCGTTCTGCGGGCGCTCCAGGCCCGAGATCACGCGCAGCGTCGTCGTCTTGCCGCAGCCCGACGGGCCCAGCAATGTCATGAATTCGCCATCCTCGATGGTCAGGTTCAGGTCCTTGAGGACGTGGTTGCTGCCGTAGAATTTATCGATGTGTTTGAGTTCAATTTTGCTCATTGTCGTCAACCTCCCATGCTTGAAGCGATATCAGCCTTGCCAAATTTGTTCGCCGCCCAGTATACCAGCAGTACGATGAGGAACATGATGACCGCCACCACGTTGGAATACGGCTCCTGATTGCCGTTGCTGTACGAGAACGCCATGTACGGCAGCGTCGCCAGCTTTGGCGTCACAATCAGGATGATCAAATCCAGCTCCTTCATGATGCTGATGAATATCAGCATAAAGCCCGATATAAACCCGCGCTTGCTCAGCGGCAGCACGATGCGGCCCATGCGCCTGCCAAAGCCCGCGCCCTCAATGGTGGCCGCCTCCTCCAGCTCCATGCCGATTTGCATCATGTTGGAGCTGCCCGCGCGGCTGGCAAACGGCAGGTGCTTCACCACCGAGACCAGCACCATCAGCGCGAACGTGCCGTAGAGGGATGGGATGATCCAGTGCGGCTGCGAGAACATGGACAGGTAGATGGCGCCAAACGCAATCGACGGAATCAGGTACGGGATGAACACCAGCTGCTCCACCAGCTTGCCCGACCACTTGCCGCGGCCGCGGGAGGTGATGTAGCCCGCCAGCTGCCCGCAAAACGTTGCGATCACGGATGTGCACACGACCAGCTTGATCGTATTCCACAGGTTCGTCCAGAACCGCGGATTCACCAGCACACCCGGCTCGCCCTCATACACCGTGGGCAGGAGGCCCCCCTTCCCAATCCAAAAGTGCAGCGTGAAATTATCGAGCGACAGCACCCCGGGTTTGAGCATGAACGTATCCAGGCACAGTATCACGATCGGCCCGATGACGGCGATGCACACAATCAGCATCACCATCATGAATACGGGGATGCGCGCGTTGTTCAGCCGTATCAGGTTGGAGCGCCCGCCCTTGCCACCGATGGTGGCATAGCTGCGGCGTGCGCCGATGGCGCGCTGATTGATGAATATGTTGATTGCCGCGATGGAGATGAGGATCATTGCAATGGCAAAGCCCGTGGTGGTGTTGCGCTGCTTGACGGTGGAATAGAGCATGGTCGAGATGGTGTAGAAGTTCACCTTCATGCCCAGGAATGCCGGTACGCCAAACGTGCCCATGGCCTTGCTAAACGTCAGTATAAACGCCGACAGGATGGCGGGCAGCACCAGCGGCAGCGTAATGCGGGTGAGGATATCCTTCTTGTTGGCGCCCTGAATCTCGCCCATCTCCTCCAGCTCGCTGTTGATGGAGCCCAGCGCCGCCGATACCAGCAGGTACGCATACGCATAGTAGTGCACCGTCAGCACCAGCGCAATGGGAATCGGCCCGTACGCAAGCCAATCGGGCGTATGGATGCCCAGCGCCGCCAGAAAGCCCGGCGTGCCACCGATTCTGGCGTTTTTAAACACCGTAATCCACGCCATGGATTTGCACCACGACGGCAGCATGTAGGGGGTGATGATGGCAAGCGACAGGAACTTTTTGCCCGGCAGATCGGAGCGCACCATCAGCCACGCCAGCATGGAGCCGAGCGAAATGCTTAACACCGATACCGTGATGGCGATGGCCAGGGAATTGAGCAACGGTTTGTACAGCAGCGAGTTGCTCACATCGCTAAACAGCAGACGGTTCCAATAATAGAGCGTAAAATCGCCAATCTCGCTGCCCGGGATGCGCCTTAAATCCCTCTGCACCACCTGGAACGTTGTGGTAATCATCTCCATCAGCGGCACCACAATCAGGTATGCCAGCAGGATGATGGCAACGATTACAATCACGTTGTACGGGTTCGTCACCGCATTGAGCAAGCCGTTTTTAAAGCGCCTTGCCCTTGAAAACGTGCGGTCCGAACGCGTGCAGTTTCTTCGCATGTTTCAACCTCCCCTTTTATGCGTGTTTCGTTTCAGCGCCCGCCGTGCGGTCAAATGCACGGTTGGCCTGCAAAATATCGGGTATTTCGAGCATATCGGTAATCAAAAAATCGGGCGCAAACGCGGTTTTTTCGTATTGGCTGTCGCGCGAAGCGGTGGTCGGGTTGATGATTTGGATGATCATGCCCATGCCCGCACGCACGGCGCCGATGATATCGCGCGAGATCGTATCGCCGATGTAGGCGCATTCGCGGGCCTCCACGCCCATGTACTCCACCGCCGCGGCAAACAGCTTGGGCGAGGGCTTGCGGATGCCCTCGACGCTCGATTGCACGATGCACTCCATGTACTTGGTCAGCCCGTATTCCTCCACCACGGCGGGAATGAAGTTTTCGGAGATGACGTTGCTGATGATACCCTGCCGAATGCCCAGCGCGTCCACGCGCTGTACCGTTTCCAACAGGTGCCCGCGCACGTTTCGGTGGCGGCGGGCGTTGTGCATATCGCTCAGTGCGACCGCAATGGGCGCAAGCTGCTCCTCGGGGATATCGAAATCCCTGAATACAAAATCCTTCCAGATGCGCAGGCTCGGCAGCTCCACAAGGCTTTCCTCGCCCCAGTGCTTGTAGGCCTTGGTGCCCTCGTTCACCAGCCGTTCCAGCTCTGCGGGCGTCAGCCCCGTCTCGATGCCGTGCGCGGACAAAAATGCGCAAAGCTTATTGGCATACGCGGCCTTCATGGCCTCGTCGTAGGAGGGAACGTGGAACACCCCGCCCACGTCGTAGAACATCACCTTGATCATGCCGTTTCCTCCGGCAGCGCCACCGTAACGGCCACAGCGTCGTGATCGGCCAGCTCGGTGCCGTCAAAATGCGCATAGCGGGCGGGCTTTCCGATGAGCGCGGTGTGGTCGAATATCGTTTCCACCCGCTCGGCTTCGGTGCAGGCAAAGCCTTTTTGGAAGAACCAGTCCAGGTTCATGCGGATAACGGAGCCGTCGGGCATGGGCTTGCGGCGGGTATATTTGACCATCTCGTTGCAGTCGCGGTAGCTGTAGCCGAATGCCTCCGCCGTGCGCATCAATGGCTCCAAATCGGGGATGATGGCGCTGCGGCGCGCCTGCTCGGCTTCATCGCCCAGGTACACATCGTATGCATCCGCGGCGTCTCCGTCGACGGTGTTGGTGTTCATATCCCCGCCGATCAGCACGGGCATGTCGGGGAAAAACGCCTCCACCTGCTCCAACAGCCAGCGGAACTGATGCGCACGCTTTTCGGGCGTGGTACGGTTTTCCAAATGCGTGCACACGATGCCCACGGGACGGTCTTGCAGCATGATTTCGGCCAGTATGGCAATGCGCGTGCCCAATCGGCAGTCGTCCTCGCGATGGAACCACTCAAACTCGATGGGCAGGTGCAGCAGCTTCGTTCTGTTCAGCGGAAAACGCGACAGGATGGCGTTGCCCTCCCTGCCCTCGCGGTTGCCATTCTGCCAGGCATGCGCGGTTAAAAACTCCACCCCATAGGCGTAGTTGAGGCCGAGGGCCTCAGCCAAAAGTCTGGTCGTGTTGCGGTTCTCGGTGCGGGATCTTCCGTAATCCAGCTCGTTTGCCAGGATGATATCCGCATCGGCAAGCGACGGATGCAGCCGAAGATACGCCAAAATCTGTTCGAACGGCTTGCCGTGCTCCATGTTCATCACGACCGCGCGGAAAGGCAGCTTGCCCTCCGAAGAGAGGCCGTTTTCCACATCGAGCTTGAAAAGCTCGGTAATGTCCCGAATTGCTTCCAGGTGCGGCATGCTGCGCATATTCTGTACGGCCTGTTGAATCTGTGTCTCGGTCGACATGGAATCCTCCCGATCATAAATGGTGGCTGTGCGTCAGGGAAACATTGCAGGAACAAACTGCCCGAAAATAAAACAAATGAAGGGATCTCTTTAATAAAACGATTGATGGAATCGCGCCCGTCAAACGGGGTCAGTGCTGTGCAACTCAAGTGTGCAAACGTTTGCACCCATCTATTATAACGGATTGCATTTGTTTTGTCAACGGCCAACTTATGTATTTCACGGGTATTTTTATCGGCACGCCCCTGCAATTGACAGCACCGATTGGGGCAAGGTATAATACGGTATCCTATTATTAAAAGAGAGCCGTATGGATGACGCGCGCATCACCATCAAGGATATTGCAAAGGCGGCCAACGTATCGGTCGCTACGGTATCGCGCGCGCTCGCGGGCAACACCCGCATCAGCGCGGAAACGCGGGAACGCATCAACGAGCTGTGCCGGCAGATGCACTATACGCCCAACTTCAACGCCCGCAGCATGGTCATGCGTGAAACCAAGCTCATCGGGGTCATCATCTCCAATGCCCGCAGCCCCTTTATGACGGAGGTCAGCGAGGCCATCGAGTACCGCGCGCAGTCGCTGGGCTACAGCATGCTATTGTGCAACTCCCGCTACGATATCGACGTGGAGGAGCAGATGTACCAGCTGCTGTTGAGCAGGCAGGTGGACGGCATCATCATATCCGCCACCAGCGCGGAATCCAACGCGCGCATCCAACGCCACCATTCCAACGTACCCATCGTATTCATCGGCTCCGCCGCCGCGGGCGCCGATGTGTGCTGCGTCGCCACGGATAATGTATTGGGCGCGGAACTGGGCACCAAGTACCTGCTGTCGCTCGGGCATACCGATATTGCGTTCCTCGGCCGCCGTTTTGACAGCGCCGTGCAGGCGCTGCGCGCGGAGGGGTACGAACGCGCGCTTCGTCAAAAAGGCCTTGCGCCGCAGTTTTGGGACAATCCGCACAACCGCAACTCCATCGAGCACGGCCGCGCCATCGCGCACAAAATGTTTCAGCAGGGCCATGTGCCCACGGCCGTGTTTGCCACCACCGATATCGTGGCGCTCGGCGTCATGCAGGCGGCCGAGGAGGCGGGCGTGCGCATCCCTGACGACATGTCCTTGCTCGGGTTCGACGACATCTCCTATGCGGGGCTGCCGCGCATCGACCTGACCACCATCCACCAGCCCAAGCAGGAGATTGGCACCATTGCGGTGGATATGCTCATCGATCAAATCCACAACCCCGCAGCGCCGCACACGCACCGCAGCCTGCAACCCACGCTTGTGGAGCGCAGTACCTGCGCCGCGCCAAGGCGCGCATAATACGGGAGGAACCGACATGGAAACGGTCGATACCCTGTGCGCCGCACTCACCGATACGGATCACATCACCGCGTATAACGCCATGCGCGCGCTTGCGGACATCAGTGCGGAATCCAACGCCGTCTATGCGCATTTTGACGCGCTGTCCAATCTGCTCGACCATAAAAGCTCCTATGTGCGCACCCGTGCGCTGACCCTGCTTGCCGCCAACGCGCAGTGGGATACAGACAACCGCTTTGACCGCATCATCGACCGCTACCTTGCGCACATCACGGATGAGAAGCCCATCACCGCACGGCAGTGCATCCAAGCGCTCCCGCGCATCGTGCGTTATCAACCGCACCTGTACGATCGGATCGTGCACGCGCTGTACGCCGCCGATCCCTCCCGCTATGCCGACAGCATGCGGCCGCTTGTGGAGCAGGATATCCGCGCGGCGCTTGCCCAACTGGCCGCGGCGCGCGAGGATTGACTGCACCATGCCAAACGTCAACTGGAACCCCTGGCACGGCTGTCACAAGCTGTCCGCGGGCTGTCAAAACTGCTATGTCTACCGCCGCGACGCACGCGTGGGCGGCGACGCCTCCGTCGTGCGCAAAACGCAGTCCTTCGCGCTGCCCATCGAAACCAAACGTGGCGGGGGCTACCGCATCCCGTCCGGCGCATGGGTGTGGACCTGCTTTACCTCCGACTTTTTGCTTGCCGACGCCGATGCATGGCGCGCGGAGGCGTGGCGCATGATGCAATTGCGCGCCGACTGCCGCTTCTTTTTCATCACCAAGCGGATCGACCGCCTTGCCGACTGCCTGCCGCCCGATTGGGGCGCAGGCTATCCCAACGTGCACATCTGCTGCACGGTTGAAAACCAGTCCATGGCGGATGCGCGGCTGCCGATATTGAAAACGGCGCCTATCCGCCACAAGTATATCGCCTCCGAGCCGCTGCTTTCCGCCATCGATCTATCCGCGCACCTCGGCCCGTGGGTCAAGCAGGTCACCGTGGGCGGCGAATCGGGCGAGCATGCGCGGCTGTGCCGCTACGAATGGGTGCTGGATATCCGCCGCCAATGCATTGAACATGACGTGCCGTTCTATTTTAAGCAGACGGGCGCGCTATTCGAAAAGGACGGCAAGGTCTACCGCATCCGCCGCCCGCTGCAACACGCGCAGGCGCGCAAGGCCAATATCAGCACCACGCCCTCGCTCATTGCAGATTCCGCGCCGCCGCCCGCCGAAACGAGGCTGTTTTAACGCGTATTGATGCATATCGTCATACAAAAAGCGGGCGCCGACCCTCTCGGCCGCGCCCGCTTTTTTTGCTTTCACCGACAAAGCCGCAGTGTTACGGCGCCTGCTCTTCCCAGTGCTGCTGCAACAGTTCCACGCTCTCGGCAAATTTTTGGCGCATGAGCCGCGGGAACGCCTTGAGCAGCCTCCGCTCGGCCCGCTTGCTGTCCATTGCCAACGCTGTCAGCTTCTCCCTGATCGCGCGCGGCTCGGGCTTTTCAGCCTCCAGCTTCTGCTTAAGCGCCTCCAGTGCGGGCTTTTCGGCCTCCCACTTACCCTTGAGCTCCACAACCTCCTCGGCAAGCGGCGCGCCGATGGCATCCGACACCGTGCGCATCTTCTTGGTCAGCTCGTCGATGCCCTTGAGCCGCGCATGCAGCTTGGACGCGGCCAACGCCGATATCACAAAATCGACTGCCAGCACCGCAAGCAGGACGGTCAGCAGGACGCTGCCGATGCTTGGCGGCATCCACGCAATCAGCGTCAGCACCAGCGGGTGGATGGCGTCGAGCACAAATGTGCACGCCAGCCCCCACACGATCAAAAAGCGCAGGCAAACATACCCCATGATGTTGAACGGCTCGTTGGAATAGTCCCACCACTTGTCGTGGAAGATCTTTTCCAGCACGAACCCCGTTAAAAACTCCAGCGCGCCCGTCAGCGCCATCGAGCCCAGAAACAGCAGCAGCAGGTTCCCCTTCAGCGGCGTCAACAGCGTTACCACCAGCACCACGCCAAAGCCGTAGATGGGACACACGGGGCCCGTCAAAAACCCGCGGTTGACGAAATTGCCGTGGCGCAGGGCATGGTACGCTACCTCGGCGCACCAGCCGAGAAACGCGTAGATCAAAAAGGTCCAGAGTGCTTGCGTCAGGGTAGGCGTCTGCATTGGTTGACTCCTTGTTTTTTTAAAAATGTGTGGATTGCCTTATGATAGTACCATAATTCGACATGATTTGAAAAGGCCCCGCTTGCAAGCGGAGCCTTAGACCGTCAAAAACGTTATTTTTAACGTGTAAACAACGTCTGTTGCTTTGTCCGCTCCACCGTGATGGCGCGCACGACGCCGAAGCGACAGTGCGTGCGGATGAACGCCTCCATATCAAATACGGCGTCCTCCAGCCCGTCGGCCACATTGAAAAAACGGTGTTGGCCGTTTGGCTGCAAAACGTACGCCACAAAATGCGGTTCCCGCCTTTCCCAATAGCGCAGTATCCCCGCATGGCTTTGCCGTGCCATATCCAACACGGCCTTTCGGCCAAAGGAAAGCCGATAGTCGGGAATGTGCCGCTCCAGGTATGCCCGCATGGCGCGCATGGTCGTGGGCCCGGGCATGCGGATGGGAAACAGCGCGTCCATCTGCACGCGCACCTCGTCAAACGATACGGCCTGCCCCAGCGCATGCCGCAGATTATAAGCCGCAATCCACCCGCACCCGTTGACGTCGGACGTCAAAGCGCGGTACGGATATGCGGCGAAGCAATCCTGATCGATGATGTATCCGTCCGTGGAAAAACCCGCCTCCATGCATCCTCCTCACCACAGATTTTCCCATAGATTGTACCCGTTTATGCATCCGAAAGCAACCATGGTGCAAGCAAACGGCACGTTGACCGTCACAAGGTATACAATTTGGCAGAGCACGGCGCACGCCAAAACGGATGTGTATTCTTGCCCGTTTGGGGAATAGCGGTTGCATTTTCGGCGTTTTTTTGGTAAATTGTGATGGAAATACGAACTGTCAAAACGTATACCTTTTAACAGTCCTCCGCGATAGCTTTCATGGCCCACGATGCGGCCGTTGGATGGCATGCGCGGTGAAGGAGGCGAGTCCGCTGCTGACATTGATTCCGTTTCTCATTCTGCTCATCATCATGGTAAGCGCTGCCGTACTTTTTAAAAAAAGCTTTGCCTGCACGGCCGCCTTTTCGCTGTTTTGCGTAATATTGCTCCAATATGTCGTGAGCCTGTGCTTTGGGCTGAGCGCAGGCTTCTATGCAACGTTTGCGCTGGCCGCCGTTTGCCTTGGCCTGACCGTTTGGCGCGTCGTTCGCCACGGATCTGAGGATTTGCGCGCCTTTGCGCTTTCTCCCGCATTGCTTGCGTATGTGATATTCATTTTTGTGATACTGTTCCTTTCCCGCAATCGCGTCTGCTATATTACCGACGAATACGCCCACTGGGGCCTTGTCGTCAAAAACATGCTGTATTACGATCGGTTCGGCTTCATTGCCGAGGCCACCACGGCCTATAAGAGCTATCCGCCCGCCGGTTCGCTTCTGCCGTACTTTTTTGCACGGTTCTTTGATAATTTCCGTGAATCCGCCATGTATCACGGCGCGTTTATGCTGACCTTTGCGCTGCTGCTGCCGATATTCTCGCAGGTAAAGAAGGGCGAGTGGGGACGCTTCCTTACCCTGCTGTTGCTTGCGTTCTTTCTGCCGCTGCCCTTCTATGGTTACGCGTATGCAACGCTGTATGTCGATGTGCAACTGGCGCTTGTGTTCGGAAACCTCCTGCTGCTGTACTTTACGCCGACGGAGGATGAACGTTTCCGCATCCTGTCCATCGGCCTCTATTCGGGCATGCTCACGCTGCTCAAGGATGCGGGCATGGGGCTGGCCATCCTGGCCTTTGGCATCTATCTGGCGGATATGCTGCTGCGACGAAAAGCGCTGCCCAAGCCGCCGTGGACAAAGCGGAACATGTGGCTTGCCGTCGCTGCGCTTGGCATTGCATTGTTCTGCATCGGCTCCTGGAAGGTCGCGCTTGCGGCAAACGGCGTCAAAAGCTTCTTTTCGTATCAGGCCCTCGCGCCAAGCGGCGTGCTCTCGGCGCTGAAAGAAGGTCTCTCGTCCGCACAGTACGACACGATCCTGCGGTTCTTTGTGCAGCATGTGTATTTCCGCATCCAAGAACCCATTCCCTTCTCCATCCTCATGCAGCTGTTGGTGTTGCTCGGTCTGGGACTGTTGCTTGATCGATACCGCACCGATGATCGAGCGCTCCATGCAGGGCCGAAAGAATCGGGCCGCATTTGGCTGATCCTGCTCGGTTACGGGGTGTTTGCGGGCGTTCTGCTGATGTCCTACCTGTTTATTTTCGCACCCAATGAAGCCACCTATCTGGCGTCGTTTGAACGATATGTCTATACCTATATTCTCGGTGCGTTTGTGTACGTTGTGTTTCGGCTTGCATGGCGCTCGAGCGGAAAACGCCTGATGACATGCTTCGTGCTGCTGTGCGTATGGATCTACTTTGGTATGTCGCCGTTTTTGGAGTTTATGTCTCCCGGGCTGTCGCGCGAGGCGCGCGCAGAATTGGGCAACATGAGCCATGTCGCCGAAGCGCTGGATCCCGTAACGGATACGCTCGGTCTGATTACCGATGAAGAGGTCAACGCGCGCGCGTGTGCATATTTTGCCACGCCCGTTCGTTTTAAAAGACACATCGTCACTTCCGCTGTCGACGTCTCCCCCGACATGCTGGCCGACTTGCTGGCCGAAACATGCACACACGTCTATCTCGACGACGCCTCGGACGCCTTCCGCACGGCATGTGCCATGCTATTTCCCGAGGGCATGACGGACGGCACGCTGTATCGGGTGGTCACTACGCCCGACGGCGTCGTTCTGCTGCCGAGCAAGACAAGCTGACGGTAGCTCGTCATTAAGTACAAAACCTTTATGAATATATCCCTTCAGCGTCTTGATCGCCCATTGCCGAAAGCACGTGGCTTTCTTGAAATTGACGCGGCGGCCCACGGCGATGATGGCGTCGTGGTTGTAGTGGTCGATTTCTCTGCGGACGCTTCTTATGCCCCTCTTGGCGAACTACTGAGAGTTTCTTAGCAGTTGCTTCAATGAACAATCAATGGATGAGCAACGCTGAAAATACAATTAGGATTATCCGACCCAAGAAAATAATCGCTTGAACTTACGAATAAAAATTGGTAGCATATATATCAATGGTTATTGCATCCTGAACCAACGGTGTATCAATCGTACAGCAACGTTTCTGCGTTACGATTAATTTCGGCACATATTTGAACGGTCTGGAGAATTTTCGTTATGCATGGCCCTTGCGCTGCACAAGTTTTTTGAGTTGCAACGAATAGCAAAATAAAGAAGGCGATCAGACTGCAGAATTCTGTAATATATCCCGGCCATATCCGCATTGACACGGAAACAGGCAAAGTGGTGGAGCAAACTAACGCTTGCCATGTGCGCTGTGCTGCGTTATATGCAAAGAGGACGATATCGTGCGTGGGCTTAGGTCAAGTGGCGTATTTTGCGGCCTTGATACATGATGCAGGCAAACAGAAAGAGAGCTTTAGACGTTATTTAGAAGACGCGGCTGCCGGCAGACCGGTAAGACGCGGCAGCGTGAACCATACCTTTGCGGGCGTTCGTTATATATTGCGACGATGGCATCTGTCGGACGGAGCATCTTTGGAGGATGTTGCCGCAGAATTGCTGGCGTATGCGGCCGGCGCACATCACGGTTTGTTCGACTGCGTGAGCGATGACCACAAAAGCGGCTTTTTTCACCGATTGACAGAGGGTACTTCGGATATTGACGAATCCATACAAAACTTCATTCAACAGTGTGTGGATGAAGCTGAGTCGGATGAACTGTTCGCTCTGGCGTTTAAGGAGCTGCAGACAGTATTCGATAGACTTTACGGACTGAACTTTGACAATGATGAGATTGCCTTCTGCGTGGGAATGACAGCACGGCTACTGCTTTCGGCAGTGATCGAGGGCGATCGCAGGGATACGGCTGAATTCATGCGAGCGGCCATGTTTGTTGATACACCTGAGGACATGCGCCCGCTCTGGCGTGCGCGTCTTTCCTATATGGAAGACAAGCTTATCCTTTTCGTATTTGATGCGGTAGTAGATGCTGCAGCCGCAGACGAAAAGATACGCCGCGACAAGCAGCAGGATGACCGTCATATCCACCTCCATCAGCCCAAACGCCGCAAACAGCGCGCCGAACACGGGCAGCATCACGTTGTACGCCTTGGCCTGGGCGCGGTTGCGGATGGCAATGTTGCGCTCGTCATTTTCCTCTATCGCCATTTGGCGGGCCGTCTCCGTAGCGCGCTTCCCCCTCCTGCGGCCGAGGATTTCCCCAACCCCGTGCCCGAATATGCCGCACCCGAAGCCGATGCACAGATACGGCGCAATCTGCTTATCCGCTACGCCCGCCTTCAATAGCCACAGCCCCGCAATCAGTATGGCCAGGCCGCATGCGCCCAACAGATAATAAAAGCGTTTTTTGGATTTCATCACAGTTCCTCCTCATAAATGAAAATATCTTCGATGCGCAGCCCGAAATAGCGCGCAATCCTGTACGCCAGCAGGATGGAAGGGTTGTAGCGCCCGTTCTCCAACGAACCGATCGTTTGCCGCGATACCTCCAGCGCGCTTGCCAGCTCCTCCTGCCGAATCCCCCTTGCCTTGCGCAGCTCCTCCAACCGATTTTTCACGTCCTCACCTCGCCATTAATGGAAAGTTTGCTTTGCATTCCGATCTTAGCACGCACACCGCAAAATATCAAGCGTGCTTTCCATAAAACTTGCTTACCGCTACATGCAAAGAGCCACCCATGCGGGCGGTCCTTGTAAGCTGTATGCGTTTTATAAATGACGGCGCGCCGCAACGGTTTGCACGCATGCCGCGGCAGCTATCTACGCCCGCCGCCGTTTGCGCAGTGCAACCAGCCCCGCGCCCGAAAGCACGGCAAGCCCCGCCCACAACAGCGGCATGGAGCCGTCGCCCGTTTTCGGTATGTCCGCGGCGGGGGCGACGCTCACCGTCAGCGTCACATCCGCAAACGCGCTTGCATAGTCGGTTTTGTAGTCTCCGTTGTACTGCTCGGTAAAGACCTTGAGCGTATAGGTTCCCGCCGACAGCCCCGCGAGGATGGCAACGGCCTGCGTGCCGCTTTCATCCACGCTTGTTGCAATGCGTTTCAGCCGCCCGTAGTACAAAACACTGTCGCTGCCGTCCACCGAGCATGGCGGAAAGGTACTCGGGAGCGGCGGAGGTCCCTGCCTGCGCGCCTAAGCAGGCAATGCGCACGCTGCCGCACGCCGTGGTGGCGGAAACGGCGAGTGTGGTTAATTGTATGGGAATCGGAAACAAATGGCAAAATAAATACGCAGGTGGAGGTATGCGTTGTATACGTCCGCTGCGGCGGGACAGATCCTTCGGCTTCGCCTCAGGATGACAACGTAAATGTGTGCTCAGGATGACAAAAACAACGATGTCATTCTGAGGGCCACAGCCTCTCTCCTGTCATTCTGAGGAGCGCAAGCGACGAAGAATCTTTCCGAGCAAAGCGAGGAACGTTCACCGCGTCCGCTGCGGCGGGACAGATCTTCGGCTTCGCCTCAGGATGACAGCGTAAATATGTGCTCAGGATGACAACGTAAGCACGCGCTCCGAATGACACTGCGGTCAACGCTGCGGTGTCGCCTCAGGATGACACAGCGCAAGAATGCGCTCAGGATGATAACTGTTTTGTTCAGGCCTGCCCAAATAACACGGCTTAAAACGCGAAATCCTTAAAAAAAGGCAGCAAAAAGGCGAATGCGTCTCCCTGTCGCCGAAAACCGACCGTATAGAGTCTTGTCGGTAAATATTCCCAATTCTACAATCGTAATGAGAGGAATATTTATGACAACTTTGGAGATTATCGGGCATAATCTGTCGAAATATCGCAAAATACAGGGGTACACACAGGAATCACTGGCAAACGAATTGGGCATGAGCGTATGCAACCTTCGGAAAATTGAGCACGGAACAGGCAACCCTGAAATGCGCACGCTGATCAAGCTGGCAAATCATCTGAACATCACCGTTGCAGACCTGTTGAAAGAGGATTCTACCGCATAGAGGGCATCATCTATATGACAGGATACGTCTTGAACCGTCTGGGAATCCACATATCCTGCCGTGGGTATCGGTACATTCACTATGGGCTCACACTGGTACAGGCGGATGTTACGCTACTGTACTCCGTGACAGGCCTGCTGTATCCCGCAATTGCCGCGCGCTATGGCGTATCGCCTGCCTCCGTGGAATACGCCATGCGCTATTGCCTGGATCGATGCTGGCAATCGGGGAACCGCGCTTTTCTCGATGAAATCGCCGGATACCCGCTGCAATACCGACCTTATACCAAGGACTTCCTTGCCATGCTCGTGGAATACCTGCGCAGGATCGGGCAGGATGCTACGACGCCTCATCCCTCCGAATGACAGATGGTTTAGAAAACTCCGCATGGCAGCTACGCATAAGCGCGCCAAACAGCAATCCAGTTCTTTATGAAGTTTTTCTGCTTACTCTTTTTTTCGGAATACGGGGCATCAGAACAAACAGAACCGAACGAAACGTAGAACCCCGTCATGTTTGCGAAGTTTTTCTGCTTACTCTTTTTTCAAAAAGAGTAAGGGAAACGCCTCCGCAATACTGCGAAGGCGTTTTTTGTACCGTACCGTTTTTTGCTCAGTCCTTGGGCAGCTCGCTCCACACGCCGTCCTTGGCGTTGGCCTTGGGCTGCGCTTGGAACTCGTAATCCTTGCCGGGCAGGATGGCGTTGACGAGGATACCCACAAACGCCGCCATGAACAGGCCGCCGAACTGCAGCTTGCCGATGGTGAGCGGGTTGGCGTTGAAGCCAAGGCCGCATACCAGGATGAGCGCTGCGACGATGACGTTGCGCATGTTTTTGAAGTTGACCTGATTCTCCACGATTGTGCGGATGCCCGTTGCGGAAATCATGCCGTAGAGCACCACCGAGATGCCGCCGATGATGGCCGTGGGGATGGTGTTGATGAACGCATCAAAGATGTTGAAGAAGGACAGTATGATGGCCATGATGGCGGCAATGAACATCACCTTGGGATCGTACACCTTGGTCAGGGCGACCACGCCCGTGTTCTCGGAATAGGTGGTGTTGGCGGGGCCGCCGAACAGGCCGGCAATCGCCGTGCCGATGCCGTCGCCGAGCAGGGTTCTGGTCAGGCCGGGGTTTTCAATGTAGTTTTCACCCGTGGTGGCGCTGATGGCGCAGACGTCGCCAAGGTGCTCCACCATGGCCGCAACGGACACCGCAACAAACGTGATGATGGCGGGCCATGCCACCCCGGGATCAAACGCCTGCGCGCCCGTTACAAAGCGCAGCGGCGAGTAATCCATAAACGGCGGCACCGCAACGACCTGCGCATTGTTCAAAGCGGAGAAGTCCACCCAGGGCAGGTTGAACATGTTGGGGTTGATCAATCCAACGAGCACGCCGATGACGTAGGAACCGAAAATGCCGATGAGAATGGGCAGAATCTTGACCATGCCCTTGCCGTAGAGATTCACGCACACGATGATGGCGATGGCAAGGATCGCCAGGATCCAGTTTTGGGAAGCGTTGGAAATTGCGCTGGGCGCCAGAATGATGCCGATGAGGATGATGATCGGCCCCGTTACAACGGGCGGGAACAGCCGCATGATCTTCTTGGGCCCGAACACCGCAAACAGGACGGCCAGCACCACATACAGCAAGCCCGAGCAGAGCACGCCGAGCGTAGCGTACGGGAGCATCGCCATGTTCGAGCCGCCGTCTGCCAGACGCGGCGCAATCGCCGCAAACGCGGCCAGGAACGCAAACGAGCTGCCGAGGAAAATCGGTATTCTGCGCTTGGTGATAAAGTAGAACCAAATCGTTGCAATACCCGCGCAAAACAGCGTGACCGATACGTCAAGGCCCGTAATGATCGGCACCAGCACCGTTGCGCCAAACATGGCAAATACATGCTGCAAACCCAGCACCATCATCTTGCCTTTTCCCAATTCCTTGAATCCGTCGCGGATTCCGTCCTTCATGTCCATCTTTTCCCTACCTCCTGTTATTTCTTTCGTCTCTGACAAGGTAAACGGCATTGCTGCCATCTATTTCTTCGACGCATACGCTGATGCGTTCGTTCTTGGCGGTTGGCACGTTCTTGCCGACATAGTCGGCACGGATGGGCAGCTCGCGGTGGCCCCTGTCGATCAAAGCCACCAGCTTGATGCAGCTTGGCCTGCCCAAATCGATGATAGCGTCCATGGCGGCGCGCGCGGTGCGGCCCGTGTAGATCACATCATCCACCATCACCAGGTGCAGCCCGTCCACGGGAAAGGGCATGTCGGTGCCGTTCAGGGTCGGCTGCACGCTCGCCTGCGTCAAATCATCGCGATACAGCGTGATATCCAGCTCCCCGACGGGCGGGCGCACGGACGTATCGCTTTCGATCAGCGCCGCAAGCCGTTTGGCCAGCGGCACGCCACGGCGGCGGATGCCCACCAGCGCCAGCGGCGCCTCATGCGGGTTGCCCTCGATGATCTCGTGCGCAATGCGCGTTAAGGCACGCGCCATATCGCGCTCATTGAACAGTTCGGCTGTGTGCATATCGTTTGGCATAAAAAAACACCTTCTCGCGGTGCGAAAAGGCCTGGTTTGACGGCATATAGCTTGTGTCAACAGTCCTTTTCGGCATCTCTGTACCGAATTAAAGCACCGCTTTTGACATATCTTAGCACGACATGTTGCGCTTGTAAAGTATTCTTTTCGCAAAATACGGTAATTTTTTTGCCGACAGCTTTGGGACGCCCGCTAGGGCTATTGCGCAACCGCTTGCTTTCGGATATACTGTATTTTTGAAAATTTGTATTTGAGAGGCGGAGAATATGGAAAAACGGTTGCGCAGAATCGGTGTACTGACCAGCGGCGGCGACGCGCCCGGCATGAACGCGGCCATCCGCGCGGTCGTGCGGACATGCCTCAGGCACGACATTACGCCCGTGGGCGTGTATCGCGGCTATAACGGGCTAATCCATTCCGATGTGGATGAATTGGGCTCCACCAGCGTCAGCGGCATCGCCAACAAGGGCGGCACCATGCTCTACACCGCCCGCTGCGAGGAATTCAAAACGCCCGAGGGCCTGAAAAAGGCGGTTGACGCATGCCGCTATCTTGGCATCGACGGGCTGGTCACCATCGGCGGCGACGGCACGTTCCGCGGCGCGAAAGCCCTGTCGGAAGCGGGCGTCAATACCATCGGCCTCCCCGCCACCATCGATAACGATATCGGCTGCTCCCACTATTCCATCGGCTTTGACACCGCCGCCAACACGGCCATCGGCGCCATCGATAAGCTGACCGACACCATGCAGTCGCACGAGCGCACATCAATTGTGGAGGTCATGGGCAACAACGCGGGGCATCTGGCCGTGTATGTGGGCCTTGCCGTGGGCGCAACCGCCGTGCTCATCCCCGAAAAGCAGTATGATTTTGAGCGCGACGTCGCTGAGCCCATCCGCGAGGGCCGCTATCACGACAAGCGCCACCATATCATCATCGTGGCCGAGGGCGTGGGCCATACCAACGAGATTGCCGAGCGCATCCATGCCGAAATGGGACTGGAAACGCGCGTGACCATCATCGGCCACATCCAGCGCGGCGGCAGCCCGTCCGCGCGCGACCGCGCCATGGCCGCGCGCATGGGGCACTGCGCGGTGGAACAGCTCATCGCAGGCGGCACCAACCTGGTGGTGTGCTACCGCGATTCCCGCATCTGCGTGCTGCCGATCGAAACGGCGCTGGAGATGCGCAAAGAACTGGACGCGTATATGTACCGCGTCGCGGAGGAGATATCCATATGAACCTTAACATCAAACGTCTGTTGTCGCTCGCGCTTACCATCGTCATGCTTATGCTGCCGCTGACCGCCTGCCAACAAGCGGCCCCCGCCGCACCCGCGCCCACGGATGCGCCCGCGCCTACCGCTGCGCCTGCCGCCACGGAAAACGCCGCGCTTGCGGCAACGCACGCGCCCGACGGTGCGGCAGCCGCGTTCCCGTCAACCGATTTTACCATGTACAAGCCCGACGGCACGCCGCTCAAGCTCAGCGACCTGGCGGGGCAGCCCATCGTGCTGAATTTCTGGGCGACGTGGTGCCCGCCATGCCGCGCGGAGCTGCCCGATTTCCAGGCCGCTTATGAAACCTACGGCGATCGGGTGACGTTTGTGATGCTCAACGTATCCGAATCCATCGAGACGGCGCAGGCCTTCTTTGCCGAAAACGGCTACACCTTCCCCCTCTATGCCGATTTGGACGACGACGCCTCCAACGCATACGACGTAACGGGTATCCCCACCACCATCATGTACGATGCGGCGGGCAACATCCTCGACAGCCACATCGGCATGATTGACGGCAACACCCTGACGGAAGGAATCAACAAGCTCCTTGCAGATTGATACGCCGCCGCTCCACTACGATATCATCGGCACGCCCGACCTGCCCACGCTGTTGCTGCTCAATGGCGCGGGCTGTCCCGATACGTTCTGCCACCAGTATGCCTTTTCGGAACGCTTTCGGCTGATCGTGCCGCATCTGCCCGGCAGCGGCTATTCCGTCATGGTTCCCTATCACCCCGAGGATACGGTCAACGCGCTGGCCGCGCTCGTGCGCTCGCTCGATTGCGGCAAGGTGTCCGTCATGGGGCATTCGCTGGGCGGCGAGCTGGCCGTAGCGCTGGTATCGGCGTACCCCGAGCTGTTCGACCGCGCGGTGTTTTTAAGCGCATGGGTATGCGCCACCCCGCACGCCGCGGCGCGCTATGCCGCGCTTTCGGAGCGCACCTATGCCCTTTTGCAAAATGAGACGCTTTTGCGGTTACAGGCGCGCTATTGGGGCATGAACGCCGCGCAGGGCAACAACCTGATAACCTCCGCGCTGGCCATACCGCGCACAACCTATTCGGCGTTCTTTCGCAACCGCATCCTGTTGGACGAGCTGCCGTCGTATGCCGACGCCGAGCTGCCCATGCTCGCCATGTGCGCCATCGGTGAAACGCGCGAGATGAAGCAATCCCTGTCGCAGCTCGGGCTGCGAAACAAGCGCTGCCGCACGCTGACATTCCCGCTGGGCAGGCACGATTTTGTGCTGCGCCACTGGCGCACGCTCAACCCCATTCTGTTGTCGTTTTTAACGGACGGTCAATAGCCAGGCAACGGGCAGCGTGCTCTCCCGCATCAGGAACGTTTCCATGCGTTCGATATGATCCGCCTTGCCGGGGATATCGTTATAGAAATGCAGCAGTCCATCGTCCGCGGGCACGAACGCAACATAGTGAACGCCGTGTCGATGCCGATACAATACCACGCCCGCGCGCACGCCGCCAAAGGAGAAGGCGGCTTTTTTGCGCCTGACGGCACAGCGCACCGCCAGCCCTCGCCTTTTAAGACAGCGATACAGCTTGAACGGCGACGTGCCAAACCTGCCGCGAAACAGGGACCGCTTGGAAAGCTCCGCCCGCAGCGCCTCGCCCGACGGGTTTAGCCCCAACGCATGCAGCGCGTTGTATGCGGCAATCCACCCACAGCCGTTGTAATCGGCCGTGAACGCGCCGTAGCGCACATCATTTAATAACGCCTGGTTTACGATGAACCCATCGGCCGTATAGGCTTTGCTGCGCCGCGTCTGCTCCATGACTGCCCCCTAGGAAAACAGGATGCGATAGACCGCAATCCGCTCCGTCACCGCATCGGTCTGCTCATAACCCACAGCGCCCGCGTGCTGCTCGAGGTACGCCATGAGCGTTGCCAGATCCTCGCCGTCCCTGACGGTCAGAAAATACACGTTCTCGCGCGTAAACAGTTCCGCCGACAGTTGATCCAGACCGTTGACGGCAAGTTGCTGCCGCTGCCACGCGGAATGCATGCTCGTGCCGCCCCAATCCAGCAGGTTGGTGGGCTTGTCGTGCGGGTATACAGTCCAGGCGTTTAGGTTGTTGATCGTATACGGATCGGTGATGTAGACATTGTCGGGATGCGCGATGACATACCGCTCCGCCGCCGCGTTTTCGGCAATGATCGCGCTTTGATCGTATCGATTCACCACGCCCGCGGTTTTTACCAAGCTCCACCCAACCGCCAGCACGGTCAGCGCCGTCAGCAGGGCCGCCCATACCGCCTTGGATTTGCGCGCGCCACGTTCCCGTGGGCCGTTCATGCCTCTTAGCTGCAGGCACAGTACCATCCCCATGGTCGTTGTGGGGATGGCGATGAGCTGGAACGTGCGCACCAAAAACCTGCCCGTATAGCACAGGTACAGGCACAGCAGGAATGCGCCCGCCGCCAGCGCGCAGTGGATGAACGCCTCCCTGTTGCCCCAGCGCCGCCTGAGATAGAACGCCATCGACCACAAAAACGCCGCTACGGGGATGACCAGCGTGTATTCCGAAACGCCGCTTGTGCGGAAAAACCACATGCCAAACGTCAGCGTGTCCAGTAGCTTTTGCGGAAGCGACCGTGTGTCGCCGACGGGCGTTTCGGCAATCGTTCGCATGGCCTCGGCCGTTACATGCTCGTCAACAAAGCCGATGCGCTCGGCCAGATTATAAATCGTTTCATCCCAGCCGAGCGATTGATAGAGCGCGGGGGCCTCATCATACGTCGGGTGCGGAAAATCCATATACATGCCGCGCGCCTCGTCGAACGCGGCAAACTCCTTTGGGTTCAGGTTTCGGATGCCCCAATTGTTGCTCCACACGGTCAGCCCGACCAACAGCATCAGCGCCGCGGCGTAGCCTGCCTGCCGCAGAAAACGCTTGTTGCGCGCGCCGCTTGTCAGTTGAAAGCAGGCCAGCGCACGGTAGGTCAGCGCCGCCGCGATAAACGGCAGCATGCCGATGCCCGATGCGTTTCGAAACAAAAAACACAGCACCATCAGCACCGCCGCGCCCACAGCCGTGCGCACGGGCAGCGCCCTGTTCGGGTCCGCCGCGATCAAAAGCGTCGCCGCCGCGGCGCCGAGCATGGCGGCCGTCATCGTAAACGCAATCCACAAAACCGTGTACACCACAACGGTCAGGTACAACAGCAGCATCAGCGCCATCGGCACAAACAGCCGAAGCTCCGCACGCTGCGACACATCCAGAAAGCTCTTGCCGATCAGCGCAAACGCCAGCCACAGCATCATTAGCTGCACCACCGCCCACCACGGCACGGCGGGCAGAATGCTGTACAAAAAGCTCACCGCCCATGCCAAAAGGAAATGGATGAACCGATGCGCCATAAAATAGGCGCCCGTGCGGTAGCCCGCCAGCACATACATGATGTTGGTATCGTCGTTGGTCAAAAACGTGACGTTGCACAGCGCAAGCGTCAGCCCGATGCACAGGGCGGACAGGAGCGCAGCCATGGCAAATCGGCCCCGTTCGGAGCGGTACAGGCCGTTGATGTGATCTCGGAAAGCCCTCATGCGTTACCCCTTTGAAAACTTGACGACCACGATGGTTTCATCGATCGTATCGACTATTTCGTATTGGTTTGCGCCCCAATCGGCCGCCATATAGCGGGCAAGCGGCGCCAGGCACGCCCCGTCCCGCTCGGCCACATAGTAGACGTTATCCTGCAAAAACACGTCCGCGTACGGGCTATGCAGGCCGTTGACCTCGTATTGCGCGGCGCGCGCTTTGGTATACATATCGCACCCGCCCCAATCCATCAGGTTCACGGGCTTTTGCGCGGTGTACACGGTCAGCGCGTCAAAGCTGTTGGCCGCATATACATCGCGGATATAGACGTTTTCGGGATGCTGCAAAGCGTACTCCACCACCGCGTGGGCTTTATCCAGCATGGCCTCGGTGCTGTCATCGTAGCTGAGCACCGTGCGGAATATGCGGTACCCGCCAAAAAGAGCGACCGCAAAAACCAACAGACAGGCCGCGCACGAAACGATGCGCCTGCGCTGCGGCTTGTCCCCCTTGGCGCGGCAGCTTGGCAGCAGCATCAGCGCCGACAGCGCCATGGTTGCCACCGCAGGCAGCAGCACAGCCATCCATGCGCGCAGGTTGAGCCTGCCGCGAAGCCCCAGATACAGGCACAGAAACGCCGTGCCCAGCAGCACGCAGGTATCGATCACCATCGGCAAAACGCGCTTGCGGTCGAAAAGCCACCCGATCAGGCCGATCAGATAGGCCGCGCCGCACAGCAGCGCCAGATACCGCGCAACGGGGTATTTCCCGAGAAACCCGAATATCCCCGCTATGGCGGATCGGAGGGGCAGCATGGCCGTCCCCGATGTTGCGACAATCGTTCCGAGCGTTTCGGCATTGATGCGCGCATCCATATAAAACCACTTGGTCGTCAGCTCATACAGCGTTTCATCCCAGCCGACGGACGCGTACAGCGCGGGGTCGGATGCAAACGTGGCGTGCGGATAATCCATGTACAGCGCGCGCGCATCCTCAAAGGCCAGAAAGCCCGCGGGGTTGCCCGCCTCCCGTCCCCACGCGTACACCAGCGAAAGCGCCAATGCAATCAGCACCGCGCTCACCGCTGCAATCGCGGTACGCTTGCACGCCGCGCTGTCCTTTGCGCCGCGATACAGGAGAAAGCGGTACAGCATGCCCGCCAGATAGAAGCACAGCACGCACAGGCCCGTCGTGCGGCGCATCAGCACGCTCAGCGCCATGAGTATCACGCCCGCTATGCAATCGAACCGTTGCCGCCTGACCGTATCGGCCGCATCCGCGCCGATGGCCAAGGCCGCGCCGCCCAGCCCCGCCACGGCGGACGTGGTGGTAAACGTAACCAGCGCCATGGGATAGTAAAACAGCGCTGCGCACAATAGCCCCATGGCGCAAAGCGGCAGCAGCAGGCTGTGCCCGCGGCGCATGGATATGCGCATGGCCGCCAGGCCCAGCGCCGCAATGCCAAGCGCCATGAACGCTAGCTGCACAATCAGCCACCACGGAAGCTGCGGCACAACCGCATACAGCCCGCTCACCGCCGCAGCCAGCAGGATGTTGACAAACGGGTGCGAGTACGACGGCGCGCCGCTGCGGTTTCCCGACAGGGCCCAGGCAATGTTGAAATCATCGTTATCATAATAGGAGATGGTCTGCGTCGCTGCCGCAAACGCCACCAGCGCCAGCGCAATGGCGATGGTAAATATCCAACACAGGGCTTCCCGTTTTTTGCGGTTTGGTTGCGTCATTTCAATATGCTCCTTGCCTACAGCGGCAGTGAAAACAGTACGATGCCAAGCAGTATCACGCCAAGGCCGACGAGCTTTTTCCGATTCGGCCGCTCCTTCATAATCAGGTAGGCAAACAGCGTGACCAGCACATACGCCGCCGAGTTCCACACGGGCATCAGCGAAAGCGGCAGCACCCGAAGCGCCACCACCGTGCACAGCGTGGACAGCACAAACATGGAATATGCACCGATGACGCGCGCGTTGAGGTACTGCTTCCAGAAGGTATCGTACGTCTGCTGCGCCGCTTTTTTTAACAGTATCTGGCTGACGGCGCCGATGCTGACGCCCAGCAGCATGATGGCCAGATGTACCCAAAAACTATTCTGCATCGCCGTTCACCACCAGATAGACGCCGATGAATATCACAATCACGCCCGCAATCATGTTCCAGCTGATGCGCTCTTGAAACAGCAGCGCCCCGAACAGCATGCTCCAAAACATCGCCACGGAACGGTTTGCATAGGCGGTGGTCAGCGGGATGCGCTTCAAAAACTGCTGCCAGCAGATGGCGTACACGCCCAGCAGCACCATGCTGAAGCCGTAATACAATATCCACTTCCACGAAAGGATATCGTACTGCGCGGCAAACTTGGTCAATAGCGTCGTGCAGGAAAACAGCAGCACCGCAAGCTGCAGCAGCGCAATCAGCCCGATGCCTGCACGCTTTCCCTGCGGCGCGGGCGCAGTCACGTTCGGTTCACGCATCGGCCTGCTCCTTTGCCTCGGCAGCATCGCCGCCGCGATGCACATCGCGGATCACATACTGCGGGGATTTGTTGATGCTGATGTAGCTGCGGCCGATGTACTCGCCCATCATGCCCATCATCAGCATCATCACGCCGCCGATAAACAGCATCACGGCCATCAGCGACGTATAGCCCGCCAGAATATCCGCAGGATTCATGATCTTTCGGATGACGTATACCAGCCCCATCACAAACCCCGCCACCGCAACGCACGCGCCCGTGACGGTTGCAATGCGCAATGGCTTTACCGAAAACGCCGTCAGCCCGTTCATCCAGTGGCCGACAAGCTTTTTGAAGGTATAGGTAGTCGTGCCCGACATGCGCTCCCGTTCCTCCATGGGCACGTTGACGATGCGGCTTGTGGTGCGCAACACCAGCCCCGCCAGGTACGGATACGGGTTTTCGTACTTTTTGATCTCCTCCACCACATAGCGGCGCATGGCCATAAAGTTGGCCAGGTACAGGCTCTTGGGCTTGTCGATCATCAGGCGGGTCATGCGCTCGTTGACGCGGCTGCCGAAATTCTTAAAAGCGCTCTGCTTTTTGACGGGGTACTTGGCAATGGATACGTCATAGTCCCCGTTGAGCGGCTCCACCAGCTCAAACAGGTGATCCATGGGGCACTGCCCGTCGTCGTCCAGCACCACGACAAAATCTCCCGTCACCAGCGAAAAGCCCGCCATCAACGCGGCAATGCGCCCCATGTTTTTGGCAAGGTCCACGCAGGTGATGCGCGGGTTTTCGTCAGCCGCGCGCCGAATGACGCTGTAAACGCCGTCGGGCGAGCAATCGTTGACAGCGATGATCTCGTAATCGTAGCGCTCGCTGCCGCCCGCCACCGCCACGATTTCATCGATCACGGGGCGCACGGTGTGCTCGCTCCGATAGCAGGGTATTACAAGGCTGATATTCTTTTTTTGCATGTCATTCATGAACCGTATTCTCCGTTCCCACGCCGCCGCCGTACAAACGGGCGATTGGCGTCGGTTATGCGTGTATTATAGCCAATGTCGTCGGCATTGTCCAGCCGCACGGTCGGTCGGCGCGTGCCCGATCACCCAAAGAGCTGCTCGGCAAAGCGCACGGCCCCCATGGCGTCGGATGCGTACCAATCCGCACCGATGGCCCTGGCGTAGCTTTCGGTCAGCACCGCGCCGCCGACCATCACCTTGCAATCTGGCGACGACCGACGCACCAGCCGTATCGTTTCCTCCATGCTTGTAAGCGTCGTGGTCATCAGGGCCGACAGGCCCACCAGGCCCGCCTGCTCGCGCAGCACCGCCTCGGCCACCGCTTCGGGCTTGACGTCGCGGCCCAGATCGACCACGTCAAAGCGGAAGTTTTCCAGAAGCGAACGCACGATGTTCTTGCCGATATCGTGGATATCCCCGTGCACCGTGGCCAGCACGATCCTGCCGCGCCCGCCGCGCTCCTTTGCGGAGAGCGCGCCCCGCAGCACCTCAAACGCCGCCTTGGCCGCCTCCGCGCTCATCAGTAGCTGCGGCAAAAATACCCTGCCCGCTTCAAACGCCTCTCCCACCAGGTTGAGCGCGGGGATCATCTCGCGCTCGATGATGCTCATGGGCGCGTCCGTCGTCAGCAGTTGCCCCGCGGCCTGCGCGGCGCTCCCGCTCAATCCCTTTTGGATGGCCGCCGACAGGGTGAGCGTTTCCTCGGCCGCCTTGGCTGCGGGCGCTTTGTCGCCCGTGCCCTGCGCCGCCGCGCGGTCGGCAATATACTTTGCGCACTGCTTGTCCTGCCCTGACAGCATACAGTACGTCGCGTACGCCTCCGTCATGCGGGCCGCATACGGGTTCATAATGGCCATATCCAGCCCCGCGCCAAGCGCAAGGGTGAAAAATGTAGCATTGATGAGCTCCCGATCGGGCAGCCCGAACGAGATGTTGGATACACCCAGCACCGTATGCACGCCAAGCTCCCGCTTGACCCTTTGGATGGTCTGAAGCGCAACCGTGGCGGCGTTCGGCGCGGCGCTGACGGCCAGCGCCAGCGGGTCCACCACGATATCCTGCCTGTCGATGCCATAGTCCGCCGCGCGGCGGATGATTTTCTCGGCAATCCGCACGCGCCCCTCGGCCGTATCGGGAATGCCGCTTTCATCCAGCGTCAGCGCAACGACTACCCCGCCATATTTTTTGGCAAGCGGCAGCACCGTTTCCATGCTGCTCTGCTTGCCGTTGACGGAGTTGATGAGCGGTTTGCCGTTGTAGCGGCGCAGCGCGCGTTCCAGCGCGGCAGGGTCGGAGGTGTCAATCTGCAGCGGCAGGTCGGTGACGCTTTGCAGCGCGGTCACCAACTGCGGCAGCATCGTTTTTTCATCGATATTCGGCAAGCCCACGTTGACGTCCAGTATCTCGGCGCCGCATTCCTGCTGGCGGATGCCCTCGCGCAGCAGATAATCCATCTCGTTGGACAGCAGCGCTTCCTTCATGCGCTTTTTGCCCGTGGGGTTGAGCCGTTCGCCGATCAGCACGGGCTTTTCGCCGATGACGACGGTGCGCGCATGCGAGGAAACCACCGTACGCGCACGCTTGACAATCGGCACAGGCTGCATGCCTTGCACCCGTTCGGCCATGGCAGCTATGTGCGCGGGTGTCGTGCCGCAGCAGCCGCCGATGAGCCACGCGCCCGCGGCGACGGCCTCCGCCATGCTTTCGGCAAACGCCTCGGGCCCCACGTCAAAGGCCGTCCGCCCGTTTTCGCTGTGCGGCAAACCCGCGTTGGGGTTCATAATCAGCGGCAGCGACGATACCTCGCGCAGCCGCTTCAAAAACGGCAGCATCTGCTGCGGTCCCAGCCCGCAGTTGAGGCCCAGCGCATCCACGCCCAGCCCCTCCAGCAGCGCCGCCACCGTGTCCATATCCGCGCCCGTCAGAAGCTTCCCCTTGGCGTCCGCCGTCACGGTGGCAAACACGGGCAGTTCCGCGTTCTCCCTGGCGGCCAGCACGGCGGCTTTGAGCTCGTAGGCGTCGTTTTGCGTTTCGATGAGGATGCAGTCCGCGCCCGCATCGCGCCCCGCGATTACAATTTCCGCAAACAGCGCGTATGCGTCCTCAAACGCCAGATCGCCCAGCGGCTGTAACAGCTTCCCCGTAGGGCCGATATCGAGCGCCACATGGCGCTTAACATACCCATCGGCCGCCGCGCGGGCCGTTTCCACCGCGCGGCGCACCACCTGCTCCACCGTGTACGGGGTGTTTTTGAGCTTGTAGGCGTTGGCGCCGAACGTATTGGTCTTGATGATATCCGCGCCCGCTTCCAGATAGCGGGCGTGCATTTGCTTGACGATATCGGGCCGCTCCATGTTCCACACATCGGGCGCCATGCCCATCGGCAGCCCCGCCGATTGCAAAAGCGTGCCCATGCCGCCGTCAAACAGCACGGGCCGCGTGCCAATCAGACGCATCCATTCCCTATCCATTCAGTCAGTCCTTTCTGTACGGGCAATCTGTTTTATGGCAGGTTTGGCAGCGGTTTCCCGCGCAACTGCCCTCGATTGCCCCAAAGCCGATGATGGCCGTTACGGTCTTGATGGGGATGAGCATATTGCTTTCGGTCATCGCCACGCCAATGCGCCGCGCATCCGAAAGCGCCAGCATATCGCCCTGATAGCGGAGCGGAAAATCCCCGTATCCCGCCGAAAACCGCGGCCGCGCGGCGAGTCCCTTCGCCCGCTGCTCACCGATAACGGGCGCGGTCGCCTCGTCGCACCAATCCTCCAGCAGCGCCGACGCCGCGGCGGAAACCACCGCCGCTTGGCTCACCTGCTCCACGCTGCAGCGCCGCATCAAAGCATCCACGCCCGCGCCCAGCGTAGCCGTAAACACGGCCGCCTCGGTACAGCCATCCAAATGGCGGTATAGCTCCTTGCTCATCAGCTTGACGCCGCCGATGCGCACCTCGCCCGCCTCCCGCCCGATGCAATAAAGCCTACCCGTATAGGTAGGCTCCGCCGCGGAAAGCAGCGTTTGGCCGCACGCATCGATCAATCCAAGCGTGGCCTCGTCCGCCTCCCGCACGCCAAGATATCGGAGGGTTTCCTGCACATTGAGCCGCACGGTCAGGCCCCGATGATATCGGACAGGTTGTGCATGATGGCGCGGGTGACGTCGGGACGGTTCATGGTGTACAGGTGGATGTCGTTGACGCCGTTGGCGATCAAATCGATGATCTGATCCGTTGCATACGCAATGCCCGCCTGGCGCATGGCCGCGGGATCGTCGCCGAAGCGGTCAAGCATGGCCAAAAAGCGCGGCGGCAGCACCGTGCCGCTGAGCTTGATGGTGCGCTCAATCTGCGCCCGGTTGGTAATGGGCATGATGCCCGCAATCACGGGCACGCGGATGTTCTTGGCAAGCATGCGGTACAAAAAACGGTACAGGGCGTTGTTATCAAAAAACATCTGCGTAATCAGGTATTCGCAGCCCGCGTCGATCTTGTAGCGCAGATTGTCGATATCCTGCTCCCGATTGGCCGATTCCACATGACCCTCGGGATAGCACGCGCCGCCCACGCAAAAGCCGCCCGCGCGCTTGATTTCGGCCACCAGATCGCTGGCGTAGACATAGTCCCTGTACGCGGGCGCCACATAATCCGGCGGAAAATCGCCGCGCAGGGCAAGGATATTGCGTATCCCCGCAGCCTTGAGCCGCGCCAGCCCCTTGGCCACGCTTTCCTTGGTGGCGGCCACGCAGGTTAGATGCGCCAGCGCTTCCACGCCGCAGGCTTGCACCTCCTCCGAAAGCTCCGCGGTGTACAGGGCAGTGGTGCCCAGCGCGCCGTAGGTAATGCTCATAAACGACGGCGACAGCGTGGACATCTCCTTAACCACGCTGCGGGTCTTTTCCATATTTTCCATCTGCTTGGGCGGAAACAGCTCAAAGCTGACGTTCGGCCTGCCATCCTTCAACATGTCGCTGATATACATTTGTTTCACCATCCCGCATTGCGATATGCCCGCAAAACCGACGCTGCGGGATATCATACTAATTCTATATTATATTTTCTTTGCGCCCCGTTTGCAATCGCTATTTTCCCATGCCTGCCGCAGCGTGCGCAAAAACGGGCTGCGCCAGATGGCGCAGCCCGTTTGCTGCCTGTTATAAGGGTCAGTTGGCACTTCGCTGCGAGATGCCCTTGATCTGCGACAGCGCCCAGTCGTGATCGTTCAGCGTAATGACCGAACCGCAGTATTCGCACTGCCCGCTCTGGTTGACCGAAAGCGGCGCGCCGCAGTTGGGGCAGCTCACAGCGGTCATGGTGGCCGTCTGCTGCGTCTTTTGGTCCTTCTGGCGGATCAGCTTCCAATCGTAGGTCATGAACAGCTCGCGCGTTTTGCTGCCGCTGATGAGCTGGCCCGTGACGTCGCTGAGCGTATAGTCGCAGATGCGCGTTTGCAGGCGTACCACCAGCACGTCGTTGTCGCCCTCGACTGCATAGCGCACGATGCGGCTGTTGAGCACGGCAATGCGCTCGACATAGTTGGTCTGCTTGTTTTGAATCAGCGCGTCCAACTGCCTTGCCATCTGGTTGTACAGCGCATCGGTCATCACCGCGCGCATGGGCGCCCACTGCTTGTTCTGCCACGCCTGCTGCATGAGCACATACTGGTTGCCAATGCGCTCCAGCAGCGCCTGCTCGTTGAACGCGGGGTCCTTCTCCTTCAATACGCTGATGGGCAGGCCGGGTTCCTCGGGCGCAGCCTGATATACCTGCGCGCCGCTGCCCTGTTTTTTGGAGCGCATGTAGCGCACAACGACGATGACGATGATAACGATGACAATCAGGCTCAGCAGCGACGAACCCCCGCCGTCCACCTTGTCGTCATCATCCGATATCAGCGGCAGATCGTTTCCGTAGCCCGTGCCATACCCGCCGCCGCCAAAGAAGGAGCCGCCGCCCCAGGAGGAACCGCTGTCCCAATCGGAATCGGAGCTGCCCCAGTCGGAGCTGCCCCAATCGGAGTCGGTATCCCAGGAGGAACCGCCGCCCCAGTCCGAGCCGCCGCCCCAATCGGTATCGCCCGAAAACCCGCCCGCATCGGCAAGCGAGGCTGCGGAAAGCGCGATCGTCAGGCACAGTATCAGCGCCACGATCAGCCACCGTTTGCCGCGTTGTTTCATGTCCGTCCTCCAAAGTGAATACTTATTTGTATTGTACATCGTTTTTTTCTCCGCGTAAAGCAAAAGCGCCGCACAAGCGGCGCTTTGTCATAGCGAAAACCAGCCTATTCGTTTTCCAGCAGCGTTTCGTATACGCCGTCCGATCGTTCCAGCACCACTTTTTCAAAATCGGCGTCCAGGCAGCTTGGCTGCGGCCCTTCGGCTTGGAAGCGCACGCAGGTGCCGCAGCTTGCGCTGAGCTTGCGCGGCACGGGCGCAAGCGCCGCCGTGACGCCGCGCTGCGTCAATGCGCGGTGCGTCCGCACAGCCGACAAATGCGTATGAAACGTTGCGATGTACGCGTTCATTTGCTGAGCGTCAGCGTGTATTCGCCGCCGTTTTGCTCGATCGAAACGGCGTAGCCGCGCGCCGCGGCAAAGCGCTTGATGTTCTCTACGCATACCATCGCGTCCACCAGCACCGTCACGCCCGACGGGCTTTCCTTCACGCCCTTTTGCACGCGCACCACGGGTTCGGGGCACGCAAGCCCTCTTGCATCGATTGTCATCATATTCTTCACGCCCTTTCGCGATTCATCAGTCCGATCACCAGCAGCACGACAAAGCCGAGGATCACGGCGATCATGCCGTTTGCCGTCGGGCCCTTTGCCGACGAAGCCAGGCCGAAGTTGTGGCAGCAGGCCGCACCCACGATAAAGCCCGTAACCGTCACGGCGGAGTCGCTGTTGCCCTCGCCCGCCAAGATCAATTGCCTGAGCGGGCAGCCGCCCAGGAACACGCTGCCCCAGCCGACCAGCGCCATGCCAAGGAAGTTCCACAGCCCGTCGGTATGCGCCACGGGTTGCCCCGCAAACGACAGGTTGAATTTGCCCAGAATGAGGTTGCCGACGATGCACGTTGCAATCACCGCAACAAAGCCCCACAGCATCGAAAAATCTTTGAACAGCATCGCATCGCGCCCCGCCGCCACGGTGCAAAACCGTGTGCGCTGGCAGATGGCGCCCACGACCAGGCCGACGATGAGCGATACGAATAGCGGCGCATGCAGCGCGCCCGGGCCCGCGCCCGCTTCCGATGCGGCAAACAGCGACGGCGCCATGAGCGTCAGCACCGTCAGCGCCGCCATCATTGCAGGAAACACCGCGCCCTCTGCGGCAGACTGCGTATAGGCGCGGCGCAGCGAAAAGCCGTTGTTAAGCCACAGCACGCCCACAAGGATGCCCGCGCCAAAGCCGACCAGGCCCACGATGGCGTTGAGATCGCCGCCGCCGATGCGAATCATCATCCTCAGCGGGCAGCCGAGGAACATCAGCGCGCCGATCGTAACGAATATCGCAATCAAAAACCGCGTCATCGGGGACGAGCCGCCGCGCGGCTTCCATTCCTTAAACGCAATGGCCGCAATGCACGCGCCCAGCACCAGCCCCGCAATTTCGGGCCGCGCATACTGCACGGCGCCCGCCGTATGGAGCTTGGTCGCGCCCGCGATATCCCTCAAAAAGCACGCGATGCAAAAGCCCATGTTGCCGGGGTTGCCAAGCGCGGAAAGCGCCACGGCCGCCGCGCCGATGAGCACGCCCACGAGTATGATCAACAGATTCCTCTTTTTCATATCCCATTCTCCGTATAAAATAAGATTGCGTTCCGGCCGGAATGCGTCTATACTATAACACAGGAAAGCGTTATGCGCAAGTGAGGATAACGAAATTGTCGAAACAAACGATTTATCTCGATCACGCTGCCACATCGTTCCCCAAAGCGCCCAAAACGGGCGAAGCCATGCGGGACTATATCGAATCCGTGGGCGTCAACATCAACCGCTCCACCTATGCCGCCGCCACCGAGGCAAGCTATGTGGCGCTGGAGACGCGCGAGATGCTTTGCAAGCTGTTTGACTTTGCCGATCCCACGCACGTTGTGTTCACGCCCGGGCAGACCTACGGGCTCAATACCGTCATCAAGGGGTATCTGCTGCCGCGCGGCGGGCATGTGCTGGTCAGTTCCCTTGAGCACAACGCCGTCATGCGGCCCTTGACGCAGCTACAGGATTTTGGCGTCACCTTCGAGCGCGTGCCTTGCTGCGCGGACGGTGCGTTTGATATGGAAGCTTTTACCGATTTGCTCAATAAAAAGCCCGCGCTGTGCATCATGACGCACGCATCCAATGTCACGGGCGCGCTGCTGCCGATGGAACGCATCGGCCGACAATGCCATGACCACGGCGTGCCGCTGCTGATCGACGCGGCGCAGACGGCGGGCCATGTGCCGCTGTCCTTTGGCGCATGCCATGCCAGCGCCCTGTCCGTGCCCGCGCACAAAGGTCTGTTGGGGCCAAGCGGCGTCGGCGCGCTGCTGCTGGATGCGGATTTTGCCAAAACGCTTTCCCCGCTCGTCACGGGCGGCACGGGCAGCGCATCCGACAGTGAATTGCAGCCGATGTACATGCCCGATCGGTTTGAATCGGGCACGCTGAACCTGCCCGGCATCTACGGCATGCACGCGGCGCTTCAATATGTGCTGTCCGTCGGCGTGGAGACGTTCGGGCGGGAGGAACGCGCGCTGACCGCGCGGCTGATCGAAGGGTTATCCGGTCTGGACGGCATCCGCATCGTCGGGCCGACGGCGCTTGCGCAGCGCGTCGGCGTGGTCTCGGTGGATTTTTGCAGCATCGACAACGCCGAGGCCGCGTATCGGCTGGAAAACGAGTTCGGCATCCTCACCCGCTGCGGGCTGCACTGCGCGCCCAATGCCCACCGCGTGATGGGCACCTTCCCGCAGGGCACGGTGCGCTTTTCCATTGGATACAAAAACACCGCGTCGGATATCGACGCGGCGCTTGCTGCGGTGGCGGCCATCAGCCGCGGGGCCGAATAGCCCGCCGCTATTTCAGAGTAATACGATCCTGTCCAAGTTCCGTCACCGTGCCGATGCGCTGCGCGCTCGGTACGGTTTTTTGCAGCTTTCGGTACAGCTCGTCGGCATCGTCGGGATCGACGGCGATCAACAGGCCGCCCGACGTCTGCGGATCGAACAGCAGGTCGGCCGTCTCCAGCTTGACGCGCTCGGCGTTGACGTACGGCTCGGCAAAGGTGCGGTTGCGGTACATGCCCTCGGGCAGCAGCCCCAGCCGTGCAAATTCGAGCGCATCGGGCAAAAAGTCAATTTCCGCCGTATCGATCACGGCCGACGCATCGGAGCCCAGCAGCATCTCGCTCAAATGCCCCATCAGGCCAAAGCCCGTCACATCGGTGCAGGCATGCACGCGGTAGTGCACCATGCAATCGCGCGCGGCCTTGTTGAGCGTGGACATGAGGGTGCAAATCCGTCGTTCGCCCGCAGCGTCGAGCATCCCCGCCTTGTGCGCGGTGGTCAGCACGCCGATGCCCAGCGGCTTGGTCAAAAGCAGCACGTCGCCCACCCTTGCGCCGCAGTTTTTGAGCACGCGGTCGGGGTGCACAAAGCCCGTCACCGACAGGCCGTACTTGGGCTCCTTGTCGAATATGCTGTGGCCGCCCGTAATGATGGCGCCCGCCTCGTACACCTTATCGTAACCGCCCGCCAAAATGCGGTGGACGGCCTCCATGGGCATGCTTTCGGGCACGCACAGCATGTTGAGGGCAAGCTTGGGCTCGCCGCCCATGGCGTACACATCGGAAAGGGCGTTGGTCGCGGCAATCTGCCCGAACAGGAACGGGTCGTCCACAATCGGCGGGAAGAAATCCATCGTCTGCACGATGGCGGTATGATCATCGATTTTGTAGACCGAAGCGTCGTCGGAGCGGTCGAACCCCACCAGCAGGTTCGGGTCGGTATGCATGGGCATGTCGCCCAGGAGCTTGGCAAGCGTCCCCGCGCCCACCTTGGCCCCGCAGCCCGCGCAGGAGGCCAGCTTGGTCAGCTTGATTTCGGTATCCATCATTTCCCTCCGTTGGTCAGGTGCAGCACCGCTTCCAGCACGCCGCCCGCCACCGCGAGCGCCTTGTCGGATATCATATAGCAGTGCGATTGCTTGCAGCGCGGGTCCACATCGCCGCTCTTCATCCCCTCGTATACCGTCAGCCCGTCGGGCAGCAGCCCGCGCAGCGTCCCTCGGATGCCCGTTACGATGGGCATATCGTCCACATACGCGCAGATATCGCCCGGCTCGACCGTATCGCCGATGCGCTTCACGCCACGAAACACGCCCGCGCACGGCGCGCGAAGAATCCGTTCCAGCGTAAAGCCTCCGATATCGCCCGGGATGCCCGTGTTGGGCAGCACGCTGCCCTCGTAATACGCGCGGCCGAGCGTATGCCCGCGCATGGTCTCCACCACCGCATGGCAGTCCACGCCCGCCCGAAAGCCCGGCCCCACCGCAATGACCACGGGCGCATCGGTCATTTTGGTGCTGAGGTTCCTTTTGGCCAGGATGGCGTCCACGATGACGTCGGGACGCATGGCCTTGAGCTGTTCGCCCGTTTCGTCGGCCAGCACCGCCACGTCGCATGCGTGCAGGATGGCATGCGCGGCGTCTGCATCCTTGGCCAAACGTGCCACGGCGCCCTCCACCGTCATCTCACCGTTGAGAATCGCCTCCGAAAAGCAGATGGTGCGGCGGATGGACGTAGGCTTTGGCAAATCCGTCATCACCACCGAAAAACGGCAGGCGTGCAGACGGTGCGCAATGCCCGTTGCAATATCGCCCGCGCCGCGGATTCCGATCAGCATGGTTGTGTTTCCTCCTTCAATCGGGTAATCAATATACGCTCGGCGGATTGCATGCAGCGTTCCGCCGCCAGTTCCTTTGCCAATTGCACGCGCCGTTCGTCGTCGGCCTTGTTGAGCGCCACGCAGTAGCGCGCCGAAGCAGGCACATCCTTATGCTGCCCCGCCCTGCTCATCAATACCATTGCCGCATCCAACGGCGTCACAACGTGCGCTGTGTCCGTGCCCAACAGCCCGGCGTACAGCTCCGCACGAAACGCGGCATCCGCAATGCTGCGTCCGATACCATCCAACCCCGCCACCGCAACGACCATGTCCGTGCACGCGGGAATCACGGGCTCGTGCGCGGCGGGCGCTTTGAGCGGCTTCCCCTTGGCGCCGTCGGCCTCGATGAGCACATAATCCGCCAGCCTGCACAGTATTTCGATGGGGATGGCGCACGCCGTCAGCTTGCCGTCCGCCTGCCTGTGGCCCACGGCGATCCTTGGCGTACGGACAAGCGCCGCGCGCACCTCGCCCGCTGTCGGGTCCAATAACACAGGCATGTCGCTCGGCGGCCAGATGTGGGTGGTGGTGGTCACGATGACCGTGCCGCGGCTTTTCAGCGCATCCGACAGGGCCAGCATGAGCGTGGTCTTGCCGCCGCCGCCGACCAGCGCCACGGCGCCATGCGGCACGTCCAGCGCCGAAGCGATGGCCTCGCCCGTATGCAAAACGCCGCTGTCGTCCATGTCCGAACCTCCCGCCATCGTTATATCATTTTGAGAATAACACGTTGCACCCAAAAAATCAATCGGTATCCGAAGGCACTGTGTTCGACAAAATGTGAACAACTACGATATGGATTGACTTGTTGTCTTTTCAGTGCTATGCTCTATTTAAGAATGATTCTCATAAATTCTCCGATTATCCGATACGGCTGGATCGTACGGTTTTCATACATATTTTGAAAAGGAGGAAATCAACCATGGAACTGAAATTCTTTGTCTGCAAGCATTGCGGAAACATCATCGCCTACGCCCACGATTCGGGCGTCAAGGTCGTCTGCTGCGGGGAGCCCATGCAGCAATTGGTTCCCAATACAACCGACGCGGCCGTAGAAAAGCATGTGCCCGTCGTATCCATCGAAGGCAACCTGGTCAAGGTATCCGTCGGGAGTGCTGCGCACCCGATGATTGCCGCGCACTACATCGAGTGGATTGCGCTGCAAACCACATCGGGCAACCAGCGCAAGCTCCTGCGCCCCGAGGACAAGCCCGAAGCCTGCTTTGCCGTCTGCGCGGACGACAAGGTGGAGGCTGTCTACGCCTACTGCAACCTGCACGGGCTGTGGAAGGGCAACTGACGGCAAAAGCGTACCTGCCGTCGGCCACAAACAACGCCGATGCAGCAACAAGGCCCCGTACCGATTCCGTATCGGCGCGGGGCCTTTGTTTGATAACGTTAAGCACACCGTACAAATCCAAACCACGGTTTGCTTATGGCGCGCACCGCCCCATTGGGCGGCGTGCGTTTGCAATATGGCTGTTACGCCTTGCCATTGCAGCCGAGCACATCCACAATCTTGTGCTCCACCATGTTTTTGATGGCCTCGCGCGCGGGCTTGAGGTACTGGCGCGGATCGAAATGCGAGGGATTCTCGGCCATGTACTTGCGAATCACGCCCGTCATGGCAAGCCTGAGGTCGCTGTCGATATTGACCTTGCAAACGGCCATGGACGCGGCCTTTCTGAGCATATCCTCGGGCACGCCGATGGCATCGGGCATCTTGCCGCCGTAGGCGTTGATCATCTGCACAAACTCGGGGATGACGCTCGATGCGCCGTGCAGCACGATGGGGAACCCGGGCAGACGCTTTTCCACCTCTTCGAGGATATCGAACCGCAGCTGCGGCTTGGTGCCGGGCTTAAACTTGTACGCGCCGTGGCTGGTGCCGATGGCAATGGCCAGCGAGTCCACACCCGTGCGGGTGACAAAATCCTGCACCTGCGCGGGGTCGGTATAGCTGCCTTCGCCCGCCGCCACCTTGACGTCGTCCTCCACGCCCTCCAGACGGCCCAGTTCGCCCTCCACGACCACGCCGTGATCGTGCGCGTATTCCACCACCTGACGGGTCAGCTTCACGTTGTCCTCGTAAGCATGGTGGGAGCCGTCGATCATGACCGAGGAGAAGCCGCCGTCGATGCAGCTTTTGCACAGATCAAACGAATCGCCGTGATCCAGATGTACGCAGATGGGCAGGTCCGTTTCGATGCAGGCCGCCTCGATCAGCTTCATCAGGTAGGTATGGTTGGCATATTTCCTTGCACCCGCACTCACCTGCAGTATCAGCGGCGCCTTTTGTATCTTGGCCGCTTCCGTGATGCCCTGGATGATCTCCATGTTGTTGACATTGAACGCGCCGATGGCATAGCCACCCTTGTAGGCGTCCGCGAACATCTTGGTGCTGGTTACGATAGGCATAGTTGTATCTCCTTTACCGAAAATGGATATGATACCGTATTATACCGTATCCGCGAGGAAAATGAAAGAGGATTTGCAAACGCCGCATCAGTCGACTATAATTGATGTAAATCAACAAATCGCCCTTGGAGGTAGCAACATGAAAAACGGCACCCTGTCGCTCGTCATCCCCGTCTACTACGAGGAGGATGTGCTGAGGGAATCCTTTGCGCGCATGGACGCGGCCATGAAGCAGACGGGCTACGATTACGAAATCATCTATGTCAACGACGGCAGCCGCGACGGCACCATGAAAATCCTCAGGGAACTCGCTGCCGAAGCGCCGTATGTCAAGGTGCTGTCGTTTTCCCGCAACTTCGGCCACCAGCTTGCCGTCACCTGCGGCATGGACGCGGCCAAGGGCGATGCGCTCATCATCATCGACGTCGATTTGCAGGACCCGCCCGAGCTGATCCCCGAGATGGTCAGGCTGTGGGAAAACGGCGCGGATATCGTATACGGCAAGCGCACCAAGCGCGAGGGTGAAACGCTGTTTAAAAAGCTGACCGCGGCGGCGTACTACCGCCTGCTCAGCTGGATGAGCGCCTACCCCATCCCGCTCGACACGGGCGATTTCCGCCTGATCGGCCGCAACGTTGCGGATTGCTTCCTTGCCATGCGCGAGCACAACCGCTTCCTGCGCGGCATGTCGGCCTGGATGGGCTACGAGGCCGTGCCCATCGAGTACGAACGGCAGGAGCGCGCCGCGGGCAAAACAAAGTACACCCTCAAAAAGATGCTCCGATTGGCCAGCGACGGCATTACGGGCTTTTCCGATAAACCCCTGACGCTGCCGCTGGGGTTTGGCATCGGGCTATGCGCCATCGCGGGGCTGGGGCTTGTTGCTTTGATCGTGCTGGCGTGCACCACGGGCGTGGCGGGCTGGTTGTGGGCCGCGGACGGCATTGTGCTGGTACAGGGCGTCACGCTGTGCTTTATGGGCCTGCAGGGCATGTATCTTGGGCGCATCTACGACGAGGCCAAGGCAAGGCCGCTGTACATTGTGGCCGAGCGGCTCAATTGCGGTAAATAGCGCCTGAATCCGCAATATTTGCGGAAATGCGCCGCGCATGGGCACGGGATCGAAAACGTTTGCGTTTTTTTGCCCGATTCCCTTGCATCCATGGCGCGTATGGTGTAATATGGACTGGATTTGATAAAACGAAAGGAGAGCATACATGGTAACGAAGGTTGGTATCAATGGTTTTGGCCGCATCGGTCGGCTGGTATTTCGCGCCTCCGTTCAGAAGCCCGAAATCGAGGTAGTGGGGATCAACGATCCTTTCATTGATCTGGAATACATGGTCTACATGCTCAAGTACGACACCGTGCACGGTCATTTTGAAGGCGAAGTGCATGTGGAGGGCGATCATCTGGTGGTCAACGGCAAGAAGATCGCCGTCTACGCCTGCATGGATCCCGCGGAAATCCCCTGGAAGGAATGCGGCGCAACGTACGTTGTGGAATCCACGGGCAAGTTTACCACCATCGAAAAGGCAAGCGCGCACTTCAAGGGCGGCGCCAAGAAGGTTGTCATCTCCGCACCATCGGCCGATGCGCCGATGTTTGTCATGGGCGTCAATCAGGATACCTACACGACGGATATGAACATCGTCTCCAACGCCTCCTGCACCACCAACTGTCTGGCGCCGCTGGCCAAGGTCATCCACGATGAATTCGGCATCGTTGAAGGCCTGATGACCACCGTACACTCCATCACCGCCACCCAGCTGACCGTCGACGGCCCCTCCAAGAAGGATTGGCGCGGCGGCCGCGCGGCGGCGCACAACATCATCCCCAGCTCCACGGGCGCTGCCAAGGCCGTGGGCAAGGTCATCCCGTCGCTGGCAGGCAAGCTCACGGGCATGTCGCTGCGCGTGCCCACGCCCGACGTATCCATTGTGGATCTGACCTGCCGTCTGGAAAAGGCCGCCACCTACGACCAGATCAAGGCCGTCATGAAGGCCGCGTCCGAGTCCGAGCATTGGAAGGGCATCATCGGCTACACCGAGGATAAGGTGGTCTCGTCCGATTTCTACACCGATGCGCGCACCTGCATCTTCGATGCGGGCGCAGGCATCAGCCTCAACGACCACTTCGTCAAGCTCATGGCCTGGTACGATAACGAGTGGGGTTATTCCAACAAGATGAGCGACCTGATCATCCACATGGCCAAGGTCGACAGCGGGAAGTAATCACAAATTCACTCCAATATAATAGACCGCTTTCCTGTTGTTCTTTAGGAAAGCGGTTTGTTGTATTTTTTGACTTCGTACAGCAGTATTTGTTGTTTTTTGTTGATCTATTCTGCGCGTTTATGCTATAGTGTATGTAATCTTCAGAGAATGCTGTTGCAGCATTGAGCCGTTCACTTCGCAATAAAAATTATATACAGCAGTTCTCATTATTCTTCATATCATTTGGAAACCGCAAAAACGATGCGTACTCTGTGTCCGATAGGGCTAAAGCTTTCATTCCGGAACGCGATTCGTTGTTTACTCAGAATTCCAAAGATAACGTATTGGGCTTTGTTGACACAAAATTCTCCTTGGCTGCATTCGCAAAGAATCCAAATAATCATGGCGATCACTTATTCAAAGTCCAAGGGCTGACCGTTTTTCAAGTTTTTGAGGATGATGATTTCCGGGGTAGGCCAAGAACATTTTCCCTTGCGCATGACAGTAAGGGGAATGTATATAGTGGAACACTTTTAGGACATTCAGAGAAAGTTATTGATGGCAAACGCATTACACTCTATCGTTTTGCCGCAGTTGGGGTTTCCCGCCAACGCAATCCGAATATCCATCAATACACGCCTCCATCAGTTCGTTTCATCTAACCGCAGGCGCCGCCAAAGGCTGCACCTCGATCATGCCCGCATCGGCCTTTCTAAGCGACAGCTCATACCCGCGTACGTTCAGCTCCATGGGGTCCCCCAGCGGCGCCAGCTTGCGCACATGAATCTGCACGCCCTTGGTGATGCCCATGTCCATGATACGCCGCTTCAAAGCGCCCGCGCCGTGCAGCTTGACCACCGTGCAGGTATCGCCCACGCGCACATCGCGCAGCGTGCGCATTTGCACGTTCCCGTTCGTTTCCGCTTGCATGTTTCGCCCTCCTGTTCATGTGTTGTTAGATATCTCTAACTGCATACCAAAGAATATGGTTAGTGTCCTCTAACCGTTTGCATTCTATCACCCGCCGTAAAGTTTGTCAATACCCCTTGCGGTATGGATTCATCCTATGCTACGCTAACAAACGAGGTGTATTGCACATGAAAATTCAAAAATCGTCCGAGGATTATCTGGAGGCCATGCTGATGCTCAAGGAGCGGCGCGGCTACATCCGCTCCATCGACGTGGCGGCGGAGCTGAACGTCACCAAGCCCAGCGTCAGCTATGCCGTGAAACGGCTGCGGGAAAACGGCTACATCACCATGGACGCTACGGGACAGATTCATTTGACGGATACGGGGCTTGCCATCGCCGAAAGCATGTACGAGCGGCACAAGCTGCTGACCGCCTTTCTGGTGGCGCTGGGCGTGGAGGAAGAGACCGCGCGCCAGGACGCCTGCAAAATTGAGCACGACCTGTCCGACGAAACGTTTGCCGCCATCCGCCGCCACGCCGAAAGCGGTG
>CAZRIT010000006.1:4131-65169 GCA_964600225.1 uncultured Oscillospiraceae bacterium | reverse complement strand
TAACCCCTTAAACCGGCCGCTCAATCGCCGCGGGGCTTGTCGGGTTGCGGCAAGGAGCTTTGCGTCTGCCTTGTACCGCTGCGGCGGGACGGATTCTTCGGGCCTCAGCCCTCAGAACGACAGGAGAAATGCGGCCCTCGGAATGACAGCATCGTCCGTGTCATTCCGAGCGTTAGCGAGGAATCTTGAAGGGTTCGTGTACATATGGGATTCTTCGCCTACGGCTCAGAATGACACGAAAAAGCGCTGCCTTCTTTTACACGAACTTCTCATATCATAGTTTCTTTGCGTTCCTTGCGTTTCAAAAAAAGGAACCGCCCCCTCGCCCTCGTTTCAAACGGCGTCCATCCGGCGGACAAGCCGTGCAACAACGCCCGATCCATCGCACACGAGTGTGTCACCGGTATGGAAAGATTGAGAACGGATACAATTCTCCTTGCCTGTATCGCCACAGGTTGATATAATTGAACATACAGGGGGTGTTTACATGTCCACTCGTTACAGCAACACCATGGTAGGCATTGCGGTTGCCTGCATCGTTACAGGGCTGGTGCTGGTGATCTGGCCCGCCGCATCCCGCAACATTATCTGTTACATTCTGGGCGCAGCGGCGCTCTTGTACGGCATCTATCGCATTGCAGCGTATTTTTTGCACTACGACGGCGCGCAGGAGATGCGCTACGGCGTGGCCATCGGCGTCGGCTGCGCGCTGCTTGGCATATTCCTGTTATTCAAAGCGCAGGTGGTCAGCAGCATCCTGGGCATGATCATCGGCGTTGCGGTGATCATCGACAGCGTGCTGCGCATACAGGTGGCGTTCGATATCCGCCGTATGCGCGGTTCACAGTGGCTGCCGCTAATGATTGCGGCTGTCGGCGTACTGCTGATTGGCACGCTGCTGCTGTTTAACCCCTTCTCCGCCATACAGGTTGCCACCGTCGTGGCGGGCGTAGCGCTCATCATCGACGGCGCGCTGACCATATGGGGCACCCTGCGCGCGGCAAAGATCATCAACGGCGGCGGCGCGGGTTCGCGCGTGAGATAACATTTTCCGACCTGTTTGCGGCGCGCTGCCTCCGGGCTACACGCCGCTTTGTTTATTTGTGCAAATACCGCGGCCTTACGGGCGTTGTTTCGATTGACACGCACACGCGGCGTCGGATACAATGAAATTGCATACCAAGGTATGTAATTCAATCAGGAGGAAAAGACTATGACAACCAAACGTTTCCTTGCGCTGCTTGTTGCCCTGACAATGCTGCTTACGCTGCTTGGCTGTGCCCAAAAGGAACCCGCCGCTGCCACAGTCGAACCCGGAACCGTGAAAAAAGTACTGATTGTCATTGATATGCAAAAGGACTTTGTGGATGGCTCGCTCGGCACCGCCGAAGCGGTGGCCATCGTGCCCGCTGTGGTTGAAAAGATCAACGAATACAAGGCCGCGGGCGATACCATCATCTACACGCTCGATACGCACGATGAAAACTACCTCAATACCCAGGAGGGCAAAAACCTGCCCGTTGAGCACTGCATCAAGGGCACGCCGGGACACGATCTGGACGCTGCCGTCAAGGCCGCCATGCCCGACGACGCCATCGTCATCGAAAAGCCGACGTTCGGCTCCTACAAGCTGGTCGATCAAATTGGCGAATATACCAAAACCTACGGCGAGGAAAACGTGCAGGTGGAGCTTGTGGGCCTCTGCACGGATATCTGCGTGGCCTCCAATGCGCTGCTTTTAAAGGCCGCTTACTATGAAATGCCCATGTCGGTGGATAGCAAGTGCTGCGCGGGCGTGACGCCCGAAACGCACGATGCGGCGCTGACCACCATGACCATGTGCCAGATTGCCGTCAAGTAGCCTCCTTCCCGACAGACACGTTCTAACCGTTTCCGCCGCGGCATAATCATACGATTGCGCCGCGGTTTGTTTCTCTGTATAATGGAATGTACATATATGAATGGGAGGATTTCCGCCATGCAACATAAGCTTTCCGAGGGTCCGCTGCTGGATGAAAAGGGCCGCCTGTGCGAAGCGGGCCACGCATGCTCGCTTGTCAAGGCATACGACCGCGCCAAGATACGCGGCGGCAAGCTGCGCATCAAGGAATGGGATTATTACCTCATCTATAACGATCGCTTCGGCGTGGCGCTGACCATCGCCGACAATGCCTATATGGGCCTGGTTTCGGTATCGTTCCTCGATTTTGAATCGGCCACGGAAAAAACCGTGTCCCCCATGTTCTGGCTGCCGTTTGGCAAAACGGGCTTCCCTGCCACCTCCGCCGAGGGCGATGTGGAGAAGCGACTCAAGGGCACATGGGCCAAATTCTCCTTTGAAGCGGGCGGGCGGCGCCTGCAGGCGCACCTGGATAAATTCGGCGACGGGCCGTTCGATTGCGATATCCTGCTCACCGATGAGCCGCGCGACAGCATGGTCATCGCCACGCCCTTTGCCGAAAAGGAGACGGCGTTCTACTATAACCAAAAGATCGTCGGCATGCGCGCAAGCGGCACGGTTAGCTGCCTTGGCCGCACCGAAACGCTCGACCCCGATACGACCTTCGGCCTGCTCGACTGGGGACGCGGCGTTTGGACCTACAGCAACACCTGGTACTGGGGCGCGGGGCACGGCGTGGTGGACGGGCATGTGATCGCCTACAACATCGGCTACGGCTTCGGCAACACCGCCGCCGCCTCCGAAAACATGGTGTTCATCGACGGCGTGGCGCATAAACTCGAGCAGGTCACCTTCCATATCCCGCAGATTGGCGGCAGGGACGATTACCTGGCGCAGTGGGCGTTTACCTCCAGCGACGGACGGTTTGAAATGACCTTCTCCCCCGTGCTCGACCGCGCGTCGAAAACGGACGTGGGCATCATCTGCTCCGATCAACACCAGGTGTTCGGGTGGCTGGACGGCGTGATGAAGCTCGACGACGGCACGGAGATTGTGCTGGATCACTTCATGGGCATGGCGGAAAAGGTTCGCAACAGATGGTAAAGCTTGTTATTTGGGACTGGAACGGCACGCTGCTGGATGATACGCGCCTCTGCTTTGAAATTGCCAACGTGATGCGGCAGGAGCGCGGCATGGAAGCCCTGCCCGATCTGGACGCCTACTGCCGCGTGTTCTGCTTCCCCGTGGTGGACTATTACCGCAAGATGGGCTACACGTTTGAAACGGAAACGTACGAGGACGTGAGCGTGGAATTTGTGGATATGTATGCGCGCCGCGTGGCCGAATGCCCCTTGCAGCCGCACGCGCACGAGGTGCTTTCGGAAATCCGCCGCCGCGGCATCCCGCAGGTGCTGCTCTCCGCCACGGGCGCGGACCGCCTGTACGATCAGACGGCGCTGTACGACCTGCCCAAGTATTTTGAACGCATCGTCGGCAACGAAAACAACCTGGCCCACGGCAAGGCCGCGCAGGCGGCGGCGCTGATACAGGATTGCGGCTTGAGCCCCGACGAGGTGCTGTTTGTGGGCGATACCGACCACGATTACGCGGTCTCCGCCGCCGTCGGGTGCCAATGCGTGCTGCTCACACGCGGCCACCATCTGCGCGAGCACCTGCTGCCGCTGGGCGTGCCGCTGATCGGTTCGCTGCCCGAACTGCTGCCATATTTGGAGTAAACTTACCACAGCAACAGGCCGCCCTTTCGGGCGGCCTGTTATTTTGCGTCGCTGCCGATTACAGGCTGCCGAGCAATCTTTGATAAAACGCCACGGTGCGCACGATTTTATCGGTGGGGATGCGCTCGTTGTGGCCGTGGATGTAGCCGCGCTCCTCCTTGCTCAACGCCATCGCGGAGAAACGATAGACGTTATCCGAGATGGGCGCATAGTGGCGCGCATCGGAGCAGGCGATCATCAGGTACGGCGAAACCACCGCCTCGGGCCAGGTCTGCCTGACCGCGGCGGTCAGCTTTTCCCAGCCGTAGCCCGTCGTGTTGGAGAATGGGCTGGGCGCCATGGAGTACTCGTCCTTGAAGCGGATACGCTTTTGATCGGCCGTGCGCTCCATATGCGTCAGGGCCGATTGTGGCGTTTCCCCGCCGATGATGCGCAAATTTGCGCCCACCGACGCCTTGGGCGGCAGTACATTGGTGGCAACGCTGCCCTGCATCTGCGTAAACGCAACGGTGGTACGCACCAGCGCGTTAAGCTCCCCGCCCGATTTTTTGCATATCCCGTCCAGCAGGGGCTTAAAGCACCAGAGGTTGGCGAAGATCAGCCGATACAGGAACGTGGAACGGCGGCCGAGGGTATCGAACATCTCCAGCACGGGCTTGGTCAGCTTCATGGCAAACGGCTTATTCTCAATATCGTACACGGCCTTGGCCAATAGCCCCACGCCCGTATGCGGAGGCGGCGCGCTGGCATGCCCGCCCGCGCCCTCCACGGTCATGGACATGTTCATCATGCCCTTTTCGGCAATGCCGATCAGCGCGCACGGCTGCTTGAGCCCCGGGAACACGTTTTCCACCACGGCGCCGCCTTCATCCACCACGATGGCGGGCGTTACGCCGCGCGCGCGCAGTGTTTCCACGATGGTCGGCTGCGTCATGCCGGCCACCTCCTCGTCGCCCGCAAACGCAAAGTACAGGTCGTTTTCGGGCGTAAAGCCGCCTTTGAGCAGCGTTTCGGCAGCCTCCAGCACGCCGCACAGCGTACCCTTGGTATCCAGCGTGCCGCGGCCCCAGAGGATACCATCCTCGATGATGCCCTCGAACGCGGGCTTCTCCCAGCCCTCCTCCTCCACGGGCACCACGTCGTAGTGGGCCATCATGACGGCGGGCTTGTCGCTGTGCCTGCCCTCCAGCTTGTACAAAAGCCCTGAGTGGCCGATGCGCTCGAACGTGCAGCGCTCGTATACGGCAGGGTACCGCTCCGTCAGCAGCGCGCGAAAACGATCGAACTCCGTTTCGTCGATGCGGCTTGCGTCATAGTAGGATACGGTTTTGCAGCGCACCATTCGCTGCAGCGACTCGATAGCGTGCTCGGCGTCCACGTTCACCTCGGCCGCCGCCGTTTCCGCCTCGACAGGCGCGCGGAAACGCACGGCGCGCACGATGATGACCACAAGCCACACGATCATTAGCAACGGCAGAATCAACACATACATCCACGGTGCAAACATGCTTTTTGCCTCCTTACAGCAATCCTTTTTTGTAGAGTATCCGCGCCGCGCCAATGGCCACCAGCGCGCCCACGGGCACCAGCACGCCAACGGAGCCCGCCAGCGACGGCACCAGGATAAACAGCGCCACCATAAACAACAACGGCGCCAGCGCAATCTTCCAATTCTTGGAAACGTATACCACCGCCAGCGCGCCAAACAGCGCGGGCAGGATGTTGTCAAACGCGGGCTGCATCAAAGCGCTTTCCAGAAACGGCCGAATCTGCGCCAGCAGCAGCACGCCCAGCGCAATGATCAGCGTGGTCACCATGGCGCTGGTGGCGATGGCGATGGTGGAGATCACCTCGCCCTCCTCGGTACCCTGCTTGGCGCCCGCACGCTCCATGGCGTTGAGCGCACACGGCACCTTCAGGTTGGTGAGGTTGCCCGTAATAAAGCCCAGGTACGAGCCGCCCGTGCCAAGCATGGGCACATAGGTGAATACCTCGATCACGGCCACCGTCCAAAATATCGGCACCACGCTCAACAGTCCCTTGAGCACCCCGCCAATCGGCGGCCACGCATCGTACCAGATGCAGATGGCGGCGGGCACGGCAAAGAGCATGAGCATGGCAAACACCGTCCAGATACGGCCCATGCGGTGTACGGAAGCGCGATAATCCAATTCCTTCATATACAGACCCTCCTTATCCTGCCAACGCGTGCACAAGGTTGGTGATGGGGATGGAAAGCGCCATGCCCCCCAGCATGCTGATGGGCAATGCGTAATCATCAATCCATTTTGCCGCCGTCAGCCTTTTCACCAGCCCGCACAGCAGCATCAATACCGCCGCGGCGATCATCACAAACACGGGTATCCACCCGACCAAACCCTGCGAAACGGTGGCAAACACCATCCCCAAAAAGGAGGATATCATGCCCAGAAACAGGCCCGCCATGAATATTTCTCCCCATTTCTCATCCTTGGATTTCAGCTTGACCAGCCCATCCTCGATGCGGTTGCCGATGAGGCTTGTCAAAATGGGCCCGGGGATGATGCCAATGGTCATCACCCACGCAATCGTGGCAAACGCCCTCGGATCGGCGATCTTTTCCGACAGCGTCAGCCCGATGGCGTTGGCCGCGCCCGCGGCGGCGGCCGTTTCGTAGGTCAGCGCGCCGATGACCGAAAGCCTCAGCCACGGCAGCGGGAACCCAAGCGCCTTGGACAGCGCAATGACCCCCAAAAGAATCGCAATGGCGGGCGCAACGGTGAATATGGCGCCGGTAACCACCGTACGCTTGAGCACCGCCCTGTCCATACCAAGCTTGAGCCCCCTTTTCCACGCCTTGACAAGGAACGCAACCGACTCGGCAATCACAAACGCAATGACCACCGCCACGATGCCGTACAGGAACGCGCCGTTGACGTCAAACCCCATGGATACTCCCCCTTTTTGCCCGATTTTGTATGCTGTGATTATATCATGAAAACGCCGCTTGACAACATAAACGGAAGCGCGGGCACATACTTTTCGATATGAAGCGAGTATTTGCCATGATTCTGCCTCTGCTGCTGCTTTTTGGCTGCGCGCCGAGCGCGCGGCCCACGATGCGGCTGCTGCCCGATTACCGCGACGTGCCGATACTGATGTACCACGCCATCCTCAAGGACCCCGCCCGCGCGGGCAAATATGTGGTATCGCCCGATGCGCTGGAGAGCGACCTGCGGTGGCTTTTGGATAACGGCTACGAAACGGTGGTTACGGCCGATTTGATTGCGTTTGTCGCGGGCACGGGGACGCTGCCCGACAAGCCCGTGATGCTCACCTTTGACGACGGCTACCGCAACAACATGACGTATGTGCTGCCGCTGTTGGAGCAATACGGCTGCCGCGCGGTCATCTCTCCCGTGGGCGCCTACACGGAGCGGTATACCGTCCACCCCGATCCCAACCCCAACTATGCCTACCTAAGCTGGGTGGAGCTGGCCTACCTGCAAAAAAGCGGCTGCTTTGAGCTGCAAAACCACAGCTACGATATGCACGGCTCCGCGCGCTGCGGCAGCATGCGCCGCGCGGGCGAAACGGAGGCCGATTACCGCGCGGCGTTCACCGCCGACGCGACAAAGATGCAACAGGCGCTAAGCGAACGCACGGGCGTCATCCCCACCGCCTACGTCTACCCGTTTGGCGCCATCGACCCGCTGTCGCGGCAGATGCTTGCCGAACTGGGCTTTGCCGCGTCGTTTTCCTGTCAGGAACGCGTCAGCCGCATCATGCGCGGCGACGAAAGCTCGCTGTTTTCCCTCGGCCGCTTCAACCGCGCCGACGGGCGCAGCGCCAAGACATTGTTTGAACAATCCGCCGTGCCATGATATAATGTATTATCTGTATATTTGCGAGGTAAACCATGGCACGCGTACCGTTCAACATCCCTCCCTATTTCGGCGGCGAGGAAGCCTACATCCAACAATGCATTGCCTCCCGCAAGCTCTGCGGCGACGGCCCCATGACCAAAGCGTGCGACCGCATTTTGGAGCAGCGCACGGGCACCAAAAAGGCGCTTTTGACCACATCGGGCTCCACGGCGCTGGATATGGCCGCCATTTTGTGCGATATCCAAGCGGGCGACGAGGTCATCATGCCGAGCTTTACCTTTTCCTCCACCGCCAACGCCTTCGTGCTGCGCGGGGCGACCATCGTATTTGTCGATATCCGTCCCGACACCATGAATTTGGACGAAACGCTTATCGAAGCCGCCATCACCGACAAAACTAAGGTGATCGTGCCCATGCACTACGCGGGTGTTTCCTGCGAAATGGATGCCATCTGCGATATCGCCAAGCGCCACAGCCTCATCATCGTGGAGGACGCGGCGCAGGCCGTCATGAGCCAATACCACGGGCAGGCGCTTGGCAGCATCGGACAGCTCGGCTGCTATAGCTTCCACGAGACCAAGAACTACTCCATGGGCGAGGGCGGCGCGCTGCTGATCAACGACGGGCGCTTCATCGAACGCGCGGAGGTCGTGCGCGAAAAGGGCACCGACCGCAGCCGTTTTTTGCGCGGGCAGGTGGATAAGTACACCTGGACGGATCTGGGCTCGTCGCTGCTGCCGAGCGAGCTTAACGCCGCCTACCTGTTGAAGCAGCTCGAAAACGCCGACGCCATCAACAACGACCGCCTGCATAGCTGGAACCGCTATCACGCGGCGTTTGCCGACCTTGCCCAAGCGGAAAAGATCGGCGTACCGACAGTGCCCGACGGCTGCACGCACAACGCCCACATTTACTATGTGAAAACGCGCGATCTGGAGGAGCGCGGCAAGCTGATTGCGCACCTCAACCGCGCCGATATCGGCTCCGCGTTCCACTATGTGCCGTTGCACTCCGCGCCCGCGGGGCTGCGCTTTGGCCGCTTCCACGGGAAGGACCGCTATACGACCAAGGAAAGCGACCGCCTGGTGCGGCTGCCGATGTACTACGGGCTGACCGAGGCGGACGCCCTGCGCGTGATTGACGCGGTGTACGATTTTTATAGGTAAGAAAACGCATCGTATGCAAACGGGAGGAGTGTGACGAAATGCTGCGGATTGTACAGTGTACCGATTCGTTCCTGCCCGTTTCCGACGGCGTGGGGCGCGTCTCGTTCGAGTACGCCAGCGCGCTTGCTTTGCGCGGGCATGAAAGCTATGTCGTCACCCCGCAGGTCAACGACGGCTTTCGCGGCAAGTACCCCTTTGAAATTGTGGATTTTACCTGCCTGCAGCTCCCCGGCGGCTCGCAATCGAGCGCGGCGGCGCTGGATATGCACTACCTTGCGCGCATGGACGGGCTCAAGCCCGATATCATCCATACGCACTCCCCGGGCGCTGCGGGCATGGAGGCCGCGCGGCTTTCGGATAAGCTGCGCGTGCCGCTGGTGGGCACGTTCCACCCGCAGTTCTACCGCAAATACCTGCTGCCCACGGGCGACGAAAAGCAGGATCGTCTGACCACGCACTTCATCATGGATTATTTCAACCGCTGCGACGAAATCTGGACCGTGAGCGATTCGCTGCGCGACCTTTTGTTTTCGCTGGGCTTTTCGGGCAATATCGAGGTGTTTGAAAACGGCGTTTCGGCCACGGTCGCCAACCAGACGGAGGTGGACCGCGCCAAGGCGCACTTCCACATCCTGCCCAACGCCCCACTGCTGATTTGCGTGGGCAACGCCAGCCAGATGAAAAACCTGCCGCGCATCCTGGACGCGGCCGCCATGCTGCAGCGCCGCGGCACGGCCTTCCAGCTGTTGTTTGTAGGCACGGGCGGCGAGGATGCCGCCGTAAGGGAACACATCCGCGAACGTTCGCTCGACGGCGTGGTGCGGTTTGTGGGGCATGTGCCCGACAGCGCGCTGCTCAACGGCCTGTACGCCGCAGCCGATCTTTGCCTGTTTCCGCTGCAGGCGCTCAGCGCGGGGCTGGTCATCCGTGAGGCCGCCGCGCAGCACACGCCGTCGCTTGTGCTTGCGGGCACGGCCGCCTCCCGCCTCATCGCGCCCGCCGTCAATGGCCTGACCTGCGGCGACGATGCGGAGGACATGGCCGATACCATCGATGCGTTTTTATCCCGCACCGACCGCGCGGCCGTCGGCGCCGCCGCGGCGGAATCGCTGACCATCCCGTGGGAAGCGGTGATCGACCGTGTGGAAGCGCGCTATCAGACGCTTGCCACGGGCGATAAAACCGCGCTCAAACGCAAGCGCGGTCTGTTCCGCAAGGAGCTGCAGCAGGTGGATTCCACCACCGAAAAGCGCGCGGCGGATCTGTTTTGGCGGTATCTGAAGCAGGATATGTCCAACATCTATCCCTACCCGCACCGCGCCGAAAAGCCCGCTGCCGCGCCCCCGCCCGATCCGCATCCGCTGCCGCGCGCCACGCCCGAGTCGCAGGGCGTGCCTTCCACCGCCGTCAACGCGCTGTTTGCCGCCATCGACGGCGACGAGGCCGCCGCCGCGCAGGCCATGCTGGTGCTGCGCCACGGCAAGGTGATTGCCGAGGCAAGCTGGGCGCCGTACAGCCTGACTTTGCCGCATCAACTGTATTCACTGAGCAAGTCCGTCACCGCCACGGCCATCGGCATGCTGGCAGACGAAGGAAAGCTGGATATCGACGAGCGCCTGTGCGATATTTTTTTTGATAAGATGCCGCACAACCCGTCGCACCCGTCGTATACTTTGACGGTGCGGCACCTGCTCAACATGAGCACGGGCGCAGTGTTTAACGAAATCGGCAGCGCGCTGGGCGCGGACTGGGAGAAGGAGTTCTTCCAAAACGGCGTGCATTTCCCTGCGGGAACGGAATTTTTCTACAACTCCATGAACACCTATATGCTCGCCGCCATCGTACGCCGCCGCACGGGCGAAACACTGATGCAGTACCTGACCCCGCGCCTGTTTGAACCGCTGGGCATTGCGGACGCATACTGGGAAACCTGCCCCAACGGCACCGAAAAGGGCGGCTGGGGCCTGTCGTTGACGCCCGAAAGCGTGGCCAAGATCGGGCAACTGTACCTCAATGGCGGCGCATGGACGGTGGACGGCAAGCAGCAGCAGCTCGTCAGCCGCGCATGGATTGAGGCCGCCACCAGCCCGCAGATTGCCACGCCCAAGGGTGAAATCACCTTTGGCTACGGCCACCAGATCTGGATGACGGCGCACAAGGGCGCGTTTTTGTTCAACGGGGCGTTCGGCCAGTACATGCTGGCGCTGCCCGACCTGGATATGCTCGTGGTGCTGTTTTCGGGCACGGCCCGCTTGTTTGCCGAGGGCGGCGTGCTGGACGCGGTGGACCGCGCGTTCATGAACCTGTCCGATCGGCCGCTATCGGAAAACCCCGCCGCGCTCTCTGCGCTGCACGGCACGCTGGACGCCCTGACCGTGCGCGGCCGCGCGCCGTTTTCCCGTCCCGTGTCCGAGGGCAGCCTGTCCGTTGCCGAAGCCGCCGCTCGCCTCAACGGCCACGTCTATACAATGGAGCGCAACGTATCGGGCCTGTTCCCGTTTACGCTCAGCAACGTTGAAAACAGCTATTCGCCCGGCACCGCGCGCATTGCGTTTCAGGCGGAGCCCGCGGGCGGCCTGATGATGACGTTTGTGGAGGGCGACAACGCCCACTGCCTGACAGCCGGCGAAGGCTATACGGCGGGCACGGTCACGCAGCTTGGCGAGACCTACCGCGTCGAGGTCAGCGCGCAGGCCGCCGAAACGGCCGATGCGTGGACGCTGACCGTATGCGTGCACTTTATCGAAACGCCCTTTACGCGCATCCTGACCTTCACCTTCCAGCAGGATCGCGTCACGGTCAAGTTTGACGAGTTCCCCACGCAGGAATCGGCCGCAACCATGCTGTTGCAACTGACGGGCATCTCGCGCCAGCAGATGTTCCGCGCGCTGATTCCCTTGCTCAAACGCGACAAAATGCAGCATTCCCTGCACACGTTCGCCACCGTCACCGTGCAGGGAAAGCTGTAAGCTCCGATGATATGACGTTCCCTATTGTATGACCTTTCCAACGGGTGCGGACGTTACCTGACCCGCACCCAGTACCCGCCCGATTTGGCGCGGATGTAGCGCGTATAGCCCGCCAGGTGCGCGGGCGGCTGCGGCGCATACTCGCCAAGCACCGCGGTAATCACCATGCGCTCGCCCCCGCGCTCCCATTCGCCCGTCAGCCATTCGCCATCGGCGTCGCTTTCGCTGACAAACCGTGCCGACGGGAATATGTGCGGAAACGGGTTTTCAATGGGATGCCGTTCCACAGCCGCCGCCATCGGCGGCTTTTCATATGCGCCATACCCGCTTTCCCCGATCGGCGGGAACGGCTCCACGTTGCCGTACGGCCTGCGCTCGGCCTCCATGGCGATGGTGGGGATGGCCTCCAAACGGCTGCGTTCCCCGACCGCGGGCTCCGCGGGCGTACTGACGGCAATTTTTTGGAACACCTTGTCGGCACGGCGCATCAACGCCGCAAACGAGCCCGCTGCGCGGGCCGCGTCGTCCGCGTCGTACGCCTCGGCGGGCTGCGCTTGGACGGACGACTCGGCCGCAACGGGCTGCGCCGCTTTCGGTACGGGCGCTTCCGCCGTCGGCGCATCGGCCGCCTCCTGCTGCATCGGCGCGCTGCGGCGGAACACATACGGCTTGACGTCCTCCTCCTCCTGCTCCTCGGTCAGCGCGCGGCTGAATTCCTCATCGGCACGCAGCCGATCCAGCGCGTGCAGTATCACGCGTTCGCCGCGCGGCAGCTCGTCCGACACCGCGTCCATATCCGTCATCTCTTCCACGGGCGGCGGAACGGGCGCATGCTCCCGCTTTGCCGACGGCTCCGCCTGCGCGCGCGCGGGCTGTTCCGCCGCTGCCTGCCGCACGGGCGTCGGCTGCGCGGCGGGCTTTGGCACGGCCTGTTCGGCAAACGCCGCCACCCCTGCATGCAGCTGTTGCTCCGACATGCCGCTGCCGCGCGCAAAGCCCCCGCACAGCAGCTTGCCGCCCGCATGCAGCGCCACGGCCCTGATGTGCCCGCCGACGTGCAGGGGTTTGTCCGTGCCGCCGCTGCCCACGCCGCTGTCGGTAAACACCAGCGCGCCGCTGTTCATCGGCCGCCGCATCGAAAGCGTAACGATGCCGTCGCGCACCCTTGCATGGCCCGCCGTCAAACCATCGGGCGTTTTCAACGGGATAAACTCCATTTCGATCATAGCTTCCGCCTTCCCTTCCGAGCTGTAAGATTCTTTCCCTCATTTTCATTGTATTCGGACGGGCCACGGTGTATGATAAAAGATATGTTACAAGCTGTGAGGAACCGAAAATGACGATTTGGGTAGCCATGTTATTGGGGCTGGTACAGGGGTTGTGTGAGTTTTTGCCCGTCAGCAGCAGCGGACACCTGTTGCTGTTGTCGAGGATGTTCGGCATCACCGAGGGCGCCATGTTCTTTTCCGTGATGCTGCATCTGGCCACGCTGGTTGCGGTGCTGATCGTATACTGGAATTTGGTCTGGAAGCTGATTCGCCGCCCGCTTAACCAGGTGGTGCTCTATCTCATCATCGCAACCGTCCCCACGGTCATCATCGCAATGCTTTTTAAAAAGGTATCCCCGTTCGATCGCTTTTATGCCGCGGCCGAACAGGGACAGTACCTGGGCTATTGCTTTTTATTGACTTCCGTACTGCTGACGGTCAGCGACCTGGTTCGCCGCCCGCGCGCAAAGCAGAAAAAGCTTTCCACGATGCAATGGACAGATGCGCTGGCCATCGGCGGCATGCAGGCCGTGGGCGTACTGCCGGGCGTCTCGCGCTCGGGCAGCACCATCTCGGGCGCGCTGTTTACGGGGCTGACGCGCAAGGCCGCCGCGGATTTTTCGTTCCTGATGTCCATCCCCGCCATCCTGGGCGGCGCGGTGCTGGAGATTCCCGACGCCATTACGGAGGGCGTCGGCGGCATCCACTGGACGTGCGTGCTGGCGGGCATGCTGGTGGCGGGCATGGTGGGCTACTTTGCCATCAACCTGATGCTACGCGCCATCAAGAAAAAGAAGCTCTGGGGCTTTGCCGTCTATACGGGCGTGCTGGGGCTGCTGGTGCTGGTTGATCAGTTTATCACCCACCTGTATTTTTAACATCCACGCTCGCCTTTGCGCGCAGCATCACAACGTACGCCGAGCTGACCGCTGTTGCGGTCAGCTTTTCCAATGCCTCGGCATACCACCGTACCTGCGCAGCGTGCCGCATGGCATACGGCTCCACGCGCGCGTTTTCGGGCACGCGGTCGGTCTTGTAGTCCACAATGACCCATTTGCCGTTTTCCATAAAGCAGCAATCGATCACGCCCTGCAGCAGGATGCGCTCCTGTGCCTCCGTTTCAAACAGCTTTGCTGCGTCCACCGCGACGGAAAACGACAGCTCGCGCTCCACGCGTGGGCTTTGGCAGATGCGCCGCCACAGATCGCTTTCCAAAAACCAGCCGATGATGCTCCGATCCGCCGCAGCCGCCTGCTCGGGGCTGATGACGCCCCGTTTGGCAAGGCCGTCGAGCCATGCGGGGATATCCTCCGCGCGCAAGCTCCCATCCGACGGCAGATATTGCAGCGCCGCGTGCACGGCCGTGCCGATGAACGCGCCCGACGGCGCCTGATCGCGCATGGCAAACGCGGGCGTTTCAAACACGGGCAGCCGCTTTGCCGCCTCGCCGATGCGGCTGACGGCCACCTTGGCGGGCAACACCGTGGCCGCGCCGAAATCGTAGCTTAGGCGGAAGCGCGCCTCCAGCGCCTCCACTGCGGCAGGGTCGGGCGGCGGCAGCGTGCGCGCGTGCTCCTCGGGCAGGCCGGCCGCAAGGGCGCTCTTTTCATGCACGGTAACGGGCAACGCCCGATGCGCATTCATCAACAGCCACGCAAGCGGGCTGGATTGGCTCAAAACCGTCAGCGGCGACGGCTCGGTCGGCGCATCCGCCAGCCGTTCGGCGGCGTTGTTCATGCAACCAATGAGTATCAGCCGCTGCTTGGCGCGCGTCATGGCAACATACAGCACGCGCATCTCCTCGCTGAGCTGCTCGCTGCGCAGCCTTGCGACGATGGTTTTGCGCATGGCGGTATCCAGCATGGTTTGGTTTTCCAGACGGCGCGCGCCCAGCCCCAGCTCCCCGTGCAGCATCAGCCACGGGCTGTCGGCGGCAAGGTTGAACCTGGCGCCCAGTTGGCAGACGAACACGATGGGGTATTCCAGCCCCTTGGACTTGTGGATGGTCAGAAGCCTTACCACATCCGCGCCCGCAGTCTCCGCCGCGCCAAAGGAGGCGTTGTTCCCGGCCAGATCCATGTGCCGTACAAAGCTCCATATCCCGCGCCCGCCGCCCGCCTCGAACGCGTGCGCCTTGGCCAGCAGCGCGTCCAGATTGGCCTGACGGGAAGCGCCGTTGACGCTTGCGCCCATCTCCTCGTAAAAGCCCGTTTCGTCCAGCAGCATGCCGATCAACTGCTCCACCGGGATCAGGCGGCTCTCCGCGCGGTAGCGCTCCAGCAAATCCAAAAATGCCCGCGCCTTCCGCCCCAATGCATCGTCGTCGTTTGCCGCGGCCGTCAGCGCCTCGTAAAACGCGCCGTCACGGCGGCGGGTGCGGATATCGACCAGCTCCGCGCTCGAAAAATCGCCTATGGACGCGCGCATGACCGAAAGCAGCGGCACATCCTGCCTGCGGTTATCGATGACGCGCAGGAAGTTGAGCAGCATCTGCACCTCGATGGAATCGAAGTACCCGCCGTTACGCTGCACATAGCAGGGCACGCCACAGCGTGCAAGCGTGTGCGCAACGGTGCGCGCATGGGTGGCGGAACGCATCAGCACCGCAAAATCGCCGTAGCTTGGCCGCCGCGCCACGCCCGCATCGAGTATGGTTTCGTGCTGCATGCAGGCCTGGATGCGCGCGGCAATCAGCCGCGCTTCCGCCTCGGCGTCGGCAACGGGTTCCGCAGCGCCGTCATCCGAAGCCACCGTGCGCTCGATGATGTGCAGCTCCGCCCCGCCCGAAAGCCCGATGTTGCCGACAGTCAGCCGCGCGCGTTCATCGTAATCCATCTCGCCCGCGCGCTCGGTCATGATGGCCGCAAACGTATCGTTGACGGCGTCCAGCACGCCGCGCGCGCTGCGGAAGTTTTGGTTGAGGTCGATGCGCCTGCCCCGTTCCCCCGTAAACGCGCCGAGCTTTTCCAAAAACAGCGTCGGCTCGGCCAGGCGGAACCGATAGATGGACTGCTTGACGTCGCCCACCAAAAACACGTTGTCGTCGCGGCGGATGGCGTTGAGGATGGCCTCCTGCACGCGGTTGCTGTCCTGATACTCATCCACGCAGATCATGGAAAACCGTGCGCGGTACTCCGCTGCCACGGCGGGGTTGGCCAGCGCCTTGAGCGTCAAATGCTCCAAATCGCCATAGTCCATGAGGCTTTTGGCGCGCTTCTTTTCGGTGTAGTCGTGATCGTACATGCGCCACACGGCGGCCAGCGCCGCCAGCACGGGCGCCACGGACCGCATGGCGGCCAGTTCCTCCGCGGCGGTGTGCCTGAGCCGTTCCTTTTGCGCCTTCAGCATGGCCTTGCCAAGCTCCCGCGGCTCGCGTGCGGGGCGCTTTTCGGCCTCCGCCGTGCCGCGCGGGAAGCGCAGCGTCTGGTGCGCCATGTCGTACACGCCGCTGCGGTAAGCATCGTAGCCGTCGCTGAGCAGCATAGCGCGGTAGCGCATCAAATCGTCGTCGAGCACGCCGATGACCGCGCCCCAATCGGGCGGCAGCGCATCCCGCGCCGCCGTCAGCCCGTCGATGACAACGGAAAGCTCCTGTTTGCATGCATCCGTCACGGCGGCAAGCTGTTTTTGCAGCGCCTGCTCGCCGTCGTAGCGGCCCAGCGCCTCGGCAAGCCAGCCGTTCGGATCGGGCTGGGAAAGCAGAAAGGCATTGAGCGACATCAGCGCGCGCCACGCGGCGTCCTCGCCGCCAAACGCAGCCAAGAGCCGCAGCCAATCGGCGTTTTCCTCCACGGAAAGCTGCGTCAACAGCGCATCCTTGACCTGTTCGATGATTACCGCCGTCTCCGTTTCGTCCGCAATGCGCGCATCGGACGACAGCCCCGCCACATGATAGTGCCTTTTGAGCACGCGCGCGCAGAAAGCGTGCACGGTGGAAATGTACGCGCCGTCCACCAGCCGCACTTGGTTTTTCAGGTAGGCGCGGCGCTTGGGATCGGTTGCTTCGTTGGCCAATTCCGTCAGGCGCTTGCGGATGCGGGCCTTCATCTCCGCCGCCGCCGCGCGCGTGAACGTTAAAACAAGGATGTTGGGCACCTCCGTGCCCTCGGTGATACGCATGGCCACGCGCTCGGTGAGTACCATGGTTTTGCCCGCGCCCGCCGCCGCGGAGACGATCAGGTTGCCGCTTTCGCGGATGGCCGCAAGCTGCTCAGTCGTCTGCTGCATGCGCGTCACCCCCGATCAAAGCGAAAAACTCCTGCTGTTTGAGGTTGGGATAGCTGCGCGTGCGGTTGCCGCGCACCGTCGGGTCGAAGCGGCAGACGCTGCGATAATCGCAATATTTACAGGCGTTTTCGGCGGGCGAAACCGCAATCTCGCCCGACAGCATCCGATCGAGCGTCTGCTCCGATACGGCCACGGCTTGTTCGATCAATTGCCGCATCTCCCCGCGGGTACAGAGGCTGCCGACGTACGCGCCGTCGGGCGCGCGGCGCACGCCCTTCAATATCTCCGAGCCGCCCTCCATGCGCTTGTCGCTGGCCAGCAGCACGCTTACGTCGCTTAGCGTCAGCCCGCGCAGCCGAAACGCCTCCTTCGCCGCGGCCAATACATCCTCGCCCTCGGGCACATGCTCCATCCGCAGCGGCATGTAGTACATGCCCGCCGCGTCGCCACCTTGCATGGCGGCGGCCAGGTACAGCGGAAGCTGCAGCGTCAGCCCGTGCAGTATCCCCGAAAAATCGAAATCCCGATTGCCCAGCTTGTAGTCCACAATGCGCATCATGCGCCCGTCGGGCGTATCGGCGGCGTCCACGCGGTCGATGACGCCCGAAAGATACGCCGTTGCGCCGTCGGCAAGCGTCAGCGTAATCGGCGGAAACGCCTGCCCCTCGCCAAAGCGCACCTCGGCCCCCAGCGGCGTAAACGCACCCGCCTGCATCTGGCGCAGTATGGCGCGCGCGGCGCTCTTGACCGCATTCACAATCAAAAACAGCGTTGCGCCGAGCCTTGGCGCATGCAGGAATATCCCGCCGTTGTGGCTGGCAATCACCGCGGGCAGCACCAGATCGATTGCGGCGTCGGCCTCGGCCTCCGTCATGCCGCCGATATCCGCGCCCGTATCCAGAATGTGCCGCAAAAAGGCGTTGAGCGCATCGTGATAGAACGTGCCCAGATCGATGGCGCGCTCGGTAAACTCCCGCTTGTCCGCCGCCTGCAAGCCGTAGCGCACAAAGTGCTTGAACGGGCATTGGTTGAACTGCTCCAATCGGCTGGCGCTCATGCGCAGCCTGTCGCCGTACAGCGCGTGGGAAAGCGCCTTGCCCAGCCCCGCCGCATCGTCGCGCCGCTGCCCCGCCTGCTCCATGCGGCGCACGCGCACCCTGTACTGCGGGCGCTGCCTGAGGCAGTGCATAAGCGGCGACAGCAGCCTTGCATCCGCTTCGCCGTCGGCATACGCGCGCATGAGCTTTGTGAGCAGCCTTAAGCCCGCGCTCTCGTTGAGCGGCAGCTCGTCATCCTGCTCCAAATCCGTGCCGCGCACGCAATTCGGAAACAGCGTCAAAAGCCTTGTCACCAACGTCGATGGCGCCTGCTCCGCGCCATCGGCGGTGAGCGCGTAGCTGACGTACAGGGACGACTTGGCCTTGCTCAGCGCTGTGTACAGATCGAGCCGATCCATATCCGATTGCGCGCCGCTCCTGCCCCACGCCGTCAGGCCCGTTGCCTCCAGTTGGGTCAGCTCCGCATCGTCGATGATCCCATCGTCGGTGCGCGCGCGGGGCAAAAGCCCCTCGTTGGCGCCCACCACAAACAGCGCTTTGACCGAGCGGGAACGCGTGCGCTGTGCGTCGCCCAGCAGCACTGCGTCGGCCGTATCGGGGATGACGCCAATGCCCACGCCGCTCAAGCCCTCCTCCAGCAGCCTTTGATAGTCCGCGCGCACAAGCTCCTGATCGCCAAGGATCGTCACCAATTGATCCATCAGCGCGGTCAGCAGGTTCCACACCTGCGCGTGCTCCTCCATCAGCGGGATGCGCTCGGCCCGCAGCAGCGCCTCCGCGCGGTCGCCTAGCTGCCGCTCCAGCCCGATATCGTTCAAATACGCGTACAGCGCAAGCGTTTTATCGCGTATGCTTTTGGCCGTAAGCCCCTCGCGCAGCCTTTCCAGCGGTTCCACCAGGGCGCATCGCGCGCGCTCGGCCGCCGCCGAGGGCTCGCCGCGGGTGAACGGTTTTGTCAAGCCGCTGCCGCGCACGCCCGTGCGCAGGAGGTATAATTCCAGCTCCTCCGCGTCGTCCTCGGATACGTTGGCATAGCCCGTTTTGGCCAGTCGCAGCACATCGGCGGCCGCGTAGCCGCCTGTCGCCGCGCGCATGGCCGACAGCACCGCATCGATGGCGGCATGCCCCGTCAGCGGCCGCTTGCGATCGAAGAATACCGCAATGCCATTGGCCTGAAACGCTCGCTCGATCAGCCCCGCGTACGCATCCATATCGGATACGATCACCGCCATCTCCCGAAACCGCACGCCCGCGCGGGCCTTTCGCAGAATTTCCCTTGCCAGCGCTTCCGCCTCGACGCGGCGGTCGGTCGCGCCGAATACCGTGATTGCGGACGCATCGGAGACAAACCTTGCCGTGGAAAACGCAAACAGGTGCTGCTCCAGATGCCGTAAGCTCGGCGGCAGCTTTTTGGTATAGGCGCGCATGGGCACGGGTTCTACCCGGACGCCGCGCTTGGCAGCCAGCTCCGATAACGCACGGTACACGTTCCAATCGGGGCCAAACAGGTCGCCGTCGTCCGCGCCGCTGTTCGCACCGTCCATATCCATGCGCAGCGTCACCGTCATATCGGACGCGGTCTCCATCAGCGCCCCGATCAGCTCAAACAGCCGCCTGCTCGGGCGGTCGATTCCATCGATATAGATAGGCACGTCGGACAGAAAGGAATTGGGCAGCAGCCGACAGGCCGCGTGCAGCGCATCGTCCTCGGTCAGATACCGCGAGGACAGGTAGGTTTCGGTCTCCTGATACAGTAACCGAATATCGCAAAGCTTATGGGTCAGCATCGCATCGCTTGGCAGCTTTCGGATGGCGTTGGCAAGATCCTCGGGCGTGATCGACGCGCGCTTGCAGGCGGAGAATATCTCCCTGAGCGTCGCGGCAAAGCCCGTCTTTTGCGCCGCCTGCCCGAATATGGTCAGCTCCGCCCGATGCAGCATGCACGCGCGGCGGATGACCATATCGTACCCCTGCTGCGATAAAAACGCCCGCGTGTGGCCGTGCTGCGAAAGCACCCTTTCGCAAAGCCGCCCGAATGAGAGCACCTGCACGCCGATGAGCCCGCCCAGCCGATCCGCCAGCACGCGTTCGGCCTCAAACGTGCTCTGTTCGGGCACAATCAAAACCGAGCGCACGCCGTTTTGCCGATCCCGCTCCAGCGCGGCAAACAGCGCGTCGCTCTTGCCCGTGCCCGCGCGGCCCGCCAGCACCTTTAATCGCGCGATCATGTCAGCTTCTCCGTGTGCAGCGGCAGGTACTGCATCCTGCCCGGGACGGCGCGGCTTTCGTACAAAACAATCGAGCCCGCCGTAAACGCCGCGTTGGCCGCGGGGGCGGCAAAGCCCTCGTCCCGCTGTACGTTGCGTCCCAGCGTGACGTGCGGCGATAAGCGGCCGCGGTTACCCGCAAAGCCCTGCTCCCACAGCGCGCTCTCGAGCGATTCGTACAGGCGGTCCAGCTCTCCGCTGTCGCAGGAGACGGAAAGAAACGCCGTTTTGCCCTTTTTGCCGCCAAAGCCGCCGTAGCCGCCCAGCCGCAGCACAAACGGACGGATATCGCGCGCCGCCAAGTGCATGGCCGCCACCGCCTCCGTCAGCGCCTCGCTTTCGCCGATAAAATGCAATGTAATATGAAAGTTTTCGCTTGGGACAAAGCGCCCCTTGGCGCCATGCGCAACAAGCGCCGCCTGCGCCGCGGCCGCCGTGCGGCGCACATCCGTGGGCAGCGGTATGGCAATAAACAGGCGCATGTCGTCCCCTCCGCATCGATCTATGATACCGTCATTTTATCATATCGACCCGCGCTTGAACAGCGTGCGGGGCAGCCGCGCCACTTCCTTTTTTCTATGCGCCCACCGTGTTTGCAGCGCATTTTTGCATACGCCAAAGCACGCCAAACGAGCGTTCGCGTTTAATTATGCATCGTATGCAGGATGATTTTGGGTTGGCTTTTGGTCCGTTTTATCCACATTATCCACCGTGTTGTCCACAGTATCGGGCATTTTTGGGCTTTTTGGATGTGTATAAATTGTTTCGATTGTCTGAACATGACGTATATTGCCACAATTTCAAACATCCCTCATGCACGCATACCGCTTGTTTGCATGCACGATCGCGGCGGTTCGATGCGGCGGCGCTTGCATCGGAATCGGTTTTCCGATGGGCTCAGCGCCGCCATACGCATCCGGGGGATTGCCTTGCAGGCCGTGGGAGGGAAGCTGCAAAGCGCGTGCGCCGATGCACGGCGCAAGGGTGTTTTTGCCCGTCCGAGGGCCGTTAAGCAATGTTGCCGTTGCGAGCGGGAACCAACCGTGCCAACGGACGGGCATATCGTCAGACGGCCTTTTCGCGCGCCTGTTCCTCCATCAAAAGCTTGTCCGCCACCAGTGCGATGAATTCCCCGTTGGTGGGCTTGTCGTTTTTGCCGTACACATTGTACCCAAACAGCGCGTTGAGGTTTTCAATCTTGCCGCGCGTCCACGCCACCTCGATGGCATGGCGGATGGCGCGCTCCACCTTGCTGGCCGACGTGCCAAACCTTTTGGCAATGCCCGGGTACAGCTCCTTGGTGATGCGGTTGATGAGCGCGGGGTTGTAATACACCATGCGGATGCCCTCGCGCAGGTAGTGATACCCCTTGATATGCGCGGGAATGCCCGCCACCAGGAACACCGACGTAATCTTTTCATCCAGCGAGCGCGGCGGCTGCGCGTAGTTGACCAGCCCGCCCGTCGTGTTTTCGGTCTGCACCATTTCCAGGGCACGCTTGAGCAGCGCATCCGCCTCCACGGGCTTGACCATGAAATACCGCGCGCCCAGCGCACAGCAGCGGCGCACCATGGATTCGTTGCGCATGGCCGATACCACAATCACCGCGGGCGGCGCATCGGGGCAGACGTGCTTCATCTGCTCCAGCACCCCAAGCCCGTCCACATGCGGCATGATCAAATCCAACAGCAGGATATCGTACTTGTTCGCCTTGAGCTTGTCCAAGGCGTCCCTGCCATCAAACGCCGTATCCACCGCGGCAATCTTTTCCTCAGCGGTGAAGTACCCGCGAAGCGATTCACAAAAGCTGACATTGTCATCCACAACCAGTACACGAAACCCGGACATCATTGTTACCCCCTCATTTTTCGATCTGCTTTCAAACTGCAGTTACGATTGTACATGTGCTTTCACCGCGTGGGTAGGGGTGGAATCGGACGGCTTTTGTCGAGGTGAACGCGAAGTTTGGTGAACCGTTTGGAAACACCAGCGTTCGCTAATTTTTGCGCGCGAACCGATAGATGTTGTGGCTGTTTATCGGGTAGTATACAATATCTTGTTTTCCAAATGGGCAATCGATCGGACGGCTCTCTAAAGAATGCACAAGAAAAGCCCCGTTTTCCGAGCGGAAAAGCGGGGCGGAAGCGCTTGCTGTCGGCCGTTTTTTCAGGCGCGGGATTTACATTGTCGAATCCGCATGTTCCATCAATCGGTTAAGCACATACCCCGCCAGGCACAGCCCCGCCGCGGCCGTAACGGGCGCGAGGCTGCCGATGACGCCATCCGTCGCCTTGACGGCGGGCGTTTCCACGGAGCACACCACAGGCAGCGTTCGGATACCCAGCCGTCTGAGCGCCTGCCGCATCCTGCGCGCCAGCGGGCAATCCTTGGTATCGAAGAGATCCATCACGGTAAAGCCCGTCGGGTCCAGGCGGTTGCCCGCGCCCATGCAGGAGACGATGGGGATGCCGTGCTCATTGGCGTAGGCCGCCAGCGCCACCTTGCCCGCAAGGGAGTCCACCGCGTCCACGATAAAATCCGTACCCTGCGGCACGGCGTCCTGCACGGTATCGTCGCTGACAAACACATCGGCCACGGTCGCCGCGCAATCGGAAACGGCCCGGACGCGCCGAAGCATGGCCTCGGTCTTCTTCATGCCAATGGTCGCCTTGGTGGCCACAAGCTGGCGGTTGAGGTTGCTCGGCGCCACCGTATCATAATCGACCATGTGCAGCCGCCCGACGCCCGCGCGCGCAAGCGCCTCGATGCAGTGCCCGCCCACGCCGCCGATGCCCACCACCGTCACAAGGCTCTGCTGCAAGCGCTCGAACTTGGCCTCGCCAACGAGCCGCACGGTGCGTTCCTGCATGGGGTTCATAGGCTGAGCTCCCGTTGGCTTTCAAACGTTTGGCCGTTGATGATCAGCCGTTTGGACAACAGCTGCTGCGTTTTGACGCCGAAGCGCTTGTTGGCCGCGCGGTCGCCGTATTTATCGTCGCCCAGCACGGGGCAGCCCACCGCCGCCATCTGCACGCGGATCTGGTGGGTACGGCCCGTCAGCAGATTGATTTCCAGCAGCGTCCGTTCGCCGTCGGCGGCAAGGGTGCGGTAGGCCAATTCGCACCTTTTTGCGCCCACCGCGCCCTCGGCGCACACGCGCACCACGGCCGCGTCGGCGTCCTTTTTGAGCCAGTGCACCAGCCCGTCGCCCGCAGGCGGGTGCCCAAGCACCACGGCATGATAAATCTTTGTCAACGCATGCGTGCGAAACTGCTGTTCCAACCGCTCCGCTGCGCGCTCGTTCCTTGCAAATACGCAAAGCCCCAGCGTGTTGGCGTCCAGCCGATGCACGGGGTACGCCTCGCCAAACAGCGTCTGTAGCTGCACGGTCAGGTCGCCCTCCTTCTCCACGCCCGCGTTTTTATCCACCACGAGCATGTCGTCGTCCATGTACACCCCGCGGCACACCGAACACGCGGGCAGCATGGCAACGGCCGCGGCAAACGGCTGAAACGCCGCGTCCGCGGGCAGGCAGGTAAACGTCATGCGCTCGTTGAGCGTCGGGTGAAACAGCGTCAGCGCATACGACCACAGCGCAATCTGCGCGCCCTTGCTCGCAGCGGGGTTATAGCGCATGTCGTTGACGATGGGCAGCCCCGCATGCGACAACTGCACGCGGATTTGGTGCGGTCTGCCCGTAAACAGCTCCACATCCAGCAGCGTGCGCCCGTCAACGCGCGCCAAACGGCTGTAGCGCAGCATGGCGCGCTTAGCGCCCGCCGTCTCGGGCGGCACCACGGCGGAGGAGAACGTGGCCTCGTCCTTGAGCAGCCAATCGGTCAGCGTCGCCTCCGAGGCCGCCTCGCCCGTAACGACCGCCGCATAGCGCTTGTTGGCGCGGTTACCATGGAACTGATCGGTCAGCCGCGCGGCGGCCTTACTGGTTTTTGCAAACACCATCACGCCGCCCACGGGGCGATCGAGGCGGTGCACCAGCCCAAGGTACGCCTCGCCCGGTTTATGATACGCTTCCCGCAGATAGGCCTTCAGCGCGTTCAACAAATCCGCATCGCCCGAGCTGTCCGCCTGCACGGGCATGTTGACGGGCTTTTCGACGACGAGCAGATGGTTATCCTCGTACAGTATGCGGGGGACAAAACCGCTCACGGCGTCCACCTGCCGCTGGCCCCGCACGGCAGCAGCAGCCCGCCGCGGCGGATGGGCAGGCCCACCTCATCGGCCTCGGCCGCGCCCTCGGGCATGGCCACGCGCAACACGTTGCCCAGCACGCTTGCCGACAGCCCTGTGGTATAGGAATTGATCAAAAAGAACGCGGGATCGAGGCTGATCAGCCTTGCGCAGTCCTTCACCAGCGCGTACAGATCGTTCTCCAGCTTCCAGGTTTCGCCCGACGGGCCGCGCCCGTAGCTTGGCGGGTCCATGACGATGCCCTCGTAGCGGCTGCCGCGGCGCAGCTCCCTTTTGACAAACTTGATGCAGTCATCCACAATGTAGCGGATGGGCGCGCCCGAGAGCCCGTTGGCCGAGGCGTTGTCCTTGGCCCACTGCACCATGCCCTTGGCCGCGTCCACATGCGTCACCGCCGCGCCCGCGCGCGCGCACGCCAGCGTGGCGCCGCCCGTATACGCAAAGAGGTTGAGCACCTTGGGCTGCCTGCGGTACTGCCGCTGCCAATCGTCCAATCGTTCGCGCATCCAGTCCCAGTTGACCGCCTGCTCGGGGAACAGCCCCGTATGCTTAAAGCCCGTGGGCCGTACGATGAACGTCAGGTCGCCGTAGCCGACGCGCCAGCTCTCGGGAAGCGCGCGGTTGTAGGTCCAGTTGCCGCCGCCCTTGTTGGAACGGTTGTAGACGGCGTCGGCGCGCTGCTCGCCCATGGGCCACACGGCCAGCGGATCAGGGCGCAGCAGCGTCACGTCCTTCCAGCGTTCCAGCTTCATGCCGTTGCCCGCGTCGAGCACGGCAAAGTCCTTCCAGGCGCTGCTTACATACATGCGCATTCTCCTCCCTCGGCGGCGCGGCCGCTAAGGAAAGTATAGCATCGTTCGCTTTTGGCGGCAACGATAGTTTTCGTGCAAAAATCCCGTGTTGTTTCCGTTCGATGCTTGGTATAAAATGGTGATATGCCATGTTTGCCGATTTTGCGGCGAGAGGAGCGACCCGATATGAAACGTACAAAAATCATCTGCACCGTGGGCCCTGCCTGCGATAACGAACAGACCCTGACCGAGATGGCCCTTGCGGGCATGAACGTGGCGCGCTGCAACATGTCCCACGGCACGCACGAGGCGCACAAGCTGACCATGGACCGCATCAAGGCCGTGCGGGAAAAGCTCGGCCTGCCCATTGCCATCATGCTCGATACCAAGGGGCCCGAATACCGCGTGGGCACGTTTTCCAAGGGCAAGGCCGCGCTGGCCGACGGGGCGACCTTTTCCTTTACGTCCGAAACGGTGGTTGGCGACGCCACCCGCGTTTCGGTCTCCTATCCGCAAATGATCGACGAGCTGGACGTGGGCGCGCAGATATCGGTCAACAACGGCCTGCTGCGCTTTACGGTCGTCGAAAAGACGAAGACGAGCCTAAATTGCCGCGTGGACTGCGGCGGCGTGATCTCCGACCGCAAGAGCATGAGCTTCCCGGGCAAGGTGTTTTCCCGCCCGTATTTGAGCGATCACGACAAGGCCGACCTGCTGTTTGCCATCGAACAGGAGGTGGATTTTATCGCCTGCTCGTTCGTTTCCACGCCCGACAACCTGCTGGATATCCGCCGCTTTTTGCACGAACACGGCTCCGACGATATCGATTTGATCGCCAAGATCGAAAACCAATCGGGCGTGGACAACATCAAGGCCATCATTGCCGAAAGCGACGGCATCATGATCGCGCGCGGCGACATGGGCGTGGAGATTCCCTACGAGGAGCTGCCCGCCATCCAGAAATACCTGCTCAAAACCTGCCGCATGATCGGCAAACGCGCCATCACCGCCACCGAAATGCTCGAATCCATGACCACCAACCCGCGCCCGACGCGCGCGGAGATTTCCGATGTGGCCAACGCCGTGTACGACGGCACCAGCGCGCTGATGCTATCGGGCGAGACCGCCGCGGGCAAGTACCCCGTGGAGGCCGTGCGCACCATGAGCCGCATTGCCGAAACCACCGAAAACAACATCGATTACGCCAAGCGGTTCAAAAACACCGATTTTATCATCCACAATCCCATGGACGCGCTCTCCCACGCCACCTGCGGCGTGGCGGTGGATCTCAACGTGGCCGCCATCGTGGTCTGCACGCGCAGCGGGCGAACGGCGCGCATGGTATCCCGCTTCCGTTCGCCCATCCGCATTGTGGGCATGACCACCGACAAGCGCGTGTGGATGAAGCTGTCCCTTTCCTGGGCCGTTACGCCATGGCTGAGCGAGGAGTTCCGCTCCACCGACGTGCTGTTCTACCACGCTGCTGCCGCCGCCAAGCAGGCCATGCAGCTTCACAGCGGCGATACCATTGTCATCACGGGCGGTTCGAGCAGCAACGAATCGGGCAGCACCGACCTGATTAAGCTCGAAACCCTCCGTTAGCGGCGGCATAACGGCAGTTTGTGCCCAGCGTGCGTTACTGCCCTTCCGCCGTCTGCGGCATGAGCAGCTCGCAGGATTTGACGTTGTTCTCCAGCTCCCGAATGTAGCCCGAGAGGTTGCTCACCTTGACCACGGAGTTGAGCGATAAAAACTCGCTGTTGATGCGTATCAGCTGCGTAAAGTTTTGCAATAGCTGCCGATACCGTTCGTCGGCGTGCGACAGCCGCACAGCCAGCGCCTCGTTCTCCTGCCTGAGCGCCTGCGCGCCCACGTCCGTATGCTGCGCCCCGCGCGCCGCGCTGACCGCCAGCCGCCCCAGCGCCTCCAGCAGCGCGTGCACATCCAGCCCCTCCACCTGTTCCAGGGCGCTTAGCACCTGCCGATAGATTTCATCCGTGTGCCGGCTGCTCTTTTGCGGCCTGCCCACGCGGCGCTTGCCGAGCGTCTCCCTGTACGGGTCCACCGTGCTCTTGCCTTGGGCCTGCATGTCGTCCACAATCCGCCTGACCAGCTCGGGCCTGTTTTTGAGCATGGCGCGGTACTTGTTCTGGTATCGGAGCATCTCCTTGTCGTTGCCGTTTGCCAGCCGCAGCGTGCAGCTACGCACCGATTCGCCCTGCGCCTTCGCGCTGAGCACCTGCTCCATCAGCTCTGCCGCTTCCTCCTCCGTAAACGGCAGGAACGCCCTGCGGTGCGCATAGCTCTTGCTGCCGTCGCGCACGCACGCATAGTAGTAGTTGCGCACGCTGTTGGGCTTGCGCCCCGTTTCCGCTGCCAGTGCGTCGAACACGCTTTTGAGCGGCTGCCCGCCCGTTTGCGCCGCCTTCGCCAGCTCGAACAGGCGCTCTGTCTCCGCGCCGCTCCAGCCCGCGCGCGATCGCTTGCTTTTTTGTCGTGTCACGGTTTTCACCTCTCATATATTGGTTTTATTTCTCAGTTTGACCGCATGCATCAAAAAACATACCGATAGATTCGGAATGTTTATGTATATGTGTGTCGACGCCCGTCCTACTCTACTTTTCTTTGAAAAAGAAAAGTAGCAAAAGAAACGTCCCATACTGCCTTTGTGTCGTCCGTAAAGGAAGCGTAGCAAAAGAAACGTCTCTCCTTTTCTTTGTAAAGAAAAGGAACAAAAGAAACATCCAAAAAGAAAAAACATCTTGCGGCAGGATTTCGTTTATCCGCACAAGATGTTTTTTAATCTGTTGTGTGAATTTCTCTTTGCCTGCTTTCTCTTTTAAAGAGAAAGCAGGTCGTGCACCTCGCGCATGCCGTCGATGGTCATGCCGATGACCTCGTCCAGGCTCATGCCGAGCATGTCGCAGCCATTTTGGATGACGTCGCGGTTGACGCCCGCGGCAAAGCCCTTGTCTTTAAACTTCTTTTTGGCGCTTTTGACCTCCATATCCATCACGCTTTTCGACGGGCGCATGAGGGCGTTTGCGGTGATGAGGCCCGTGAGTTCATCGATGGTATAGATGACCATCTCCATGCGCAGTTCGGGCTTGACATCGCTGCACAGGCCCCAGCCATGGGAGGCGACGGCGTGGATGAACGCCTCGTCATAGCCCGCGTCGGCAAGCAGCCTGGGCGCAATTTGCAGGTGTTGGTCGGGCCAGCGCTCGTAATCGATATCGTGCAGCAGCCCCACCTGGCCCCAGTACTCCTCGTCCTCGCCCATGGCCTTGGCAAAGTGGCGCATAACGCCCTCCACGGCATAGGCATGCTTGATGAGCGCATCGGATTGGTTGTAGGTTTTGAGCAGTTCCAGCGCCTGTTCGCGCGTGTTCATGACAGTCCATCTCCCTTCGGTTCGGTTGGTTTTAATCGCATGCGGTCCCACAGGCCGTAGGTCTCGGTGGTCATGAGCGCATGCATGAATTTCTCCTCAAAATCGGGCGAGAGCGTACGCAAGTGCTTGATGAGGTCCTTGGCCTCCTCGCGCTTGGTATGCCCCGCCACATCGCAATTGGGCGGCAGGATGGGCAGCTCGCGCGCACGCGCCACGCCCAGCGCGTACTTTTCGGGCAGGAACACGAGCGGGCGAATGACCGTAACGTCTCGGCGCGACAGGTAGGTAACGGGCGCAAAGGTGTTGATGCGGCCCTCGTACAATAGGCTCATAAAGAACGTTTCAATCACGTCCTCGCGGTTATGGCCCAGCGCCACCTTGTTGCAGCCGTGCTCCACGGCATAGGTGTTGAGCGCGCCGCGGCGCAGCTTGGCGCACAGCGCGCAGGGGCTGCGTTCCTCCCGCCACTCGAACACCACCTTGCCGATATCGGTATGCGACACCTCAAACTCGATGCCGATGCGCTCGGCAAACGCGTACAGCTTGGAAAAATCGTGCTGCTTGAGCCCCAAATCCAGCATCACCGCGCGCACGTTGAAATCGGTATAGGAAAACCGCCGATAGAGGGTCATGGCCTCCATCAGCAGCAGCGAATCCTTGCCGCCCGATACGCCGATGAGCACGTTATCGCCCGACTGTATCATTTGATACCGCTCGTCCGCCCTGCGGATGCAGCCCAATACGCGTTTCATGCCTGACAGGATATCACAAATTCCCGCGGCGGGCAACCGAAGTTTGTGCGGGCATATTTTGTAAGATGGCCGCAGTATACAAGCATTTCAATCCTCCGCCTCTGCCGCGTGCGTGTGCTCCAGTATCTTGGCAAACTGCGTTTCGTACAGCTGCCGATAGATGCCGTTCAGCGCCAGCAGCTCGTCGTGCGTGCCCTGCTCGGCAATGACCCCATTGGACACCACCAGTATTTCATCCGCGCACAGCACCGTGGAAAGCCTGTGCGCAATGACGATGCTGGTGCGCCCCTGCATCAGGGCCTCCAGCGCGTTTTGGATGGCGTTTTCGGAGATGGAATCCAGTGCGCTCGTCGCCTCGTCGAGTATCAGGATCTTCGGGTCTTTGAGGATAACGCGCGCCAGCGACAGGCGCTGCTTTTCCCCGCCCGAAAGCTTGAGGCCGCGGTTGCCGACCTCGGTATCGTAGCCCTGCGGCTGCGCGGCAATGAATGCGTGGATGTTGGCGGTTTTGCAGGCCTCGATCATCTGCTGCTCGGTCAGGCCGTCGCGCGCGCACAGCAGGTTGTCGCGGATGGTGCCGTTAAACAGGTACGCCTCCTGCGTGACCACGCCGATGTTTTGGCGCAGATACGTCAGGTCGAAGCTGCGCACATCGACACCGTTGATCTTGACGCTGCCCGCGTCCACATCGTACAGGCGCGGGATGAGGTTGACGATGGTGGACTTGCCCGAGCCGCTCGGGCCGACGATAGCGTACATCTTGCCGCCCGGCACGCGGAACGAAACGTCCTTGAGGATGCTAACCTCGGGCGTGTAGGAAAATTTCACATGCGTAAACGTAACGGTGGCGTTGTCCATATCGGGCCGCATGGCATAGGAGCGCATCTTGATGGAGCTCTCCCGATCGAGGTATTCGAAGATACGCGTAAACAGCGCAAGCGAACGCGTAAAGTCCACCTGCAAATTGAACAGCGTCTGCACGGGCCGATACAGGCGGTTGATCAGCGCCACCGTGGCGGTTACCGTACCGACGGTCAACGCGGGATCGACATGCCTGATGATCAAAAACCCGCCCGCAAAATAGATCAAAAGCGGCCCCACCTGCACAAACATCCCCATCAGTACCCGAAACCACTTGCCGCTGCGCTGCTCTTTGAGGGCATTGTCCGTCACGGCGCGGTTGACGCGCTCAAACCGCGCGTAATCGGCCGCCTCGCGCGTAAAGAGCTTGCTCAAAAGCGACCCGCTGACGGAGAGCGTTTCGGTCACCACGCTGTTCATTTCATCACGGTTGACCTGCCCCTTGCTCAACAGCTCGTAGCGGGTTTTGCCCGCCTCCTTGGTGGGCAGTATCAGCAGCGGAATCACCACAATGCCCACCAGCGCAAGCTGCCAGTTCATCGAAAACAGCGCAATGAGCGTGGTGGCCACCACGGTGATGTTGGACACGGCGCTGGTCAGCGTGCCCGAAATGACGCTGGCCACGCCGTCGATATCGCTGTTCATGCGCGTGATGATATCGCCCTGCTTTTCTCCCGTAAAGAACGCGTGCGGCATGCCTTGCAGGTGCCGATACATCTGGTTTTTCATATCGTACACGATGCGCTGGGATATCCATGCATTGATATAGCTTTCCAGCACGCCGATCACCTGCGAAAGCGTCAGTGTCACAAACGCCGCCAGCAGCAGTATGATGAGCTGGCGCAGGTTTTCGCCCACCAGCGCCTCGTCCACGATGCGGCCTGTGATGATGGAGGGCAGCAGCCCCAGCACGCTGGAGACCAAAATGGTAATAAACACCAGCAAAAACCGCCACCAGTACGGCTTGAGATACCCGATAATGCGCTTGAGCAGCGCCTTGGTCACCTTCGGCGCCGCCTGCTTTTCCTCCTCCGTCAAATAGCCCCGCGGGCCAAGCGGCCGCATTCCCATCGCGCGCCTCCGTCCTTTCCGACCGCTTCCAAACGCAGCCTGCCGTTTCCGTTTTTTCCATTATACGAAATACCGCCGCGCGCCACAAGCGGAATCCGTCGCAAACGATTGCTTTTCGTCGCATTTTTGTATATAATGCGGACATACCGTTTGGGAGGTTGTCCGCATGGAACTTGCACACACGATATTTGAATACGCGGTGGAGATCGCCGTGCTGCTGCTGGAGGCCATCGGGCTGGGGATACTGGTCTACGGCGCGTTTGAAAGCATCATCGGCATCTTTAAGCACAGCCCGCACGTCAAGCTGCGGCTGGCCGAAAGCATCAGCCTGGCGCTCAGCTTTAAGCTCGGCGGCGAGGTGCTGCGCACCAGCATCGTGCGCTCCTGGTCGGAGGTGGCCATGCTCGGCGCCATCGTGGTGCTGCGCGCCGCCATTACGCTGTTGATCAACTGGGAAATCAAAAACGAAAAAAGCGAATTGCAGCTATCGGACTGACGGGGGATGGGATTGTACCTTTCTTTATACAAAGAAAGGTACCCAAAGAAACTCATAACTGTTTTGAAACGGTGTTCGGAGAAACTTTCAAGCGTTTGGAAGTTTCTCTTTGTTTCTTTCTCTTTTCAAAGAGAAAGAAAGGAAAGAAATGTGAAAAAGTTGTAGACAGGCCCTTGGGCGGCTTGCTTTTGGGACATCGTGGTACTATCATGTTGTTAGCACTCTTGATTAACGAGTGCTAACACTTTCTATATGAGGTTACGGAGGCAAAAATCTATGGCAAAAAAGCAATTCAAGGCGGAATCCAAGCGGCTGCTGGACCTGATGATCAACTCCATCTACACGCACAAGGAGATTTTTTTAAGGGAGCTCATCAGCAACGCCAGCGACGCCATCGATAAGCTGTACTTTATCTCTTTGACGGACGCCAACGTCGGCAAAAGCCGCGACGACTTTGAAATACGCATCGTGCCCGACAAGGACAAGCGCACGCTCATCATCCGCGACAACGGCGTGGGCATGACCAAAGACGAGCTGGAGAGCAACCTTGGCACCATCGCTAAGAGCGGCACGCTGGCCTTTAAGAAGGAGCACGACACGGGCGATGAGGTGGATATCATCGGGCAGTTCGGCGTCGGGTTCTATTCGGCGTTCATGGTGGCCAAAAACGTGCGCGTGCTTTCCCGCGCGTACGGCTCGGACGAGGCGTGGCTGTGGGAATCCTCGGGCGAGGACGGGTATACCATCACCGCTGCGGAAAAGCCCGCCGTAGGCACGGAGATTACGCTGACCATCAAGGACAACGCGGACGACGAGAACTACGATCGCTTCGTCAGCCAATACACGCTGGAATCGCTGGTAAAAAAGTATTCCGACTATATCCGCTACCCCATCCGCATGATGAAGGAGCACACGCGGCTGAAGGAGGGCAGCAAGGACGAGTACGAAACGTATTTCGAGGACGAAACGCTCAACAGCATGATTCCGCTGTGGAAAAAGCAGCGCGGCGAGATCACGCCCGAGGAGTACAACAACTATTATAAGGACAAATTCCACGATCACGAGGACCCGCTTCTGGTCATCCACACCAGCGCCGAGGGCGCGGTGAGCTACAACGCGCTGTTATACGTCCCCGCAAAGCCTCCGTTCAACTTCTTCTCCAAGGAGTATCAGCGCGGGTTGCAGCTATACACCAGCGGCGTGATGATTATGGACCGATGCGAGGACCTGCTGCCCGATTATTTCGGCTTTGTCAAGGGCGTGGTGGACTCGGCCGATCTGTCGCTCAACATCTCCCGCGAGATGCTGCAACACGACCGCCAGCTCAAAACCATCGCCCAGAACCTGAAAAAGAAGATCAAAGCGGAGCTTGCCAAGCTGCTGGAAAACGACCGCGAAAAGTACAACGCCTTCTGGGAAAGCTTCGGGCTCACGCTCAAGTACGGCCTGTACACGGGCTATGGCGCAAACAAAGACTTTTTGAGCGATCTGGTGCTGTTCCATTCCGCGGCGGAGGATCAGCTGATCACCCTCAAGGAGTATGTCGAGCACATGCCCGAGGGGCAGAAATATATCTACTACGCCTGCGGCGAAAGCATTGAGCGCACGCGCAAGCTTCCGCAGACGGAGCTTGTGCGCGACAAGGGCTACGATATCCTGTGCATGACGGACGATGTGGACGAGTTTGCCGTGCGCATCCTCAACGCTTATATGGAAAAGCCCTTCAAATCCGTATCCGACGGCGATCTGGAGCTGGCCACCGACGAGGAAAAGAAGGAAACCGAGCAAAAGCAGGCGCAGCACAAATCGCTGCTGTCCGCACTCGGCAAATCCCTCGAAGGGCTGGTCAAGGAGGTGCGGCTGAGCGATCGGCTGAAGAGCTCTCCCGTCTGCCTGACCAGCGACGGCCCGTTCTCCATCGAGATGGAAAAGGTGCTCAACGCCATGCCCATGCCGGGCGAGGGCATCAAGGCCGAGCGCATACTGGAGCTAAACCCCAACCACCCCGTGTTTGAAACGCTTGGCGCGCTGGACGAAAACGACGAGCGCACGGCGCGTTACGCCAAGCTTTTGTACGACCAGGCGCTTTTGATCGAGGGCTTGCCCATCGAGGACCCCGTGGCGTTTAGCAACAGCATCTGCGAGCTGATGAAGTAACGGCGCATAATAACGACAGCACAGCGGGACGCGTATCATCGCGTCCCGCTGTTGTTGTGCGATAGCGTTTGGTATCCCGTTTATCCGACGCCGATCTTTCTTGCCGCACGCCTGTCCGGCAGGAGGGGGTATTCGGCGATGCGGAATGGCTGACCGCAGGCCCGACGGCCTTTTCCACGGTGCAGGCGGTCACGCCGTTTACATGCGTTTCTTTGCCCGTTCTGCCCAACATCGCTTCGCTCGCGGAAAATCCCCGCTTTGTCACGGCGCCGGGGCAGGCGCTTGCCAACAAGCTGATGGACAGGGTCCGCATGGGCGCTTCCATGCTCCATCCGCTCAAAAACCGCCTGTCGGGCTACCTGCTGCAAGCGTCGCGGAGCGCGGTGTTTCGGGAGCGATTGACCGATACGGCCGCGCTGATGGGCACAAGCTATCGGCATCTGCTGCGCTGCCTGTCCGCGCTGAGTGCGGAGGGATTGTTGGAAAAGCGGGCCGACGGGTATCGGCTGCTCGATCGGGCCGCACCGGAGGCGCTCGTCGGCGGCGATTGAGCGACAGCCGCGCCATGCCTGTTTATCATAGGCACACCGTGCAAAAACAGCCGCCTGTTCAGCATGTGCATAACGGCGGCTGTCGATTTGCGGATACGGCTAAATCTTGCCCTGCAGGGCGTACACGCAGATGCCCGCGCACTCACGCATGAAGTTGTTGATCTTTAGATACCACACATCGGGCGCGGGGATGCCGTCGGCGTCGATGCCCTGCTGCGCCGCCACCCTGCTTGCGCGATAAACGTGGAAATCGGTGGTGACAAAGGCAATCTTGGCGTCCTTGCCCACCGCAGCGTCCGCAATCACCTTGCCAAATCGGAAATTTTCCACGGTGCTGGTGGCCTTTTCCTCGGCAAAGACGCGGCCTTCCGCCACGCCGAGACTGAGCAGATATTTTTTCATGGCGGAGCCCTCCGTCACCGTCTCGCCCGGGCCCTGCCCGCCCGATACGATGCAGATGGCGTTCGGGTGCTTGTCGAGGTACGCCTTGGCTGTGTTGAGCCTGTTTTCCAGCACCCAGGTCACCCTGTCGCCGTGCACCGCGGCGCCCAGCACAATCAACGCGTCGCACTCCACCTTGTCGGCGTCCTTTTGCGCGGAAAGCATGAGGCTTCCGCAGACGATGAATATCAGCGCGGCCACGGTGTAGCAGCCCACGACAATCCATTTGAGCACGCCCAGGAAGGTGCCCTTCTTCATCTTTGGCAGCAGCACCGCCGAAAGCATCATCGGCACGCCGAAAAACGCGGGCATGATGACGCCTGCGTTGAAGTTGCTGAGCGTCAGCATCACGCACGTTTCCGCCGTCAGCACCGCGCCCACGATGAACAGCGTCGCCTGCCAGCGGGTGATGCGCACGCCGCGGCGGCGCAACAGCCGCACCCCCAGCAGCAGCGCCACAATCAGGATCAAAAACAGGGCCAATATGTACAATCGCCATCGGGTATACATGGTTGCCTCCTTTCGGTGCGCCCCTGTCCTTCGAGGGAGCGCGGCTTTCAAGATTCCTCGCTAGCGCTCGGAATGACAGCGGGGGAGTTGCTCGGAATGACATAACGGGCTCCGCCGCAGCCTGCGCGCGGGGCAGAGCACGCGGCTGTGGCCGCAGTGAGGAGCGAAGCCTCTCCGCTGTCATTCAGAGGAGCGAAGCGACGAAGAATCTGTTCCCGCCGCAGCGGACGCTTTGCGCAGGACGGTTGTTCCCTGTCGGAAACAAGGATTCCTCGCTAGCGCTCGGAATGACACGGAAAAGTGTCATTCAGAGGAGCGAAGCGACGAAGAATCTTTCGCTTGCGCGCGATTACGCCTCCAGCACGGGTTTGAGGTATTGCCCCGTGTAGCTGTGCGGGCATGCGGCAATCTGTTCGGGCGTGCCGCAGGCAATCAGCGTGCCGCCCGCATCGCCGCCCTCGGGGCCGAGGTCGATGACATAATCGGCGGTCTTGATGACATCGAGGTTGTGCTCGATGACCAGCACGGTGCTGCCCGTTTCACACAGGCGGTTGAGAATTTCCAACAGCCGCTTGACGTCGTCCACATGCAGGCCCGTGGTGGGCTCGTCCAACAGATACAGGGTTCTGCCCGTATCGCGCCGCGACAGCTCCGTGGCAAGCTTCACGCGCTGCGCCTCGCCGCCCGAAAGCTGCGTGCTCGGCTGGCCGAGCTTGACATACCCCAGCCCCACGTCGAACAGCGTTTGTAGCTTGCGTTTCAGCTTCGGCAGCGGCGCAAAGAAGCGCAGCGCCTCCTCCACGGTCATCTCCAGCACATCATGGATGGTTTTGCCCTTGTAGCGCACCTCCAGCGTTTCCCGATTGTAGCGCTTGCCGCCGCAGACCTCGCACGGCACATAGACGTCGGACAAAAAGTGCATCTCAATCTTGATGATGCCGTCGCCGCGGCAGGCCTCGCAGCGGCCGCCCTTGACGTTGAAGCTGAAGCGCCCGTTGCCAAAGCCTCGCATCTTGGCGTCGGGCGTATGCGCAAACACCTCCCGTATCAGGTCGAACAGGCCCGTATAGGTGGCGGGGTTGGAGCGCGGCGTGCGGCCGATGGGGCTTTGATCGATATCGATCACCTTATCGAGCGTGCGGATGCCCTCGATGCCGTCGCAATCGCCCGGCTTGGTCTTGGCGCGGTTGAGATCGCGCAGCAGGGTCTTTTTGATCAGCTCGTTGACGAGGCTGGATTTGCCCGAGCCCGATACGCCCGTGACGCACACGAACATGCCCAGCGGCACCGAAACATCGATGTTTTTGAGGTTGTGTGCGCGCGCGCCGCGCACCGTCAAAAAGTTGCCGTTGCCCTTTCTCCGTTCGCTCGGCACGGGGATGGACAGCTTGCCGCTTAAATATTGGCCCGTGATGGAATCGGGGCAGGCGGCAATTTGCTCGGGCGTACCGACGGCCACGATATGCCCGCCGTGCTCGCCCGCGCCCGGGCCCACGTCCACCACCCAGTCGGCGCTGCGGATGGTTTCCTCATCGTGCTCGACCACGATGAGCGTATTACCCAGATCCCGCATGCGCTTGATGGACGCAATGAGCCTTGCGTTATCGCGCTGGTGCAGGCCGATGCTGGGCTCGTCGAGAATGTACAGCACGCCCACCAGCCCGCTGCCGATCTGCGTGGCCAGACGGATGCGCTGCGCCTCGCCGCCCGAAAGGGTCATGGCCGCGCGGGCCAGCGTAAGGTAATCCAATCCCACGCTGATCAAAAACCCAAGCCTTGCGTCGATTTCGTGCAGCACCTGCTCGGCGATCATTTTGTGCGTGGGGCTGAGCGTCAGCCCGCTCAAGAACGCGCGCGCGTCCTTGATGGACAGCTCCGAAAGCTCGGCCAGGTTCTTTCCGCCCACGGTGACGGCCAGACTTTCGCGTTTTAAGCGCTGCCCGTGGCAATCGGGGCAGGGCGTTTCGGTCATGTAGGCCTCGATCTCGCTCTTGCTCCATTCCGATTGGGATTCCCGATAGCGCCGCTCCAGATTGGAAATGACGCCCTCAAACGCCGCGTCGAACGTGCCGCTGCCGAATTCCTTTTGATATTGGATATGCAGCTTCTCCGTGCCCGTTCCGTAGAGGATGGCGTGACGCACCTGCTCGGGCAGTTCTTCGTAAGGCGTATCCAACGAAAAGCCGTAGTGCTTGGCCATGGCAGCAAAATACATGCTGGCGATGGTGCCCTTGGACGCGCTGTTCCAGCCCGATACGTTGACCGCGCCCTGATTGAGCGAGAGCTTGGGGTCGGGCACGACGAGCTCGGGATCGATCTTTTGCAGCATCCCAAGCCCCGCGCACGTCGGGCACGCGCCGAACGGGTTGTTGAACGAGAACATGCGCGGCGCAAGCTCCTCGATGCCGATGCCGCAATCGGGGCAGGCATAGTTTTGCGAAAAGAGCATCTCCTCGCCGTCGATGACGGAGACGATGGCCAGGTTCTGCCCCAGCCGAAACGCCGTCTCCAGCGAATCCGTCAGCCGTCCCACGATATCCCTTTTGATAACCAGGCGGTCGATGACGGCCTCGATGGTATGCTTGAGCTTTTTATCCAGCGGCGGCACTTCGGACAGCTCGTACACCGCGCCGTCCACGCGCACGCGCACATAGCCCTCGCGCCGCAATTCATCCAGCAGCTTTTGATGCTCGCCCTTGCGCCGACGCACACACGGCGCAATGACCTGCAATTTGGTGCCGTCGGGCAGCAGCATCACGCGGTCAACCACCTGGTCGATGGTCTGCTTTTCAATGGGCTTGCCGCAGTTGGGGCAGTGCGGCATGCCGCAGCGCGCGTACAGCAAGCGCAGATAATCGTGCACCTCCGTAACCGTGCCCACGGTGGAACGCGGGTTGTGGCTGGTGCTCTTTTGATCGATGCTGATGGCGGGCGACAGCCCCTCGATGCTGTCCAGCTCGGGCTTTTCCATCTGCCCCAGAAACTGGCGCGCATAGGAGGAAAGGCTTTCCACATACCTGCGCTGTCCCTCGGCATAGATGGTATCAAACGCCAGGCTGGATTTGCCCGAGCCCGAAAGCCCCGTAAACACCACCAGCTTATCGCGGGGTACGGTTAGATCAACGCTTTTGAGATTGTGCTCGCGGGCACCCTTGATGACAATGTTTTCCTGCATGTTCTTTCCAAATTCCTATGTTTTCTGATACTTGTTGTTATGTAGCGCCCAATGCGCCCACGCAGCGGACTATTTTCTGGTGCGGCCGCGGCTGCGCTTCTTGGAACCGATGGTGCCCGGCTTGGGCGTCGGCGGCTTTTCGGCCTCGTCCGCGCCCGACAGCCTGCGGATTTCGTCCCGTAGCTTTGCCGCCTGCTCAAATTCCAGCTCGCGCGCGGCCTGCCGCATTTGCTCCGTCAAAAGCGCAATGCGCGCGGCCTTTTCGTGCGCGGTCATATCGTCCATGTCGTCGTGCTTGGCGAGCGTCGTGATGGAGAACGTCTCCCGCACGGTTTTTTTGACGCTGACGGGCGTAATGCCGTGCAATTCGTTATAGGCCGTTTGGATGCCGCGGCGGCGCTCCGTCTCATCGATGGCCTTTTTCATGGAAGGCGTGATCTCGTCGGCATAGAGCACCACCCTGCCGTCGACGTTGCGCGCGGCACGGCCGATGGTCTGTATCAGGCTCGTGGCGGAGCGCAAAAAGCCCTCCTTGTCGGCGTCGAGGATGGCGACCAGGCCGACCTCGGGCAGGTCCAGCCCCTCGCGCAGCAGGTTGATGCCAACCAGCACGTCAAACTCACCCAGCCGCAGATCGCGTATGATCTCCATGCGCTCCATCGTTTCGATATCGGCATGCATGTAGCGCACGCGCACGCCCATGCCGTCGAGGTATTCGGTCAGGTTTTCCGCCATGCGCTTGGTGAGCGTGGTCACCAGCGTACGGTAGCCCTTCTGCGCCTGCAAACGCACCTCGCCCAGTAAATCGTCAATCTGCCCCTCGATGGGCCGCACCTCCACCTTGGGGTCGATCAGCCCCGTGGGGCGGATGATCTGCTCGGCCACGCACTTGGCGCGCCCCATCTCGTAATCCCCCGGCGTTGCGGAGGTGCATACCATCTGCGGCACGCGCGCGATGAACTCGTCAAACTTGAGCGGGCGGTTGTCGTAGGCCGCGGGCAGGCGGAAGCCGTATTCGATCAAAGCGGTTTTGCGCGCCAGATCGCCGCGCTGCATGCCGCCAATCTGCGGCAGCGTGGCGTGCGATTCATCCACGATCACCAGAAAATCCTTGGGAAAATAATCGATCAGCGTAAACGGCGGCTCGCCCGGCTTTCTGCCGTCGAAGTAGCGCGAGTAGTTTTCGATGCCGTTGCAGTAGCCGATCTCCTGCATCATCTCCAGGTCGTATTCCGTGCGCTGCTCGATGCGCTGCGCCTCGATGAGCTTGCCCATGTCGGTGAACTCCGCCGCGCGCTTTTTTGCGTCCTCACGGATGGTCTCCATGGCGGGCTCCATCTTTTCCCTGCCCGTGGCGTAGTGGGATGCGGGGAATATCGCCGCGTGCGCGCGTTCGCCCAGTATTTCGCCCGTCAAAACGCTTACCTCGTACAGGTGCTCGATCTCGTCGCCAAAGTACACCACGCGGATGCACTTATCCGCCCAGTTGACGGGGAAAATATCCAGCACGTCGCCGCGCTGGCGGAAGGTGCCGCGGGAAAAATCGATATCGTTGCGCTGGAACTGGATGTCCACCAGCTTTTTGACGACCGTGGCGGGCGGTATCTCCATGCCCTTTCTGAGCGATATCGACATGCGCATGTATTCCTCGGGGTTACCGAGGGCATAGATGCACGAAACGGACGCAACGATGATGACATCCCTGCGTTCGTTGAGGGCGCTGGTTGCGCTGTAGCGGAGACGGTCGATCTCCTCGTTGATATCCACCGTCTTTTCGATGTAGGTGTCCGATGCGGGGATGTATGCCTCGGGCTGGTAGTAATCGTAATAGGATACGAAAAACTCCACCGCGCTGTCGGGGAAAAACTCCTTAAACTCGCTGCAAAGCTGCGCGGCAAGGGTTTTGTTGTGCGCGATGACGAGCGTGGGCTTTTGCACACGCTCGATCAGCTTGGCCATGGTATACGTTTTTCCGCTGCCCGTGACGCCCAGCAGCACCTGCACATCGTCGCCGTTGAGAACGCCTTGGCTCAGCTTTTCAATTGCCTGCGGCTGATCGCCCGACGGTTCGTAGCCGCTGACAACATGAAACTCATTCATATCAGAATTCGTAATCCACCGCAGCGGAGGCGCGCGCGTGGGAGCCGATGTACTCGCGTACCTTCACATGCTCGGGATGGTTGGCGTAGACGGGCAGGTCTTGCTTCTTGTTAAACGTCACCGTCAGGGCCATGTCGAAACTCCTGGCCTCGTGCAGCTCGTCCGCGCCGACCTCCATGGTCACGATTTCGGGGATGATGGCGGGCAGCTTGAGCAGCATCTCGCGGGCCACGGGCACCTGCTCGGCGGGGTTCTCAAAGCGGGTAAATACAATATGACGAAACATAATTTCTTTTCCTCCGATTAGAAGTTATTTAACAAAGCCATCAGCAGCGCATCGTCGTCCTTCATGACGCCCTGCTTTTGGCAATAGTCCACATCCCGCAACGCCTCCAGGGCGTTGGCTAGCTGCTTGGCCGTGCACTTTCTTGCGTTTTGCACGGTCTTTTTGGCGGCGTACGCGCTGCCGCCGAGCGCACGGACAATCTCCTGCTCGCCGCGCTTTTCATCGAGCAAGCGCCGTGCCGTCAGCATCTGCCTGACGCGGCCGAAGAAGAACGCCGCCAGCCGCATGGAGGTATCCGCGCCCGATTGCACCAGCGCCGTCAGTTCGCTTATGGCCGCGCGCTTGTTGCCCGCAACCAGTGCATCCAGTATCCGAAACACCGATGCGTCCACGGGCGGATCCACGCACGTTTCCACCGCGGCAATGTCCACGGTGCTGCCCTGTCCCACAAAGCCCATCAGGCGGTTGAGCGCGTTTTCCAGCTGCGACAGGTCGGTTCCCAGCCGTTCAATCAGCATGCGGGCCGCGTTGCGATCGATGGTTCCACCCGCCTCCCGCGCGCGCTTGAGCAAAAAGTCCGCTGCGCGATCCGCCGTAAACGGCTCGCACAGCACCACCCGATCCTCCTTGTTGAGCGCCTTGTACAGCGCGGAGGCGGTGTTGGGCGCGCCGCGCACCTCAATCAAAAGCACCGCCGTATCGGGCACGTTTGGCGCATAATCCGCCAGCGCCGTGGCTGCGTCCGCGGCAAGCTCTCGCACGATTACCACGCGGCGCAGGTCAAACAGCGGCAGCGTTTCGCACGCGTTGATCACATCCGAGGCCGCGGGGTTGGTCAAGACCTGCGCGTTCATATCCTTCAAATCCGCGTTGAGCAGCGACAGCACCTTCTTCACCGCGCGCTCGCGCACATACGGCTCCTGCCCGCACAGGCAGTAGGCGCCGCCGATGGAACCCTCCGCGATCTGTTTGATGAATGCAATGCCATCCATATTTGGTCATTATATCACGACCCAACACAGGATAGAAAGCAGGAAAGCAAAAGTTAGGCAAACTTGTCGTGTCCGTATCGGTCTGAGCAGCAGTTGGGAGCCCGCCAGCATCGCAGCCAGCCACAACAGCTTGGCCGCCGTGCCTGGCGCGGGCACCAAAATGAACGCGCCCCCGCATTGCGCCACCGCCACTACGGCAGAAAGCACCGCGTCCGCGCCGCGCGCCATGAGCGCCGCAGCCGATGGCAACAGGTATGAAAGCGCCGTGCAGGAAGCCGTCAGTATCAGCGCCGCGCCGCCCATGGGCAGCACCAGCGCATTGGCGGCAATGCCTATCAGCGGCATGCGCCCGAAGAACGCGCACACAAACGGCGCCGTCGCCACCGTTGCCGAAATGTTTGCCGAGAGCACGGACGAGGCCGCGTTGCCAAGGCCGCGAAACGCGCGCCGCAGCATCGGCCCCAACAGCGCCAGCCCGTACACAGCGACAAACGAAAGCTGAAACCCGCCATAAAACAGCGCAAACGGGTTGACGGCCAGTATCAGCATGCCCGAAAGCGCCAGCGCGCTAAGCGTATCCGCGCGTCGCCGCAGCGGAATGGCCATCATGCTTACCATCAGCATCACGCCCGCACGCAGCACCGATGGTGAAAACGCCGTGAGCACGGCATAAAACAGCAGGAAGACGCCCACCACGACAAGCCTTGTCCATGCCCGCCCGCGCGACAGGTACGCCACCGCGCCCGCCAGTATGGATACATGCAGGCCCGATGCGGCAAACAGATGCAACAACCCCGCGCGCTCAAACGCCAGCCGCGCATCCTCATCGAGCGATGTTTTGTCGCCCAGCAGCATGCTGCGCGCCACCGCGCCGTTTTTCGGAAACAGCGCCTCCACGCGTTCCCCGACGGCCGTGCGCAGCGCGAGCAGACGCCCGTAAAGATCCGTTTCCGCACCCGTGGCGGCATAGGTTCCCTTCCTGACCACGGCCGTGCCAACCACGCCCCGATAGCGGTCGTTGGCGAGGAATGCTTCCGACGGCGGGAACGTCCCCGCCTGCGCCGTTACCCTTTGCCCGTACCGCGGCGAAGGGATATCCTCCGCAATCAGCCGCAGCCGCCCCGCAAGCGGCGCGCCGTTATAGGATACGTCGTCCAGTATCACGGTGTAATGCGTCCCGCTTTGCTGCGGCAGTTCGGCAATGCGGCCCGATATCACGGCCTCCCCGCGCGAAACCGCGGGCAGCGCCGCCGATGCGGTGCGCAGCAGCGCCATGGCGGCAAACAGCACGCACACGGCGGCCCGCCGCCGTGAAAGCAACGCGCTCCCCACCGCGGTCAGCGCCAGAATACATGCCGACAGGTACCGTACGTCTGCGGGCAGCCATACGCCCAGCCAGACGCCGCAAAGCACGCCCAGCGCGCACAAGCACAGCGGGCGGCGGTGAAACAACGGGTTCCTGATGCTTTCCGTTTTTCCACATTCTTCCATAGATGGGTACAGTATACCAGCCCAACGCCCGCCCGACAATGAAAACGCGGTTGCCCAAAGAGGAGAATCTATGTATAATTGAGCGTATGAAATGGCTGGAAATTGCAATCTATACCACCGATGCGGGCATTGAGCCCGTTTGCGGTGCGCTGTCGAGCGTGGGACTGGATCAGGTGCTGATCGAGGAAAGCCGCGCGCGTGCGCTGGCGTTTTTAAACGAATGCGCGCTCTACTGGGACTATGCGGACGTCTCCAAAATCGGTGTGGATACGCCGTGCGTAAAAGCCTACGTCAGCGATACGCCTGAAGGCCTGACCGCACTGGAGGACGCCAAGCTGGCCGTCGAGCATCTGCGCACGCTGGATGTGGGCGTGGATATGGGCCCGCTTGCGCTGGTCATCCGCCATGTGGACGACGCCGACTGGGCCGAGAACTGGAAAAAGAGCTATCACCCGCTGCCCGTGGGCGAAAAACTGCTGGTGCTGCCCGGCTGGGAGACCGTGCCCGAAGGGAATGAGCGCATCGTGCTGACGCTGGATCCCGGCGTGGCGTTTGGCACGGGCACGCACCACACCACCCGCATGTGCCTGGAGCTGATGGAGCAGGCCGTGCGCGCGGGCGACGCCATGCTCGACCTTGGCTGCGGCAGCGGCATCCTTTCCATTGCCGCCGTGCTGCTGGGCGCAAAGTCCGCCGTCGCCGTGGATATCGACCCCATTGCCGAGCGCATCGCCTTGGAAAACGCCGCCGTCAACGGCATTGCGAGCCCGCAGTATCAGGTGCACATCGGCGACGTGCTGACCGATGAAGCGCTGCGAAACCGCATCCGCGGGCAATACGACGTGGTGGCCGCCAACATTGTCGCCGACGTCATCATACGACTTGCGCCGTTTGCGTACGATTGCTGCAAGCAGGGCGCGGCCTTCCTCATCTCGGGCGTGATCGATGAACGCAAGGATGAGGTGCTGACGCGCCTGACCGCATGCGGCTTTACGATTGAAACCGTGTCGGAATCGGGCGGCTGGGTAGCCGCCCTGTGTCGGAGGTAGCGCATGCACCGCTTTTTTACAACCGATATTGCGGGCAACGCCGCTGCCATTACGGGAGACGACGTGCGCCATATCGGCCGCGTGCTGCGGCTGCACGCAGGCGACGCACTGCGCCTTTGCGACGGCTGCGGCACGGAATACGACGCCAGGATCGAGCAGATTACCGAGCAGGCCGTGCGCTGCCAGTTGGGCGCGCCCATGCCGTCCGAAAGCGAGCCGCCGTGCCGCATCACGCTGTTTCAATGCCTGCCGAAAACGGGCAAGATGGAAACCATCCTGCAAAAGTGCACCGAGCTGGGGGCAAGCGCCTTCGTGCCCGTGCTGAGCGCGCGCTGCGTGGCGCTGCCCGTGCGCGACGTTTCCAATAAGCTTACCCGCTGGCAGCGCGTGGCACTGGAGGCGGCCAAGCAATCCCGCCGCGGGGTCATCCCGACGGTGGAACGGATTCTGCCCATCGATCAAATCGATCCCGGGGCGTTCGACCTGTTTTTATTTGCCAACGAGGAGGAGCGCGCACAGTCCGCTAAGCGGGTTTTGCGGGCGCTGAAAGGCATGCCCCGCACCGCCGCCATCCTCATAGGCCCCGAGGGCGGCTTTTCCGCCGAGGAAGCCGACGCGCTCGTTCGGCGCGGCGCAACAAGCGTCACGCTGGGCAAGCGAATTCTGCGCACCGAAACGGCGGGCATGGCGCTCATGGCGCAGTTGGTTTACGAGCTGGAGGATGCGTAAATGGGCGCGCCGCTCGTTGCTGCGCTGGCCACCCTCGGCTGCAAGGTCAACCATTACGAAACCGAGGCCATGCGCGAACGTCTGGCTGCCGACGGCTTTACCATCGTGCCGTTTGATGAAAAAGCGGATGTTTACATCGTCAATACCTGTACCGTCACCGCTGTGAGCGACGCCAAATCCCGCCGCTTGCTCCACCGCGCGCACCGCGCCAACCCCGATGCGTTGATCGTGGCGTGCGGCTGCTACGCCAAGATGGAGGCGCATGCCGTTTCCCAACTGGACGGCGTTGGCCTCGTGCTCGGCACCGACGGGCGAAACGACATCGCCAAGTCCGTGCGCCAAGCCCTTGCCGCGCGTACAGGCTGCACGGCGCAAGCGCCTACCGACGCAATGCTTGCGCAAGAAGCCCCTGCTTTTGAATGCCTGACGAGCGTTTGCGACGGGCGCACGCGCGCCACGCTGAAAATCCAGGATGGCTGCGTCAATTTTTGCTCCTACTGTATTATCCCGTATGCGCGCGGGCCGCTGCGCTCCCGACCGTTGGACAACGTGGCGAGCGAGCTGACCGCGCTTGCCGCGGCAGGCTACCGCGAAGTGGTGCTTTCGGGCATCCATCTGGCAAGCTACGGGCGCGATCTGGGCAACTGCGACCTGTACGATGTGCTCCGCCTTGCGTGCCATACCGATGGCGTCGAGCGGGTGCGGCTGGGTTCGCTGGAGCCGATGTTTGCCGACGAGCGGTTCGCCGCGTTTGCGGCCGATCACAAAACGCTCTGCCCGCAGTTCCACCTGTCGCTGCAGAGCGGCTGCGACGAAATTCTCAAGCGCATGCACCGCCGCTATACCGCCGCGCAGTTTGCTTCCTCCGTTTCCTTATTAAAAAACGCTTTGCCCAATTGCGCGATCACCACGGATATGATCGCGGGCTTTCCGGGAGAAACCGAGGACATGCACAGGGACTCCGTTGCGTTTGCCGAACGGATGCAGTTTGCACGCATGCATGTGTTCCCCTACTCCGCGCGCGCGGGCACCGTGGCAGCGAAGCTGCCCGATCAGGTGCCCAAAGCGGTGAAGGAGCGGCGCGCCGGGGAGCTGATTGCGCTTGGCAAAACCATGACGGCACGGTTCCTTTCCGACCAGATCGGCAAAACCGTGGAGGTGCTGGCGGAATCCGACGGCACGGGGCTGACGGGCAACTATGTGCGCGTGCGCACAAGCGCACCCGAAGGCACGATGGCGCGCGTACGGCTGACAGCCATCAAAGAGGATATTGCAACAGGAGAGGAGATTTCCAAATGACCGATTGTATCTTTTGCAGAATCGCCCAAGGCGACATTCCGTGTGAACGCGTGTACGAGGATGACGATGTGCTGGCTTTTTCCGACCTGTCGCCGCAAGCGCCCGTGCATGTGCTGATCATCCCCAAGCGCCACATCCAAAGCGCGCAGACGCTGACCGAGGCCGACGATCAGACGCTGTGCAGGTTGTTTGCCGCGGCTAGGCGGATTGCGGCGGAACAGGGCCTTTCGGACAACGGCTACCGCATCGTCACCAACGTTGGCGCCGACGGCGGGCAGAGCGTGCCGCACCTGCACCTGCACCTGCTCGGCGGGCGCACGATGGAATGGCCTCCGGGCTGATGCGAGCATGATACATACGATAAGCGTATACTAAACCGAGCTTCACACGATATGTAGAAGTTTTTCAGTTCTCTTTTTTCAAAAAGAGCAAACCAAACCTCAAAAGAACAGCGTCAGCCGCGTAATGGGGGCCACGCGCACGCGGAGTACCCCGACGATATCCGCATACGCAATGCAGCCAACCGTATCCAGCCTGCTGTCGTACGCCTGCGCACGGTTATCGCCCAGCACATACACGCTGCCTTCGGGCACGGTCACGGCGGCCGCGTCGCCGACGGGGTTTTGCATATAGGCCCTTTCATCGAGCGGGCGGCTGTCGATATAGACCCTGCCGCCGATTACCTCCACGGTTTCCCCCGGCAGCCCCACGATGCGCTTGATGAAGCGACCGTCCTCGGTTTCAAACAGAATCATATCCCCGCGCGCGGGCAGCTTCCAATACCGCGCCAGCCGATCGATCAGCACCGTTTCGCCCTCGGTCAGAGCAGGCTCCATGGAGGCGCCGTTGATCTTTGCGGGTATCAGCCACAGGTAGAACAGCACAAATACCGTCAGCAGCGCCACGGCAACGGAAAACAGCCATCCCAGCCTGCGGTGGCGACGGTACTGTTCCTCCCGCCCGCTTGTGCGGCGGCGCGGCTGTTGTTTACTTTGCGTTGCTTCCATATGAACCGTACTTATTCAAAATTCACTTGCTCTATGGGGCGATACCGCTCCATCGGCCAAATCACCGCGCGCACGCGGCCCACAATCTTGGCATAGGGGATGTTGCCCACATCCTCCCTGCGGCTGTCGCGGCTGAAATTGCGGTTGTCGCCCATGACGAACACCTCTTTTTCGCCCACCAGCCGTTCCTGCATTTCGCCGTTGAGCGCCGCCGTCCAATAGGCGGATTCGTCCAACGCCTCGTCGTTGATATACACCGCGCCGTTTTGTACCCTGACGCGCTCGCCCGGCAGCCCCACCACGCGCTTGACGCAGCTTTCGGTATAGCCCGGGTAATAGCAGATGATGATCTGCCCGCGCGCGGGCTGTTCAAACCAATAGCTGACCTTTTCCACCAGCATGTGCTCGCCATCGATCAATGTGGGGTCCATGGAATCCCCGTCCACGCGGATGGGCTCGCACACAAACAGCCGTACCGAAAGCGCCAGCAGCACTACCATGCAGATGTACAGGAAAAAATCGACGTTACGAACGAATCGTGCGCCGCGCATGTTTTCAAACCGATCCGCGGATTTTGCCCTGAGGTACCGCAGCTCGCCCGCGGTAAACCGACGCTGATTCAATGCCTTTTGTCCCTTCCGTTTGCCGAACCGTTGTATCCTTATGTTGCGCCCGATGCGCGATACGCGTTTACGCTTGTGCCGTTATCAATACCTTCTTGCCCATGCGGATAAAGTCGGCGCGGTCCATCATAACGATGCGACCGCAGTTGTTGCACTTGATTTTGACGTCGGCGCCGACGCGGATGACCGTCCATTCGTTCGTGCCGCAGGCGTGCGGCTTTTTCATGGTCACCACATCGCCCAGTCGGAACGATTCAATCATGTGTTTCCGTCCTCCGCTTCCGTTGGCGGCGCCTGTTCGGCCTGTTCGGCCTGCTCCGCTTCTTCGGGCTGTTCGACGAATACTTCCTCCGTTTGTTCCCCGAAGGCTTCGGCCGCGGCCATGTGCAGGATCGTTTCCGCATCGAGCGCGCCATCAAGGGTTTCCCCCGTTTCGGCCTCCCGATACAATATGCCGTCGTCGCCTTGGACATACATATCCTGCCCCAACTCGTCGTACGCCTGCTGCGGCGCGTTCGGATACGGTTTCTCGGGGATGTAGGAGGGCTCCCGTATCCAATTGTTATCCGCCATGGGCGCATGCTGCGTATAGCGGTACGCATTGTAGCTTGGCACTGCGGGCGGAATGTAGCTGAATATGATCTCCAGGAGCTTTTCGGGCGCTTCCTCCTGCAACAGGTGCCCCGCGTGACGGATTAAGTAGTAGCGGCCCGCCTGCAGCACGCCCTGAAAATAGACGCTGCCCGACGGCGGATGCCACCTGTCCTCCTTGCCCCACAGCACCAGCACTTCATGATCGATGGGCAGCAGCGCCTCGGCTACCATATCGCGGTCAAAATTGACAAGCGCGTACATCAGCGCTTCGCGGCTGAGCCCGTCCTGCAGCGGCTGATAGTACTGACGCACCATGTGATCGTCCACAATCTCTTTTTCATAGACGCAATCGTTCAATAGCTTTCGCACATCCGTTGCGGAAAAGAGGTTTCGGGACATGACCGAGCACACGCGGCTTCCGATGCGGTGAATGAGCTTGGGCATCTGCTCCGTCAGACCGCCCGGGGAAATGACGATGCAGTTGGCCACGCGGTTGGGAAACAGGGATAGAAAGCGCAGCATATACAGCGAGCCCATGGAAAAGCCGATCATATGCGCGGAGCGGATGCCCTTGGCGTCCAGAAAGCGGCCGATCAGCTCCGCCATGGCGTCCATGGAATAGTCGAATCGATCGGGACGGGAGGAATACCCGTGCCCCGGCAGATCGATGGCAATAACGCGATAGTTTTCCGAAAGTTCCGCAAAGATGTTTCGCCAGGTAAACAAGGATTGTCCGATAGAATGAATTAACAGGAGCGGTTCACCAACCCCGGCCTCCAGATAGTGAATCAAAACCTCTTCCGTCGCTTCCTCCTCGCCATCGTGTACGGAAACGGGAATTGTTATGACATCACCTACCTGCTCGGAGTTAATGAACAGCGGACTTCGCATCGTCTCTCCCAAGCGCAATCCTCCCCCGAAAACGTAAATCTTACCCATATTTTAACCCGCACAGCCCACTTTTGCAATCAAATAGCCCTTTTGTCACAGATTGTTAACCCATCTGCGAACCCGTTCTTGAAAAACGAACGCTATTTTGGTATGATATCCATTACGAATGGGGGTAAGCTGTCAATGGATCAACTGGAAAACACATGGGCCTCCACCAAGGAGCTCATACGCCCGCAGATGACGGGGCTTTCGTTCCATGCCTGGATTGACGTTGCCGTTCCATTGGCGCTGCAAAACAACGTGCTTGTGCTGGAGGTCCCCACGCCCGATATTCAAAAGACGCTCAAGGACTTTTATTTCGACAGTCTGTTCAATGCCGCCCGCACCGCCAACAGCACCATTCAGGACGTCAAGCTGGTGCTGCCCGAAGAGCGAGAAGCGTATCTGCCCAAAAAGGAGGAGGACGGCAGCAACCCGTTTGCCCTCAACCCCAAGTACACGTTCGATACGTTTGTGGTTGGCAGCTCCAACCATTTTGCGCACGCGGCCGCGCTGGCCGTGGCCCAAAACCCCGCAAGCGCCTACAACCCGTTGTTCATCTACGGCGGCGTGGGCCTTGGAAAAACACACCTCATGCAGGCCATCGGGCACACGGTGCGCGCCAACAACCCCGCGGCCAAGGTGATGTACGTCACCAGCGAAACCTTCACCAACGACCTCATCACTGCCATCCAGATGGATAAGCGCATGGAGTTTCGGCGCAGATACCGCAATGTGGACGTGCTGCTGATCGACGACGTGCAGTTCATTGCCAAGAAGCAATCCGTGCAGGAGGAGTTTTTCAACACCTTCAACACCCTGCACGGCGCCAATAAGCAGATTGTCATCAGCTCCGATCGGCCGCCCAAGGAGATTGCCAGTTTGGAGGAACGGCTCCGTTCCCGTTTTGAATGGGGCTTGATTGCCGATATCCAGCCGCCCGATATCGAAACGCGCATCGCAATTCTTCGCAACCACGCGCGCATCGACCACTACGATGTATCGGACGATATCATCCAGTTTATTGCAGAGCACGTTTCCAGCAACATTCGGGAGCTCGAGGGCTCCTTAAACCGCGTGGTGGCCTACTCCATGCTGCATCAGCGTCCGCTGACGCTGGAGCTGACCATTGAGGCGCTCAAGGATCTGTTGCCGCTTTCCTCCGCCAAGGAGATTACGCCCGTGCTCATCCGAGAGACCGTGGCCGAATACTACAACGTATCGGTACAGAGCCTGCTGTCCGAGCGGCGCGATCGGGAGATCGTCATACCGCGGCAGGTTGCGATGTACCTTTGCCACAGCATGCTGGGGCTGCCGTACAAGCGCATCAGCACCCTGTTCGACCGAAACGACCATACAACCGCCATCAACGCCTGTCGCCGTATTGAAATACTCATCCGCGAGGATTCCTCCTTTACCACCGTATTGGAAGACATCAAAAAGCGCATGAAATAGTATCCACATTTTGTGGAGCGGCTCTGTGGACGGCTTGTGTATGTTGTGTACAGCAAGGACAACGTGGACAACCCCATCCGAAACACTTCGGTTTTCCACCATTGTGTCCACTGAAAAAAGGGCTTGCCTGCACGGCAAATTCCGTTATCCACGGATGCCTGTCCCACTACTGCTACTGCTACTGGAATAATAAAAGAAACAACACAAACCCTTGCTGTGGATAACCCATGGCAATGACACCGACGAGACGAAAGGATGATGTAAATGCGATTCTATATTGACGCAAAGGAATTGACAGCGGGCGTACTGTCTGTCGGTAAAGCGCTGCCATCGCGCAGCACCATGCCCATTTTGGAAGGGATATTCCTGGAAGCAACCCGCGAAGGGTTAAAATTGAAATGCTCCGACCTGATGCTGCAAAAGGAATGCCTGCTGCCCGCCACCGTGGAGGAGGAGGGCAACGCCATCGTGCCAGGCAAGCTCTTTTCCGAAATTGTCCGAAAACTCCCCGAGGCCATTGCGGAAATCAACGTGACCGATAAGACCATGGATATCCGCTGCGGCAGGGCCAGGACGAGCCTGCAATGCATCGAATACGAAACGTTCCCCGAAATGCGCTTTTCGGGCGAGCAGTTCACCGTTAAGCTTGATCATGACGATTGCCGCGATATGATCAACCAAACGGTGTTTGCCACCGCCATGGATGACAGCAAGCCCATTCTCACGGGCGTGCTTTTAGAGATTGGTGAAAACATCAATATTGTCGCCACCGATGCGTATCAGTTTGCCATGCGCACCATCCCGTTAAAAACCCCCGTGCCCGAACGCGCCGTTGTTATCCCCGCAAAATCCATGGTGGAGATTGCGCGCATGATGGATGAAGCGGATGGCGAGGTGGAACTGACGTTTACCAACCTGCATGTGAAGGTCGATCTCAAGCAGACCTGTTTGACGGCCAGATTGCTTGAGGGCGATTATATCAAGTACCGTCAGATCTTGCCCAAGGACCATAAGACGCGCGTACTGCTGGACAAGAAGGAACTGATGGAGAGTATCGACCGCGCGCAGTTGATGGCCAGGGAGGGCAACAACAACATCATTATGAAATTCGGCGGCGGTAAACTCCTGCTGACCGCAAACAGCGTAGCGGGCAAGATCGACGAGGAGATGGACGTGCAGATGCAGGGCGAGGATATCAGCATTGCGTTCAATCCCAGATATTGCATGAACGTGCTCAAATGCATCCCCGACGAAAAGATATATATGGACTTTACGTCGGGCATCTCACCATGCGTGGTAAAGCCTGCGCAGCAGGAGGGCTACTACTACCTGATCGTGCCCGTGCGCATCTATTCCCAGTTTTAAACAAGGCAAGCCAAAAGGAACCCAAGCGGGTTCCTTTTTTGTTATATTGTTTTGATAGAATTTTTAATCTACAACATCTTGCGATGATGCCCATTATATAAATGAAGCAAAAATTACCATACGGCGTAATTTATGATATGCTTTGCTGTAGATATGAGCATTCCTTTGGCTTTTGTTTTGGATTGATTTTGCGGGATTTGAACGCGCAACTACCTTATAACATAAAGTTTTGGCATTACAAAACAACAGAGAATACGGCGATTTTGTATGCATAAAACTAAAATTTCTATATTTTTATGCAACTACCGATTTTGTCATATTTGAACAGAGGTTAAATGTTTCATGTGAAACATTGCTATTTGGAAATGCCGTTATTATAATGAGAATGCGAAGCGGAGGTGCGTATGAAAATAACAGCCATTGCCAATCAAAAGGGCGGCGTCGGAAAAACAACGACGGCCGTCAACCTCAGCGCGTGTTTGGCGGAGGCGGGAAAGCGCGTATTGCTGGTGGACGCCGATCCGCAAGGGAACAGCACCAGCGGGTTGGGCATCGATAAGAATCGGGTGGAGGATTCCATCTACGATGTGTTCATCAATGAGTATGCCATCGACGACGTCACCATGGATACTATGATCGATACGTTGAAGCTGGTGCCTTCGCATATCGCCTTGGCGGGCGCTGAGGTGGAGCTGGTGAATGTGATTGCACGCGAGCAGGTGCTTAAAAATGCGTTTGCGGCAATCAAGCAGGATTACGATTATGTGTTCATCGATTGTCCGCCGTCGCTTGGATTGTTGACGCTCAATGCCTTGACGGCGTCCGATACGCTGCTGGTGCCGATTCAGTGCGAATTTTTTGCGCTGGAGGGACTGTCACTTTTGATGAATACGGTGAAGCTTGTGCGTAAAAGCCTCAATCCGCAGCTGGATGTGGAGGGCGTGGTGCTCACCATGTTCGATTCCCGCACGAACCTGTCGATGCAGGTGGTGGAGGAAGTGAAAAAGTTTTTCCGCAATAAGGTGTACGATACGATCATTCCAAGGAGTGTGCGGCTTGGCGAAGCGCCGTCGTTCGGCCTGCCTATCAACAAGTATGCGCCCAACAGCGCGGGCTCGGTGGCGTACAGGGCGCTGGCGCAGGAGATGCTGCATAAGGAGGACGCCTGATGGCTTTACAGAAGAAAGGGCTTGGGCGCGGGCTGGACGCGCTGCTGGATCCGTATTCCGCAGCCCCCGTTCAAGCGGAGGAAGCGGGCATCAAAAAGGTCAGCGTGCGCGATATCGATAATAATCTTGAGCAGCCCAGAAAGCAGTTTGACGAGCAGGCGCTCAACGATCTGGCAAGCTCCATCAAAACCCATGGCATCGTGCAGCCGCTGATTGTCAAGGAAAAGAACGGCCGCTATATGATCATTGCGGGCGAGCGGCGTTTCCGTGCGGCAAGGCTGGCGGGACTGACCGAGGTGCCCGTGATCGTGGCCGATTACGACGAGGCGCAGATACACGAGGTTTCGCTCATTGAAAACATTCAGCGCGAGGATCTAAACCCAATTGAGGAAGCCGCCGCCATCCGTTTTCTGATGCAGCAGCACGATATGACGCAGGATGAAGTCAGCAAGCGTATCGGTAAAAGCCGTCCCGCGGTGGCCAATGCACTGCGGCTGCTGCAGCTTCCCGAAAAGACTTTGCTGCTGTTAAAAAGCGGAGAGCTTTCCGCAGGACACGGCCGTGCGCTGGCGGGCCTGAGCGATGCAAAGATGATTGAAAAGCTGACCGACGAGGCCGTGCGCATGGGCTACTCGGTGCGCGCGCTGGAAGCGCGGGTGAAAAACATCAATGAGGGCAAGGCTGCGCAGCCTACCAAGCCCAAGGCGGTGCTCTCCCCCGCCCTGTCCGCCTTTGAGGAGGGCTTGCGGGATCGGCTGGGCACCAAGGTGAAAATCAACGGCGGCGAGGCGAAAGGGAAAATCGTCATCGAATACTATAACAAAGAGGATTTGCAGCACATTTACGAATGCATCTTACAGGACTGAAAGGAGAATGGCTATGAAAAAGATACTGATACCGTTTTTATGCGTACTGCTGCTATGCGGCTGCGCGGGGAAAGCGCCCGAAGCGCCCGCAGAGGCGGAAAAGCCCGTTGCCGACAGCGAACAGGTGATTCGGCTGGAAGGCGTGGACGGACTGACCATTGAAGCTACCGATATGATGGGCGAAACCCTGTCCGAGGGCGAAAAGAAGAGCTACACCATGATCGAGGAGGCCGTGATCGAATTCCCCATGGCGGACGATCTGACGCAGACCGTTGCCATCACCGCCGCGGAGCTGGCGCAGGAGTTGGCGGATTTCCGCAAGGTCAGCAGCAATGATCTGCTGTTCCTTGCCATGCTTAACCAGGGACAAATCATCGGGCTGGCGTATTACGCGCAGTAACGGTTGATACGGAGTAAACAAAAGAGCCGCACAAGCGGCTCTTTTGTTGGGTACGGTTTCTTTCTCTTTTTGAAAAAAGAGAAACAGAAAAACTTCGGAATGGGTTAAGATGGGGTTTTCGTTTTGTCGTTCTGCTTGGCGTCAGGCGAGGGCCCTTGCGCTGCTTCGTGCTTTACGGGAGCCGCTTCGGGCACATCCAGTGTTTCACGTGAAACAATCCCCTTATGGATCAACCAAAGCAGCACCGCGCCCGCCAGTACAATGAACAGCCCGATGAACTGGGATGTGGAAAGCCCGCCGACAAACCCGCGGTCGTCCGAGCGGAAGAACTCGATAATAAACCGCCATATGCCGTACAGCACGAAGTACCAGCCCGTGACGAGGCCGTAGGTTTTGCGCTTGCGGAGAAGTTCAACGAGCACCAGCGCCAGTATGACCAGAAACGCCGATTCAAACAACTGCACGGGCAGCAGCGGTACGCCCGACGGAGCGCCGCTGCCCGGTGGGTAAACCACCGCGCACCACGCATCCGATTCGCAGCCGTAGCAGCAGCCCGCCAGAAAGCACCCGATGCGGCCGAACGCCTGCGCCAGCACCAGCGAGGGAGCAAACAGATCGAAAAACGCCAGCATGGGCAGCTTGCTGCGCACGCAATAGATGAATATGCCGATCATGCCGCCCAGCAGCGCGCCGTAGAACACAAAGCCCGTGCGCAGCGTTTCAATCAGAAAGTGCGGGTTTGCCAGCACATGATCCAGCTCCACAATCCAAAACAGTACCTTGGAGCCGAGAAATCCCAGCGCGACCGCCCACAGCGCGGAGGTCAGCAGCTGATCCTCCGTAAAGGGGATGAAGCGGCGGGTGTACATGAGCAGCAGGATGGCCGCGATCATGCCGCAGGCCATCATGGTGCCAAACATGGGGATGGGCAGACCGAAAAGCTCTAACGTCGGCAACATGGACGGCTCCTTACAGTATGGAGGAGATGGTGCCCAGCAGGTTGTTGACGGCATCCAGCACGGCGCCCACGGACGTGCCCAGTTCAGGCAGCGCACGGGTGACGGAATCCGCAATCACGGTTGTGTTGGTCAGCGCCACGCCGATGAGCGCACCGAACAGCACGATGCTGAGTATGACGATGAGCACGCCGATGGCGCCCGCGATGATGCCGATGATGCCGATGATGTAGGCGGCGGTGTTCATGTTGTTTTCGGGGATGCGGTTGCGCTCGGCCAGCAGGCGGTTGTTCTTGGCCTTGACAAAGCCGATGATGCTGAGGATGAAGCCCGCGATGTTGATGATGGGCAAAAAGAAGATCGCCACGCCCACGATGCTGAATACCATTGCCGTGGTGGCCGCTCTGCGGTGCTGCTCGGCGGGCGTGATATAGGGGGGCTGCGACGCCGTATTGTAGTTGGGTTGACCCGTCGTGTTGTTGGTGCTTTGATTGTTGGTTTCCATGGGAAAGCCTCCTTTTACGATTGCGTATGGGTTCCGCCGTTCGTCGGCGGGTTCGTTTGCTTGCGCCTTGATCTATCGTATCATATCACCATTGAGCGCGGCATGTAAAGCGGCGGCGCAATCGATTGACAAAAGCGGCCGAAAATAGTACATTATTAGGACTGCGTATGGAGGATCAAACGACATGGCCGAACAATACAATCCCGAACAGATAGAGCTCAAGTGGCAAAAGATTTGGGCGGATGCACACTGCTACGAGGCGGAGGCCTCGCACGATAAAAAGAAGTTCTTTGGGCTGATCGAGTTCCCGTACCCTTCGGGGCAGGGCCTGCATGTGGGCCATCCGCGCCCGTTTACGGCGATGGATATCATTGCAAGGAAGCGCCGCATGGAGGGCTACAACGTGCTATTCCCCATTGGCTACGACGCCTTTGGGCTGCCCACCGAAAACTACGCCATCAAAACAGGCATCCACCCCGCCAAGGTGACGCACGATAACGTGCAGCGCTTCCGTGCGCAGCTGCAGCGGCTGGGGTATTCGTTCGATTACTCGCGCGAGGTAAACACCACCGATCCCTCGTACTACAAGTGGACGCAGTGGATATTCCTTAAGTTTTTTGAAAAGGGACTGGCCTACAAGGCCGAAATCCCGATTAACTTCTGCACCTCCTGCAAGGTGGGCCTTGCCAACGAGGAGGTTGTGGACGGCGTGTGCGAGCGCTGCGGCGGGCAGGTTGTGCGCATAGTGCGCTCGCAATGGATGCTCAAAATCACCGCATACGCCCAGCGGCTCATCGACGACCTGGACGACGTGGATTTTCTGGATAAGATCAAGGCCCAGCAGATCAACTGGATTGGCCGCAGCGAGGGCGCGCATGTGCTGTTCCCCATTGTAAACAGCGACGAAAAGCTCAAGGTCTACACCACCCGTCCCGATACGCTGTTTGGCGCAACGTACATGGTGGTGTCGCCCGAGCACCCGCTGGTCAACACCATGGCGGATCGCATCACCAACATGGACGAGGTGGACGAATACCGCAGGGCCGCCGCGACCAAATCGGACTTTGAGCGCAGCGAGCTGGTCAAGGACAAAACGGGCGTGGAGCTCAAGGGCATCCGTGCGATTAACCCCGTCAACGGCAGCGAGATCCCCGTTTGGATTTCCGATTATGTGCTCATGGGCTACGGCACGGGCGCCATCATGGCCGTGCCGGGGCACGACGAGCGCGATTATGCGTTTGCCAGGACGTTCGGCCTGCCCATTGTGGAGGTCGTGGCGGGCGGCGATATCGAAAAGGAAGCGTATACCGAGTGCGAGCACGGCAAGATGATCAACTCGGGCTTTTTGAACGGAATGGAGGTTTCCGAGGCCATCCCGACCATGATCGACTGGCTGGAAAAGAACGGCATCGGCGAGCGCAAGGTGAACTACAAGCTGCGCGACTGGGTGTTCTCCCGCCAGCGCTACTGGGGCGAGCCGATCCCCTTGGTGTACTGCGAACAATGCGGCTGGCAGCCCGTGCCGTACGATCAGCTCCCGCTGGAACTGCCGATGCTGGACGATTTTTCGCCCACGGACGATGGCAGCTCGTGCCTGAAGCGCGCCAAGGACTGGCTGCACACCACCTGCCCCAAGTGCGGCGGCCCCGCCGAGCGCGAGGCGGACACCATGCCCAACTGGGCAGGCTCGAGCTGGTACTATCTGCGCTATACCGATGCGCATAACGATCAGGCGCTGGCCTCGCGCAAGGAGATGGATTACTGGCTGCCCGTGGACTGGTACAACGGCGGTATGGAGCATACCACGCTGCACCTGCTGTACTCGCGCTTCTGGCACAAGTTTTTGTACGACTGCGGCATTGTGCCGACCAAGGAGCCGTATCAAAAGCGCACCAGCCATGGCATGGTGCTGGGCGCCAACGGCGAAAAGATGTCCAAATCCCGCGGCAACGTCGTCAACCCCGATGATTACATCCCCGTGTACGGCGCGGATGCGTTCCGCATGTACATCATGTTCATGGGCGCGTTCGATCAGCCGATCCCGTGGAACGAGCAGGGCACGCGCGGCTGCCGCCGCTTCCTCGACCGCGTGTGGCGGCTGAGCGACATGCTGGAGGGCACGGGCGATACCGACGCGGCGATGAGGAGCCGCATCCACGCCGCCATCAAAAAGGTGGGCGAGGACATCGAGCGGATGAAGTTCAACACGGCCATTGCCACGCTCATGGCGCTGGTCAACGATATCTACGCCGTCGGCAGACTCACCCGCGACGAGCTAAGGACGTTTCTGGTGCTGCTCTCCCCCTTCGCCCCGCACATTGCGGAGCAGATGAACGAGCAGCTTGGCTATGAGCCGCTCTATCAAGCTTCGTGGCCCCAATACGATGAAAGCGCGCTGGTTGCGGATACGGTGGAGTACGGCGTGCAGGTCAACGGCAAGGTGCGCGCGCGCATCACGCTGGATGCTTCGCTGGACGCCGCGGCCGTGGAGCAGGCGGCGCTGGCAAACGACGATGTCAAGCCGTTTATCGACGGCAAGACCGTGCGCAAGGTGATTGTGGTAAGAAACATCGTCAACATCGTGGCCACCTGATTTGCACGGCGTGCTTGCCGGAATAACCCGATAACCAACGGATTACCCGAACAACCTGATATGTGAGCAACTTGCTTTCAGCCGACCCGTACCGCAATCCGCGGCAACGGGTCGGCCGCTTTTATACCATAAAGCGATAAAGCAAAGCGCGGAAAACGGTGTATATGCGACAAGATTTTACTTGCATGCCACAGGAAAATACCCTAGAATAAAACGGGTTTTCCGAGGCGGTATTCCGACTGAGGACAACGCCGCCTATGGCGTTGCCTGCACCATGCAAACCGTGGATCGGATTTGCACGGTGTGCTTAGGCAAGACCAAGGATACGAAAAACAAACGGAGGCGGCGCGCAAACGCGCCAAAGTCAGGCATGAACAGACGCGCTGGGATATGGGGTATCGTCGGTACAATCGCCATGATGGCAGTCATTTTTTCGGCATGTAAAGCCAACGGCACGGAAACGCAAATGAGCGCTTCCGCCGCTACGGCGATTGCGGCCACGGCAACGCCCAAGCCCACGCCACTGCCCACCGCCACGCCCGTGCCCACGCCGTTTTCCATAGCGTGGTTTCCCGATACGCAAACCAGCGCATACCGCCAGCGCGAGGCGCTGACCGCCATGGGAACGTGGGTAAGGGAGCATCGCGTAGAGGATAACATCGTGCAGGTGGTGCAGACGGGCGATCTGGTGGAGTATGCGGGGCATCCAAAGGAATGGGATGCGTTCTATTCCGCGTACGATCAGTTCGCGGGCGATATCCCCTATATCGCCGTGCCCGGCAACCACGATATGCTCGGCTGGCCGAAAACCTTCGATATCTACCTGACGCAGCGGTTCCTCGACGAGCTGCCCGCGCAGCAGAAGTATCTGGACGGCGTGGCCGCGTACACGCTGTTAAGCGCGGGCGGGACGGATTTTATCATCATCGGCTGCGGCTATCAGACGGTGGAGGACTGCGCGGACTGGATCAATGAACAACTGCGCGCATACAGCGACCGTGTGGCGATACTGATATTCCACGATTACCTGCACCAGGCCTACGGCCTGTACGACTCGGGCCCGTATGCGTACGAGCACATCGTGACCCCCAATAAAAACGTCAAGCTGGTGCTGTGCGGGCATTTCCGCGGCTCCTGCTATCGGCAGGATTCGTTCGACGACGATGGAGACGGCACGGCGGAGCGCACGGTGCACCAGATGATGTTCAACTGCCAAAACCACGCCAAGGGCGGGCAGATGCGCCTGCTGACGTTCGACCCCGCAACGCGCAGCCTCACCGTCAACTCCTTTTCCACCTACTTTGAACGCCGCTATGAGGATTGGACGCTCGGCAAGGACCCGTTCACGCTGGAGGATGCGTTTTAAGCGCACCGTTGCAGAAAAACCCGTATAGATTGCTCATTCCTGCTGCGAATTGTGCAAGTTGAACTCGTTGAGGAACAGGTTGATGCTTTCCGTATAGTGACCAAGGTGCCACGCAAACACCGTGGAGGCGCGCAGGCCGTAATCGAACACCTTGTAATTGGACGAGTTGGAGATGCGCGAGGCGCGCAGCGTAAACGAGCAGCCGCGGCACTGATCCACCGCCGTAAAGATGGAATCCACATTGGGCATGGGCACGATGGTTAGCTGCCAGCCGCGCTCCTGAAAGGTTTTGCCCATGTTGATGACCGAGGTCAAAGAGGCGTTTTGATCCATAATGAACGCCTTCATGCCGCAAAACGCCTCCGCGGGCAGCGGTTCCTTGCTGCGCGGATGGCGGG
>CAZRIT010000006.1:0-4121 GCA_964600225.1 uncultured Oscillospiraceae bacterium | reverse complement strand
CAGGTACATGACCAAATCATCGGTAAAAGCCGTGCGGTAGCCGAACTCGCTCAACGGCTTGAGTTCCCCGGGAACCGTCCAGATCAGGTCGAGCCGATCGTCCAGCAGGCGCCTTGCCAGCTCCCGATAATCGTACTGGTGGATGGAAACCTCAATATCGGGATGCGCCGATTGGAACGTGGTGATATAGAAAAAGGGCGCGTTTTGTATGCCCCAGCCGCTGAGCATGCCGATGCGCAGCAGCTTGGGATCGCTGTGATAGAGCGTTTGCGCCTCGCCAACCGTCCACTCCCATGTGTGATGAAACTCCTGCAAAAAGTTGTAGATCAGCTTGCCCGACGACGTCAGCCGCACGGTGCGCGTTGTGCGCTCCAGCAGCGGGAAGCCAAGCTCGCGCTCGAGCTTGCCGATCTGCTTGCTGATGGCGGGTTGAGAGACAAAAAGCTGTTCTCCCGCTTTGGTAAAGCTTCCCGCGTTCACCACGGCCAGAAAACAGCGTGCCGAAAAGTCCAGCATTTGCAATTCCCCTTTCCGTACAAAGGACGCTCCCGTGAGATAAAAACAGGGTGACAACAGTAAGCAGTTCGGATTTGTGCAGAATTCACAACAACTACCATGACACAGCAATAAAACGACAAGTCTAGTATATGGGCAAAGCTTTGGTTTTGCAAGTTTGACAAATAACCCAAGGTTATGGATATTTCACAAAGTTGTCACAATTAGCGGAGCGCACGGCAAGAAATTCTTCCTGCAAAAAGTCGAAAAAGGCCGACAAACAGTAGCAAATTACATTGTAATTCTTGTTTGGCGACGCAGTGCCGCCCGACCGCATTGATTCAGAAACGATATTGGACAGGCGGCAAACCCGCCGCATAAGATGGAGTTGCAGATGTGACTGCAGCACGTCTAAAAATGAATAGGGAGGGACACACATGTCGAACGAGAATCAAAGCGCGGCAATCCAAAAGCCCAAAAAAGTGTTTACTCTGACCAAACTGTTTCTGATGGCAATGGGCACCTTCGTCGGTTCGGGCGTCGTCTCCATACTGGGTGTGGCGGCGGGCGCAACGGGCTATTCCGTATGGCTTGCGTATCTGATGGCGTGTATCATCGGGTTCCTGGCGGCGGCTCCGTACTGGCTGATGTCGAGCATGATGTACTACAACGGCGGCACCTATACCATTGCGTGTACGTTCCTTGGGCCGCGCTTCGGCGGCGCGTATATCATTTCCACGTTCACAAGCGGCATTGCCATCGCGCTGATGGCCTCGGCCTTCGGCTCCTATGTGGCCAGCGTATTCCCGTCCGTCAATGTGCGTGCGGCGGCTATCTTTGTGCTGACGCTGTTCTACATCGTCAACGTCCTTGGCATCGATTTCCTGGCGGCCGTACAAAAGTACAGCACCGCCATCCTGCTGGGCGCGCTGGCGGTATTTTGCGTGCTGTGCTTCATCCGCCTCGAGCCTGCGACCTTCGATTTTAGCAATCCGCAGTTCATGACCGCGGGCTTTACGGGCCTGCTGGGCGCCATGGCCATGCTGGTATTCTCCACGCAGGGGTATGACGCAAACGTCTACATCATGTCCAAATACACCACGAAACCTTTGACCAACATGCCCAAGGCGATCCTGATGACGCTGGGCGGCCTGATCCTGGTCTACTGCGGCGTGGCCATCGCGGCCGTCGGCGGCGCAGGGCTGGATGTATTTGCGGGCAACCCCCTGACCGCCGTGGCAAACGTGGTGTTTAAATCGCGTATCCTGTTCTATGCTTTCATCGTGCTCGGGCCCATCATGTGCCTGACCACCACCATCAACGGCTGCTTTGCGGGCTTCACCATCTCCTTTGAAAAGGCCACCGAGGATGGGTGGTTCTCGCCCAAGTTTGCCTCCAAGAACCGCTTCGGCGCACCGTGGAAGATCCTCACTGCGGTCTATGTCGTCTGCGTACTGCCGCTCCTGTTCAGCGTCAACATCGGGCTGTTGACCAGTAACACGGTGTTCCTTGGCAGCGTGCTGGTGATCCCGCTGCTCATTTCGCTGTTCACGTTGCCCGATAAGTTCCCCGAGGAATTCAAAAAGAACACCATGCACATCTCCCCCGCCCTCTACAAGGCCGTTGTGGTGGTGGCATGGATTGCGCGCGGCGTCATCCTCTATTACTCCTTCCGCAGCCTCACCCTTGTCAACGCCATCGGCAGCGTCACGGCGGTCGCCCTGTGCTTCCTGTTTGCATTCCTGCGTCACAGGACGGGCAAGGTCAAGGTGACCAACAGCTATTCGTTCGACAACGACGAGTGAGCCGTCGGTACAGGCAGATAACGGAAGAGAGGTAACAACATGGTATTTACGAAACAACAGTTGGAAGAAATTGTACACGAAATGTTTGCCAAGATGGGCGCGACGGAAGAGGAGAACGCCATCCTGACGGATGAGATCGTCCGCTCCAACCTGTCGGCGGTCGATTCCCACGGCATCCGCAACGTGCCGCTTTACCACAACCTGACCAAGATGGGCAAGATCATCCCCGGCAACAAGATGTCCGTCGTCAAGGAGACGCCCAGCACCTTTGTGCTCGACGCCAACGAGACCTTCGGCCATGTAGGCGCAAGAAAAGCGGTGGATATGGTGATTGACAAGGCCAAAAAGTGCGGCATCGCGTGCGGCGTGGCAAAGCATCTGGGCCATGTGGGCCGTTTGGGCAGCTATACCGACCGCATCGCCTCCGAGGGACTGCTGGCCATCGCCATGTGCGGGCTCTACATCACCTCGCAGTCCGCGCCGTTTGGCGCCAGCGAGACGCGCTTTGGCACCAACCCGCTCAGCTGGGCGGCGCCCCGTGCGGACGGCCCCAATGTGATGCTGGATATGGCCACCACGGTTGTGGCCGAAAGCAAGGTGCGCGGGTATTACCAGACCAAGATGCCCGTATCCGATACCTGGATACTGGACGCCGACGGCAACCCGAGCACGGACCCCGCGGTGATCTACGAGCGCCGTGCGGACGGCCGCATCGGCTCCCTGCAGCCCGTCGGCGGCTACAAGGGCAGCGGACTGGCGCTGTTTGCCAACCTGTTTGGCATTGCGCTGGCGGACGAGGAGTACATGGCCGAGAGCCCCAGGTCCCTCAACGGCCTGTTTTTGATGGCGGTCGATCCCGATTGCTTCTTTGGCCGCGCTGCGTTCGAGGAAGTCAGCAAGAACACCTGCGCGTTCGTCAAGACGGCCAGGCCCAAGGCGGGCAACAGCGAGGTGCTTGTGCCGGGCGAACTGGAGGCCAGGGCGTTTGCAAAGCGCTCGGCAGAGGGCGTTGAGATTCCGCAGGGGAATCTGGACGTCATACTGGAAACGGCGCGCGAGCTGAAGTGCGCGTGGCCCGCAAAGTACGGCTTCTAAGCTAAAAAAGGAGGACGCACATGGGTAACAACTACCTTGTGGATTATCAAAAACTGGAGGAATTTTGCCGCGATATATTCATGGCAAAGGGGCTGAATGCCGCGGACGCCCGCGTTGTGGCGGATTCGCTGGTGGACGCCGATCTGCGCAACGTTATCTCCCACGGCGTTGTCCGCGTGGGCAACTATGTGGATCGCCTCAACCACGGCGGCGCATTGGCCAAGCCCGAGATCAAGGTGCTCAAGGAGACGCCCGTTTCCCTGCTGGTGGACGGCGGCGACGGCCTTGGCGCGGTGGTATCGGAATACACCGTGCAAAAGCTCAGGGAAAAGGCGGAAAAAAGCGGCATGGCGTTCGGCGTGGTCATCCGCAGCAACCACTTTGGCGCGGCGGCGCGCTGGGCCATCGAGCTGGCGGGCGACGATATGGTCGCCATGGCGGGCTCCAACGTGGAACCGCTCATCTGCGTGACGGGCGGCGCCTCCAAGGGCATCGGCAACAACCCCTTCACCTATGCCTTCCCGACGGGTAAATACGGCACCGTCTGCTACGATGTGGCGTGCAGCGTGATGGCTGGCGGCAAGATGTTCGAGTACCGCCGCGAGAACAAGACCCTGCCCGACGGGGCGATTCTGGACAAGGACGGCAAGCCCACCAACAACTCGCACGAGGCGTCGCTGATGATGCCGTTTGGCGGGCACAAGGGCTACGGCCTGGCGGTGGTGG
>CAZRIT010000005.1:39733-66218 GCA_964600225.1 uncultured Oscillospiraceae bacterium | reverse complement strand
TTTCGCCCGTCGTACACGGCGGGCACGCGCATCAGGCGCTTGAAGGTTGCGGGCGAGAGCGCGCGTATCTCGTTCCACTCGGTAAAGATGAAGCAGGCCGATGCACCGCTCAGCGCCGCCTCGGGCGTATCCACGACCGTCGCCTGCGGGAAGCGCTTTTGAAAGTTCAGCCCCGCCGCGGGATCGAACGCCGTCACGATGGCGCCCGCATCCAGCAACAGCCGCACGTTATCGACGGAGGGCGCTTCGCGCAGATCGTCCGTGCCCGCCTTGAACGCCAGCCCCAGCACCGCCACGCGCATATCCCGAAACGAGATGAAGCGCTTCTTGGCCTTTTCAAACAGGCGCGTCTTTTGCAATTGGTTGACCTCCACCGCCGCGTCCACCGTGCGCAGCCGATAGCCGTGCTGCTCGGCCAGATATCGCAATGCCTTGGTGTCCTTGGGGAAGCAGCTCCCGCCGTAGCCCACGCCCGCGTTGAGGAAGCGTGCGCCGATGCGCGCATCGTAGCGCATGCCCTCGGCCACATCGTCGATGCTGGCGCCCACCAGCTCGCACAGGTTGGCAATATCGTTCATATAGGAGATTTTCAAAGCCAGAAAATCGTTGCACGCGTACTTGATCATCTCCGCCGAGCGGCGCGAGACCGATACCATCGGCAGCCCGAACGGCGCGTAGATTTCCTTGAGCAGTTGTTCGGCCCGCAGGTCGTCGGCGCCGATGATGATGCGCGCGGCGTGCAGGGTATCGTGCACGGCGTTGCCCTGCGCCAAAAACTCGGGGTTGGAGGCAACGAGGATTTCCACATCCCGCTCCAGATTGTCGCGCAAAAACTGCTCCGCCTTCTCGTTGGTGCCCACGGGCACGGTGGACTTGATGACCACCAGACAATCGCGCGTGACGCTTTCGGCAATCCTGCGGCACACGGCGGCGATGTAGCTTAAATCCGCGCCGCCATCGGGCAGCTCGGGCGTGCCCACGCCGATGAATATGGCGTCGGCCGAAGCATAGGCGCTTTGATCGTCCGTAGTGAACGTCAGCCGCCCCGCGTCAAGGCCCTCGCGCATGAGCGCCTCCAGCCCATCCTCATAGATGGGGGATACGCCGCGCTGCATGGCGGAGACCTTCTGTTGATCGATATCCACGCACGTCACCGTGTGGCCGTGGTGCGCCAGACACGCGCCCGTCACCAGCCCCACATAGCCCGTGCCCGCAACCGTCAGTTTCATTTCGATTCCCCCTGCTTTCCCCTTCGGAATTCTTGTATGCTTCTCCACAAAAATGTAAAGCTATCCAGTTTCAGCGCTGCGGCAACCGATACATATACCATCACGCCCGCCGCCACCTGCACGGAAAGCGTCGCCCAATCGCTGAGTCCAAGCCCTGCCAGCAGGTATACGCCGATACCCATCATAACCGACAGCGCGAGCGATGGCAACAGGTCCTTCAACTGATCCCTGTAGCGGTAGCCCAGCAGCCGCTTGGCGGGAATGGCGTTGAATGCCACGCTGAGCACCGCCACCGCCGCCAGCGCCCACGACAGCGCCACGGGCGTATCCAACAGGAACACCGCGGCGGCCAGCAGCAGCAGGCCGCAGACCTTCTTGGCAATTTCCAGCTTCAAGTACACATCGCTGCGGCCAATGGCGTTGATGGCCTGCAACACCGTTGCGTCCACGGGATACATGGCAAACGTCACGCAAAACACCCGTAAAAACGGCACCGCGGGCAGCCACTTGGGCAGCAGCACAATGCGCACCATGGGTTCCGCCACGGCCGCCAGCCCCGCCATGAGCGGGAATATCAAAAAAGCGCTTGCCGAAACGCTCCTGCGCACCATGGTCAACAATCTGTTCGGATCTTCCTGCGCAATGGAAAACGTCGGAAACATCGCGCCCTGTATGGCGCCCGTTACGTTGGTGCCGATTAGCTGCGGGAACTTGCGCCCCTTATCGTAATAGGCCAGCATGGAGGCCGTATAGCGCTTGCCGATGATCATGCCCGAAAGCTCGCTGTACACCGTTTCGATCAGCGACGACGCCAGCAGCTTCCACCCGAACGAGAACAGCCGCCCCAGCCTTTGGAACGAAAACAGCGCCTTGGGCAGCCACCGCGTAGCGATCGTCAGCCCGATGCACATGGTAAAGTTGTCAATCAACTGCTGCGTCACCAGCGCCCACACGCCATAGCCGCGATACGCCATGACGATGCCCGCCGTACCCGATAGAATCACCGCAATGAGGCTGACAAAGAAGCGCTTGCGAAACGCCAGCTCGCGCATGATGATGGCGCTTTGCACGCTGCTCACCGCGCCCGCAACGAGGATGAACGATATGGCGCGAAGCACCCTTGTCACCTCGGGCACGTCGTAGAAGCGCGCAATCGCGGGCGCGGCAAACCACAGCGCCAGCACCATCAGCCCCGCTACGAGGACGCTCAGATACAGTACGCTCGACAGGTCGGTATCGTCCACGTCCTTTTTCTGCACCAGCGACAGCGAAAAGCCGCGCTGCACCAGCACGCCCGCAATGGTGACGAATATCACCGTAATCGACAGCACGCCGTATTCCGCAGGCTCGATCAATCTGGCCAGAATGACCGTTACCAGGAACAGGATGCCCTGCGTGCCGCCGTTCTCCATGAGCTTCCAGAATATGCCCGCGGCCGCTTTTCGTTTCAGGTTGGGCTGTTCGGTCATGCTTGTGCGCTTCGCCCTCCTTTCAGGAAAGGCAGATAATAGCCCAGATTGAGCTTGAGCCGCGTTTTCAGCGGCAGCGCGCGGTACATGGCCAGAAATTCCTTTTGCCGCATGCTTTTTACGTCGCGCCTGAGCCAGTGGATTTCAAAGTTGTCCTTGCGGATGGCGTCCAGCACGGCCTCATGATAGCGGTAATCGGTATCGTTGTCGAACGCCTCGTGCATGCGGATGTTCTTTTGCTGCAATGCAACGCGCTTTTCGACCCGCTCCGCCCGCTGCTGTACCGACCACGAGCCCGGCGCGTTGACACGGTAGGCGCACAGCTCCTCATCGATGCAGTAGGTGGCGCCGCGGGAGGCAAAGAAAATTTGCAGCGGCAGATCGTCCACATCGGTCAGGTCGCAAAACGGCGCGCGGTTTTGGGCCAGATGCGTGGGCGCCACGATGCTGGCCGTGGGGCAGAAGCCGCCCATGCCGCGGATGACCGTTTCCGTCGGCACCGTGCCGTCCCCGTCGGTGGGGTGCAGGGAGCCGATGCGGTTGCCGTCGGCGTCGATGAGCGCTGCCGCGTGGATGCAAAGGGTGCAGCTTGGGTTTGCTTCCATATAGTCGATCTGGCGCTGCAATTTATCGGGCGACGTCCAGTAATCGTCGCCCTCGCAGATGGCAATGTACTTGCCGCGCGCCAAAGGGAACACATGGTGCTCCAAAATCTTGGGATCGTGGACGTACATATTCTCCGTGCGGTAGACGTTGCGGAAGCGGTCGGGAAAGCGCCTTTCGTAATCGCGCACGATATCGGCCGTGCCGTCGGTAGACGCATCGTCGTGCACGATGATCTCCACGGGAAACGTCGTGCGCTGCGTCAAAAAGCTGTCCAGCGCCTGCCCGATGAAGGCTTTTTGGTTGTAGGTATCGCACACGACGGATACCAGGGGCTGTTCAAAACGGCTATTCTCCATGCCTGAGCCTCGCCTTCATATCCGCCAGCCATGCAATGCGGTCGAGCTGCCGCCCGTCCTTTTTGAGGATGGCCTTGAGCTGCGCGCGCCGCTGCGGCGGCAGGTTGGCGCTGTCCAGATACGTTTTGTCCGCATCGTCCATGTGTTTTTCCCACGGAAAATCCAGCACCATGCGCTTCTTTTCCTCCGTGTCGGCCGCGCGGTAATGCTGCCAAAACAGCGTCAAAAGGCCGTTGAGCTTGCGCACATGGAAGCGCTCGAGCGCCTCGGGCGTATCCATGCCCCAAACGGTCATGTAGTGCCTTAATCTCGCCATGACCGCATCGTTGAACTGGTTTTCGATATTGCCCCACTGCACGCGCGTGGAGATGCTGTCATCGATGCGGCGGTAGTTGTACAGCGGCAGGGCGCGGTAGACGATGCGCTCGGCATTTGTCACGGGATACAGCGATTGCAGCAGATCCTCCGTGTGAGCGCTGCCAAAATACTGCTCGTACGGCGTATCGTCGGCGCGCACAAGCTCGGTGCGGATGGCCTTGGTGCACAGGTTATTGAGCCGCCAGGAGGCGATCAGCTCCTCGTACACGGCGCGCTTCTGTTCTCCCGAAAACAAGGTGTTATCGGGAAATACCGCCTCGCTGACGGTGGTGGTGTGCGTTTGATCGAAGCGGTTGTAATAGTTGAATATCACCACGTCCGCGTCGGTATACTCGATGGTGTTGCGCACCGTCAGCAGGCAGTCGGGCTCCAGATAGTCGTCGGCGTCGAGGAATATGCAGTATCGCCCCTCCGCCATGGCGATGCCCTCTCGGCGTGCGCTGATGAGCCCCTTGTTGGGCCTGTGGCGCACCTTGACCACGTTCGGGTGCAGCGCGCGGCAGCGGTCGCACAGCATGCCGCTGTCGTCCACCGAGCCGTCGTTGACCAGAATCAGTTCAAAATCCTGCTCGCTCTGCCCGAATACAGAGTCGATGCATGCGCCGAGGTACGCCTCGGCATTGTAAACGGGTACCAGTATCGAAAAAAACATCCGTGCTATTCCAAGCCTTCCGTGAGTAATTCGTTGATGGATTCGCAGCGAAGCGAGTTTTTGATGCCCAGCAGCGTCTTTCGGTCGTACACCCTGCTCGGCCGCCGCCCGTGCAGCACGCACAGCGCGCGCAGCACCACGTTGCCACCCAGAAACACCCTGAGCATCCGCTCGTTGACGGATACGGCGTATTGCCGATAGGCGCGCTGCGCAAAGCCCTCCTCGGCAATTTCTTCGGAACGCGCGGCAAACCCGTCCAGAATTTCCTTTGCCCTTGCGCCCTCGGCCAGCTGCGTGCGCCCGTTTTGCCGCACCAGCGGCAGGTATTCGGCTTTCACATCCCCGTCGTCAAACGTCAGCGAAACCAAAAGCCCCGTTTGAAAGCCCGCCTCGCCATCGGGCACGTCGAAAATGAAGTTGCCCTGCCCGTAGACAATGACCGCGCCGTGGTACGTTTCCGCACTGCCCACGCAGTGGCTGTGCTGGCACAGCACCGCGTCCGCGCCGCAATCGGCCAGCTTGCGGCAGAGCTTGCGAAGCCTTGGCGACGGGTAGGGATAGTGCTCCCGCCCGCCGTGATACAGCACAATCAATCGGTCGCAGCCCGCCTTGATTTGGCGGATGCGGTCGGCAATCTCGAGCAAATCCAGCGCATTGGCGCCCAATCGATCGCCCTCGGCTGCGGAATACTCGTGCTCGCACACGCCGTATATACCCAGCCGCACGCCGTTACGGACGAGGATGAACGGCTCGTCGGCCTGCTTTGCCGTGCCCGCGCCAAAGGACGCAATGCCCTGCTCTGAAAGCGCCGCCACGGTATCGGTCAGACCCTCGGCGCCAAAATCGAGAATATGGTTGTTGGCCAGCCCCAGGCCGTCCGTCCGCAGCGCCTTGAGCCCCTTTGCACACGCCTTGGGCGCACGCATGTGCGGCCCGCACTTTTCGATGGGCGCGCCGCCATCGGTCAGCGGCAGCTCCAGATTGGCAATCCGCACATCGGCGGCAAACCAGCGTTTCCTCAGACTGTCACCCATCAGCGCCGCCCCGTCCGTGCAAAACAGATCGATATTCGCCTCCGTCGGCGCAATGTCCGCGCCCACGCACACCGTCAGACGCATGTTTGGCACTCCTCAATCCGCAAAAAATCGCCCATGACGCGGTCGCCGTCGCCGACATAATCGTTGGCCAGCCCGCTCTGATCGTAAAACGTCATCTCGCCGAAATAGACCCTGCCTTCCACATCGTACAAATCCACGCGCACATGCGGAATGCCCGCGGCAAGCGTTTCGGCCACGGAGAGCATGCGTTCATACCCAATCGGCTTGGGATACGGCGTATCGTCGGGCAGCGCGGCGGTCACATCGTTGACGCGCAAGGGTTTCAGCTCCCGATCATAAAAATAGTACTTCGCCCCGTGCGCGGTGCGGTCGGTGCAGATGCAAACCGCCTCCGCACGGCCATGGAAGCAGAAAAACTTGTAGTCGTCGGGCGGCGTACCGTCGGGCGCGCCGATGAACGCCTCCGCCATGACCCCGGGCGTCAGGCCCTTGTACGCCCACTCGCGCCCCGCGGGATAGTAGCTCGTTTTCATGCGCTTTTGCAAAAACGCCACGGCCTCCGCCGCATCGAACGATTGCTTGTCGGCACACACGCGCACGCCGCCCGAATCATGCGTGCATTTGAGCACGAAGCGATCGGGCAATGCGGAAAAATCGATCTGCATCGGGTCGTCCCACAGCCCAAGCTGCGCTATCAGCACATCCTCGCCCGCGCGCTCGGCCACATACGCCCGCACGGCCGCCTTGTCAGCCAGGGTGTGATAGAGCGGGTTATGGTCGTTGAGCTTGAGCCATTGCAGCTTTTCATTCATGGTCACGGGCGGGTTTAAATGCAGCTTTTTGTTCAGGCACCCGCGATAGAGCATGCGTAAATACAGCCTGTCGGGCACCCACTGCAACCGCCCCTTCACGCTGCACCACGCCACCAATCGGCACGGGTTGGTCACATTCAGGTAGCCGCGCGCGCCGTCGTTTAGCACGTTTTGCTCCAGCCGCACCGCCGCCATCAGCAGCACGGGCCAAATCAACGCCGTGCGGTCCACATACGACACCATGGCGTAGTCCATGACCATATGCAGCAGTGCAAACGGCAGCAGCACCCGCACCGCGTTCGACATGGGTCTGTGCCGAAATGCGCGCACGATGGCAATCGCCTGCGGCGCATAGTAGATCAACAGCAGCGGCACGCCGCCCGACACCATGAGCTCGATGTAGTTGTTGTGGGAGTAGCTCTCCATGGAGCCCTCCAAAAAGCCGAAGCCACCTGGGCCGTAGCCCGTCAGCGGCCGCAGCAGAAACGCCCTTAGGCCCACCGACGCCAGGCTCCCGCGCGCATCCAGCGACGTATCGTACGTTCCGCCTTGAAACAGGTTGAGGTAAGTATACCGAAGCCTGCGGAAAAAGATATCGTCAATAAAATTGAACCCATCCAGCACCGAGGTGAAGAACCACACGCAAAACGCCACGATGGCAATGAGCTTGAGCCACCACCATTTGGGGTAACGCAGCAAAAACACCGTCAGCGTCATGGCATATACAATGCCGTACGCCTTGATGGATTTGGTCAGCAGCACAATGGCGACAAAGAACAGCACCGCGGGCAGGTACGCCCACTTGACGTCGCCCTTGCGCCACAGCCGCGACAACGCCATCCCAAACGCAAACGCCGCCATCATGCCAATCCAGTTGGGGTTGATGTAGATGGTCAGTTCGCCCACGCCGTCACGCGCCATGCCCAGCCGACTGTTCACAATATCGAGCGGCCAGCAGCGTATCACCGTGATGACGGAAAGCAGCGCCACGCCCAGCATGAACGCCAGAAACAGCCTGTCAAAATCGCGCCGCAGCAGCGCATACTGATACACCATGAACAAAAATACCAGGTTGAGGCACATGGTCGCGAGAATCCCCATCGACGCGCTGCGGCTTGTGGCGCAGGTAAACGTCACCAGCGCGCACCAGACGAGCATGAGCACATACCAAGGGATGAAGAACCCGAAAAACGCCTTCTTTTCCACGAGCATCCACAGCCCTATAACGCCCGCAAACAGCAGCAGGCACAGCCTGGACGCCATGGTATGCTCAAACGCCGTCTCGGTCAGTAGCCACAGCAGAAACGCCGCGTCCGCCAGATACGGCAACGCCCGCGCCATGCCGCCGCGCCATGCACTAACCTCTGCTTTGCCCAAGATACCGCCTCCATTTCTCCGCCACTGTGCGGTCGTCCAGCCGCACGCGCACCACGGCCGCATTGGTCCCCAGCCGCTCCCTTTGCGCTTCGTCGTCGGCCAGCGTACACAGGGCTCTCGTCAACGCCGCCTCGTCGCCCACGGGCACGAGCAGGCCGTTTTCCCCGTCGTTTACCAGCGCGCGTACCCCGTATACGGGGCAATCGGTCGCCACGCACGCAGTGCCCGTGGCCATGGCCTCGATCAATGCGTTTGGCATGCCCTCAAAATCGGAGCTGAGCGCAAACACGCCGCACGATCTGAGCTTTGCGGGCAGGTCATCCGTCTGCCCCGCCAGCTCCGCCGCGCCCCGCGGCAGCGATTCATCCATTAAGCGCTGCAGGGCCGCGCGCGCCGCGCCCTCGCCGTAGATACGCAGCGTCCAATCGGGATGCGTGCGACGAAACGCCGCAAACGCGCGTATCAAAAGCGGAAAGTTCTTTTGCCCGTCCAGCCGCCCCGCGCCGACCACCGTGCGCGTGCGACGATCGACCCCCGCCGTCGGCAGCCGATCGATATCCAGCGGGTTATCCAGTACAACGCCGCGCCGACGAATCGCACGCGGGAAGCAATCGCGCGCCTGCTCGGTCTGGAACACAAACCCCGCCGCAAACGGGTAAATCAGGCGCCTGAGCAGCCGTTTGATGCGGCTTTTGGGGTGGCGCCCGGGGTCGTTGCGCTCGCTGACCACCACGGGCACGCCCGTGCCCAATAAAAACAGCACCGTCCACACGTTCACCTTCTCGGGCATGGCCAGCACCACATCGGGCTTTCGCTCCCTGACAACGCGCCTTAATCGCCGATAGGCGCGCGGCACATCCGAGGCCGCCATCGTTTGGCTATCCAATAAGGATATCACATCGACAGCCTTCGGCAAAGTATAAAATGAAGGCACGTTGCATTCCGTTGCCAGCGTACAGCGCGTACCCTGCTCGGTAAAACGCTGCAACAGCTGCGCAATCACGCGCTCGCACCCGCCGCCGCTCATCTTGTGCGTTACAAACAGCACGCTTTTGGGGCACGCCTCGGCGACGAATTGTTCCAGCAGTTCCGTCAGCCTTTCGGCGTTTTCCCGCACATCGAACCCGCGCGCTTCGGCCGCCGCTCGGGCCAACGCACAGGCCTGCGGCCGATCCCGCAAGGGCTGCTCTCCCAGCCGCTTGGCCCAGCCATCGGCCCCGTCGGAAAGCGGCGCGACGGCGACCGTATCGGTCAAAAACGCCTCGCTTGTCACATGCTCGGACACCACGCACGACAGGCCGTTTAGCTGCGCCTCGATGAGGGTAAACGGCAAACCCTCGTGGTTGGAGGGGAGCGCAAACACATCCGCCGCCGACAGGTACGCCGCCGCATCGGGCACCGCGCCCGCAAAGCACACCCGCTCGCTCAGCCCGTACGCCGCCGCCTGTTGCCGCGCCTGCTCCATGAGCGCCCCGCCGCCAACCAGCAGCAGCCTTGCCTCGGGCCGTTTTGCCGCAAGCGCGCGGAACGCGTCGATCAAAAATGCATGGTTCTTTTGCGCATTGAACGAGCCGACGTGCGCCACCACAAACGCGTCGTCGGCAAACCCGCACGCGCTGCGCACGGCCATGCGCTTGTCCGCATCAAACGCATAATGCGCCGCATCCACGGCGTTTTGCGCCACCGTAAACGGGCGGTGCGGGAACAGCCATTGCCCCGCCGCCTCGCCGCAGGCAAACGCATGGGTATAGCTGCGGTAAAACGCGCCGCGCAGCAGCTTGTCCGCCAGCCGCATGGCGCAGGCGGTGTTATGGCTGTGCGGAATGCGCACCATGGCGCCCCCGCGCCTGGCCGCCGCCATCTCCAGATACAGCGTGGCGCTGTTGCCGTGGGCGTGGACAATATCGTAGCGGTTGTTTCGGATGCAATCGGAAAGCTTACGGATATAGGCAAGGGGGTTTCGGTTGCGCATGGGGAACACATGGATTTGCCCGCCGCGCGCGGCGATCTCTTGCTGTACGGCCTCGGAAGGCAGGTTGGGCGCGGCAAAATCCACATGCACCCGCTTTGGGTCCATGTGGCGGTAGTGGTTCATGACGAATGCGGATATGCCGTTTTCGGCAAACCGCACCGTGATCACGCACAGCACCCGAATCGGAGCGCTCATGGGGTTCAGCCCTTCAGCGCGCCCAGTTCCTCCGGCGCGCCGCCCGTAATGCGGTGTTCGTAAATTTTGGCGTCCACCAGGAAGCGGTACCAGTAGCATTCGAGGTAGTTGTAGATATACCCCTCGCGCCCGTCGAGGAAACCGAGCTTCAAATAATAGTTATACATAAACCACAGCCACGCGCGCAGAAACATCGGCGCGCGGTAGTACACGGTAAACTTGTGCTTGCGGTGCTTTTTGAGCTTTTGATCGGTATTGACGTCGTAGCCGCCGCCCGCCTCGTACGCCAGATAATCCTGCAGTTCGCGGATGGTGTACCAGTTGTAGCGGCTGATATAGCTGTTGAGATCCTTAAAATCGTAATGCAAAAACCGCTCGCGTATCGCCACGGTGCGGCCATGGGAGAGCACCGTGTGCGCATCGCGCTTTCTGTCCTCGATGCGGCCCACGCCCGTTTTGAAGACCATGATCTTGCGCTTGTTGGTCAGCCCGTGCTTCATCAGGCGGCCCAGAAAGTAAAAATCCGCCTCGATGACGATGCCGTTGACGTCGTCCTCTTCGTGCGCACGCATGATCTGTTCGCACTGCGCGCAGACTGCGGGCGTAAAACGCTCGTCCGCATCCAGCCTGAGCGTCCAGCGGGTGTCCACGCCGATGTTGTCGATGGCCCAGTTGAACTGCGCGGCGTAATAGGTAAAATCGTGCGTGAATACCTCCGCGCCTTTTTCCAGCGCGATGTTCACCGTTTCATCGGTGCTGCCGCAATCGATCACCGCCACGCGCTTGGCAAAGCCGCGCACGCTGTCAATGCACGCGCCGATATTGGCCTGTTCATTCCTGGTCAGTACGATGGCCGTCAAATCCGCCATGCGTCGAAAGCCTCCTGTTCACCGCACAAAAGTAACGAAATCAGTGTATCATTCGACCTATCCTTTGTCAAACGGCGCAAAGGCAGTATGCCATGTATTTACTTCACCGATTTGATCATGCTATAATCGCTTTCATGAAAGAACAGGCACGACAGTATCTGGAACAAAAACCCCTGCTGCACGCCGATATGCTGGCGATTTTGACCGACCCGAAGGCGCAGATAAGCTATCTTTCGGGTGATGCCCTGGTGCTAAGGCTCCCGCCCGAGTACACGTTTGTCACCGCCGAAAGCGCGGCGGCGCAGCAGCGCGTGCTGCCGCTGGTTTGCAACAGCGGCCTTGTGGTGGCGCACGCCACGCCGCTCAGAGACGTGCTGGTGGGTCAATACGGCTTTGAAACGCTCATGGATTGCTACAACTGCGCGTATCAAAGCGCACAGCCCGTGCCGTACGAGCTGCCCCGCGGCGCCGAAATCCGCACGCTGACGCAGGCGGACGCGCCGTTTGTGAGCGAGCACTATCACGCCATCGAGGACCCGCGGTATATACGGGAGCGCATCGACGCGGGCATGTACGGCGCGTGGATGGACGGGGCGCTGGTGGGCTTTATCGGCACCCACGACGAGCACTCCATGGGCATGCTGGAAATCCTGCCCGATTACCGCCACCACGGGCTGGCGTTTTCGCTGGAGGCGCATCTGATCAACGCCCTCGTCTCGCAGGGCGTCACGCCCTATTGCCAGGTCGTTACCGATAACGTGGCGTCGCTCAATCTGCAGCGAAAGCTCGGCCTGACCATCGGCAGCGATATCGTCTCCTGGCTCAAAAAGCGCAGGTAGCGGCAAGCCTTTCCCGATGCTGCGCATGCGCAAACGCAACACAATTGTGAACTCTGCCGCATCCGTATTGACGTAACAACGGACAAACGACTACAATATGACAGGTTGTCACATGACAGCCTGTCATTTTTATATGCCTTGCCGCATATATTCACTGCCATGGAGCCATGGCCCCCGCATCACGGAAAGGAGCGCGCCGCATGCCATCGGAAACCTTCTACAATCTGCCGCCGCAGAAGCGGCAAAAGCTCATCGCCGCCATCAAGCAGGAGCTGTCGCGCGTGCCGCTGCAGGATGCGTCCATCAACCGCATCGTGCAAAACGCGGGCATTTCACGCGGCAGCTACTATCAATACTTCCGCGATCGCCACGATCTTTGCGCCTTTTTGATACAGGATTACAGCGACGCCATGCAGCGCTGCGCGCGCGAGGCGCTGGAATCGAGCCACGGGGATTTGTTCAAGGCGCTCCTGGCGGGCTATGACGAATCCATCCGCTTTTCCGCCTCCTGTGCGGACGCCAAGGTGTTCATGGGCCTGTTTACATTCCACGGCGCCGAGGACGATCAGGCCATCAACGGCATGGTGCTCGATTCCGTCGGAAAGCTGATCTCCGAAAACCTCGATCTCATCGACAAATCCACGCTTTGCTGCGATGAAGCGGACGATTTGATGCAGATACTGGAAATCTTGTTTGCGCTCTTAAAGCCCGCGCTGTTCGAGTTATTCAACAATCCCTCGGACGCCGCCCGCCAGCGCAAGCGCTTCCGGCGGAAGCTGGAAATTGTGCAATACGGCATGCGCCGACGCGACGCATCCGCCAAAAGGAGCATTTCATGCTAGCCAAACTGTCCGTCAAAAAACCCTTCACGGTACTGGTTGCGGTGCTGTTGGTCATCATACTGGGTGTGGTGGCGTTTTTGCGCATGACGCCCGATCTGCTGCCCTATATCGACCTGCCGTACGTCATCGTGGCCACCAGCTACGTCGGCGCCAGCCCCGAGGAGGTGGAAAACACCATCACCAAGCCCGTGGAGCAGGCCATGTCCACTTTGGACAACATCAAGTCCGTCAGCTCCACCTCGGGCGAAAACTTCTCGGTGGTGATGATGGAGTTTTCGAGCGACGCCAACATGGACGCCACCACCATGAACATCCGCGAGCAGCTGGACGTGCTCTCGCAGGATTGGAACGATTATGTAGGCATGCCCACCATCCTCAAAATCAACCCGAACATGATCCCGCTCTCCGCCATCGCGGTGGATTACGAGGGCATGGATACCCTGGAACTGTCGCGCTTCTACGAGGACACCATCCTGCCGCGGCTTGAGGGCGCGGAGGGCGTGGCAAGCATCAGAGCCAGCGGGCTGATCGAGCAAAAGATCAACGTCGTGCTGCAGCAGGACAAGATGGACGCCGTCAACGAAAAAATCCGCCTCGGCGTGGATAAGGAGTTTGAGGAGGGCGAGGAGACCATCGCCGATGCGCAGGAGGAGCTGGACGACGGCGCAGAGGCCGTTGCCAAGGGTGAAAAACAGATTAAATCGGGCAAAAGCCAGCTCAACAAGGCGCAAAAGGAGCTGGATTCCCAAACCTCCTCGGCCCGAAGCACGCTATCGAAGAACGAAAGCGACCTCAAGCAGGCCCTGTCGCTGTTAAACACCGCCAAGAGCGCCCTGCCCAACCTCAACGATGGCATTGCGCAGTATGCCGCGGGCATCAGTCAGGCCGAAGCGGGCGTATCGCAGGCGGAGGGCGCGCTGGCTGCGCTGGAAGCGCCGCTCGATCCGTCCGATCCCGACAACCCCGACGCCACCGTCGGCACGCCCGAGCAGATTGCCGCCGCGAGGGAGGGCGTCGCCGTCGCAAAGGCGGCCCGCGACAAGCTGGAATCCGAGCGCGACGAACTGATCGGTCAACGCGACCAGATCCTCGGGGGCCTATCCAAAATAGGCGTATCCGACCCGAGCGGCATCGACGCCATGATCGCCACGGTGCAGGGAGGCATTGCGCAGGTGGAGGATGGCTATGCCGAGCTGGAGCGCCAGTCCGCCGAGGCCGCGGCGCAGATCAGCAGCGGCAAGAGCAAAATCCGCAGCAGCGAGAAAAAGCTGGTCGAAAGCAAGGAGCAGCTCACCGATGCGCAGGAGGAGCTCGACGACGCCAAGGAGGAGCTTTCCGACGCCAAGCAGCAGGCCTATGATGCAACCGATTTAAACAATCTCCTCTCCCTTTCCACCATCGGCGCCATCCTGGGCGCGGAGAACTTTTCCATGCCCGCGGGCTATGCCGCCGACGCCACCAGCGATACCGAATGGCTGGTGTATGTGGGGGATAAGTTTGAAAGCGTGGAGGAATTGAACGACCTCATCCTGTTCGACCTCGGGCTGGAGGGCGTGGAGCCCATCTACCTGACGGACGTGGCGGACGTGTTCGTTTCCGACAACAGCGATTCCACCTACGCCAAGATCAACGGCCGCAACGGCGTGCTGCTGTCGTTTAACAAGCAATCGGGCTACGCCACGGCCACCGTTTCCGACAACATCCGTTCGGAGATGGACGCCATGGAGGCGGAGTTCCCGGGGCTGACGTTTTCGGCCCTGATGGATCAGGGCGAGTACATCAAGGTGGTCATCGGTTCCATTTTGGAAAACATCGCCGTGGGCGCGGTGCTGGCCGTCATCATACTGCTCATCTTCCTGGCCGATATCCGTCCCACGTTCATTGTGGCGTGCTCCATCCCCATCAGCGTGACGTTCGCCATCGTACTGATGTACTTTTCGGGCGTGAGCATCAACGTCATCTCCATGGCGGGCCTGTGCGTGGGCGTGGGCATGCTGGTGGATAACTCCATCGTCGTCATTGAAAACATCTATCGGCTGCGGCGCAGCGGGGAATCCGCCATCCGCTCGGCCGTGTCGGGCACGGTACAGATGGCGGGCGCCATCACCTCGTCCACGCTGACCACCGTTTGCGTGTTCGTGCCGATCGTGTTCGTGGAGGGCATCACGCGCCAGTTGTTTACGGATATGGCGCTCACCATTGCGTATTCGCTGCTGGCAAGCCTCATTGTGGCGCTTACCCTCGTGCCCGCCATGGCCAGCGGTACGCTGCGCCGCATCCGCGCACCCAAAAAGGAAAGCAGGCATACCGTGCTGCGCGGCTACGAATCGGTGCTGCGCTTCTGTCTCAAAAACAAGGGGCTTGCGCTGATCCTCTCCGTGCTGCTGCTGACCGTCTGCGCCTATGCGCTCATCGGCAGGGGCTTCATCTACCTGCCCGATATGGACAGCCCGCAGATGACCGTCACCGTCACCATGCCCGAAAACGCCACATTCGACGAGGCGGTGGCCATGACCGATGAAATTGCCGCGCGCCTGCACACGCTGCCCGAGGTGGAGACCACGGGCGCCATGTTCGCCACGGGGCTAACCAGCATGTTTGGCGTATCCTCCTCCGAAACGGACGTTTCCCAAACCATGGTGTACGTCGTGCTCAAAACACAGGACGATATATTGGGCTATGTGCCCGAAAGCCGACGCGGACGCGCCAGCACCGCACTCGGCCCCGTCATCGAGCAATTGTGCGCCGATTTGGACTGCACGGTGGCCGCCACGGGCGCGGGCAATATGGCCGAGTATGCCGATGCGCTCGGCGGCAGCGGCGTGACCATCGAGCTGTACGGCAACGATTTGGATCAGCTCCAAGCCACCGCGCGCGAGCTTTCCGCCAGGCTGGCGGCCGTCGACGGGCTGGTCAACATCAACGACGGGCTGGAGGACACCACGCCCGCGCTGCGCGTCATCGTGGATAAGCAAAAGGCCATGCTGGAAGGGCTGACCGTTGCGCAGGTGTACCAGAATATCGCCCTGGCGCTGACCGCCGATGCCACCGTTTCCACCATTGAGGACAGTAACAGCGATATCGTCATCCGCATGCAGGAGCAGGACCCGACCGTGACGGATATTCGCGAGCGCATCCTCACCTTCACCACGCAGGATGGCAGCTACAAGAAGGTCGCGCTCAAGGATATCGCCACCTTCAGCGAATCGGAAACGCTGCAATCCATCGGTCGCAACGAGCAGCGCCGCTATATGACCATATCGGCCGAGATCGCAGCCGGCCACAACGTCACCCTCGTCACCGCCGATGCGCAGGCGGCGCTGAAGGACTTCCCGCTGCCAAGCGGCATGTCCATAGAGTTCACGGGCGAAAACGAAACCATCATGAGCGCGCTGCGCGACCTGGGGCTGATGCTGCTGTTGGGCGTGGTGCTGGTGTACTTAATCATGGTGGCACAGTTCCAATCGCTGTTGAGCCCGTTTATCGTGATGATGACCATCCCGCTGGCGTTTACGGGCGGGCTGATTGCGCTCCTGATGTGCGGCATGGAGCTGAGCATCATGGCCATGATCGGCTTTATCATGCTGGTGGGCATCATCGTCAACAACGGCATCGTGCTCATCGACACCATGAACCGCCTGCGTCAGGACGGCCTGGATCGGCGTGAGGCCATCGTCAGCGCCTGCACCATCCGCATGCGGCCCGTGCTGATGACCGCGCTGACCACCATCCTCGGCCTGGTGCCCATGGCCATGGGGCTGGGCATCGGCGGCGGGCTGATACAGCCCATCGCCATCGTGTGCATCGGCGGTCTCACCTACGCAACCCTCATGACGCTGTTTGTGGTGCCCATTATGTACGATATCCTCGTCAAGCGTCCCCCGCGCAAGGTCAGCAAGGAGGACCTTGCCATCATCGAGGAGGAGGAGCTGGAGTAGGGCGGGGAATCGTCGCTTTCTTTGAAAAGAAAGCGACACAAAGAAACCTGTATAATATGCATTGGCACATGGAGGGGCGACGTTTTGCCGTATGATACGGGGAAACGCGGTCCCTTCTTTTCTGCTGTTACAATCCTGCAAAAAAGCGAGTATATTGGCAGAGAGGGTACGGCGCAGCAAGCAAATCCGAACCACGGTTTGCATGGCGCAGATAACGCCGCAAGTACGATTGCACGGGAGGAACGCCCCATGGCCAACGCTGCGAATGTCATTGATTTTTTTCCGCAATAATTACGATGCATCCGCGTATCCGTCGGCCTTCCCGGCCGCTTACGACCGATTGGAGTGTCTTTCCAACGGCCACGGCACGGAAACGTTCATCGTGCGGGAAAAGTCTATTTCCTTGCCAAGTGCTACGACAAGAAAGATTCCTCGCTGCGCTCGGAATGACACGACGAAAACGTATGCCCAAGCCTATAAAAAGCCCACGGGTCGGTTCATATGAACCGACCCGCCGTTTATATGCAAGCTACATCAAACCCTTTGAGATGTTGCTTTTGCCTGTTTCTCTTTACAAAAACACAGACTCTCCATTTGGGGACGTTTCTTTTGCTTACTTTTCTTTAACTCAAGAAACATGCGCTTTCCCTTTGGGACGTTTCTTTTGCTTACTTTTCTTTTCCAAAGAAAAGTAAGTCACTCCCCCACAATCTTACCCGTGGCGCTGGCGCCGATACGGGTTGCGCCCGCGGCGATCATGGCCTCGGCGGTTTCGCGGCTGCGGATGCCGCCGCTGGCCTTGACGCCCATATCGGGGCCGACGGTTTGGCGCATCAGGGCCACATCGGCCACGGTGGCGCCGCCCGTGGAAAAGCCCGTGGACGTTTTGACAAAGGCCGCGCCCGCGGCTTTGGCGGCGCGGCAGGCCTGCGCCTTTTCCGCATCGGTCAGCAGGCACGTTTCGATGATGACTTTCACGATGGCGGGCTCGGCGGCCTCCACGACCGCGGCGATATCGGCCTCGACCGCGTCCCATTCGCCGCCCTTGACAAAGCCCACGTTGATAACCATGTCAATTTCGTCCGCGCCGTCGGCCACGGCCAGCTTGGCCTCGGCCGCCTTGGCAGCGGTCGCCATGGCGCCCAGCGGAAAGCCCACCACGCAGCAGGTTTTGACGCCCGTGCCAAGGAGCGCCTGCTTGACAGTCTTGGCCCAGCAGGAATTGACGCATACGCTGGCGGTGCGGTAGCGCTTGGCCTCCTGCGCAATGCGCAGCACATCCGCGCGCGTGGCAGCGGCGTTGAGGATGGTGTGATCGATATAGGTGTTGATGTCCTTCATGCAAAATACCTCTTTAGCAGTCCCGTAAAGCCCTTTCCGTGCCGCGCCTCGTCACGCGCCATCTCGTGCACGGTATCGTGGATGGCGTCCAGGTTTTGCGCCTTGGCAAGCTTGGCCAACGCAGTTTTGCCCTCGGTTGCGCCAAACTCGGCCGCGGCGCGCAGCTCCAAATTGCGCCTGGTGGAATCCGTCAGGCATTCGCCCAACAGCTCCGCAAACTTTGCCGCATGCTCGGCCTCCTCCAGCGCATAGCGCTTGAACGCCTCGGCCACCTCGGGATACCCTTCGCGGTCGGCCACGCGCGACATGGCCAGGTACATGCCCACCTCCGTGCATTCGCCCGCAAAATTCTGCCTTAAGCCCTCCAGTATTTCGGGGTCAACCCCCGCGGCAATGCCCACCACATGCTCGGCCGCGTAGGGCTTCTCCGCCCCGTCCGACAGCACGAACTTTTCGGCGGGCGCCTTGCACTGCGGGCACGCCGACGGCGCAACATCGCCGATATGCACATAGCCGCAAACGGTGCAGCGATACTGTTTCATACTTCGTCTCCCCTTTCCTTTTCCGTATAAACGCAGTATATCGCATCGGCCCGCGTCAGGCAATCGCTATTTGTCCCCTTGACACAATGCCGCCTGAATGGCTACCATACTACTATGTGGCGTTACAACGCCACAAGATCGGAGGGCTGTTCCATGGAATCATCCCAAAAGAAACTTCCCCTGCTGAAAATCGTCAGCCTGCTGATGCTCGTCTGCGGCGTCGCGCTCATATGGCTCGGCAGCAAGTTCGTGCTGGCCAACGTATCCGACCTGTCGGCTGCGGCCACGGATACTGCCGCCATTCGGCAGGCCGCCGTGCAAATTCTGCTGGCGGGACTGCCCGTCATACTGGGCGTGCTGGAGCTGATTGCGGGCGTTTCGGGCCTGAAAACGCGCGGCAGCATCCCCATGGGCCTCATTGTGCTGCTGTTTGCGGCTTTTGGCGTGTACGCAGCCTTCACCTTCCCCGGCACTGCGCCGTGGACCTACTTCATCCCCGGCCTGCCGCTGCCCATCCTGTACATGGTCTTTGCCGCAAGCGCACGCAGGTAACCTACTTTTCTTTGAAAAGAAAAGTAGGCAAAAGAAACGTCCCAAGGGGCTTTATGTTTGTTGCATAAACCACGGAGGGTCGGTTCCGATAGAACCGACCCTCAATATTTTATGGATTTTTATAAGTTTCTTTGCGTCCCTTTACCGAAAACCCTTGGTTTTTCGGCATCTGCCTGAGGAGTTAGGTCAAAGCCGAAGGCTTTGACCTGCTATCTTTTCAAAGAACGGGACAAACCGTCCCCCGTACCCCCATCGTTACCCGATCCCGAACAGCGCCCTGGCGTTCTCCGTCGTGATCTCGGCGGCCTCGTCGGCGTCCATGCCGCGCACGGAGGCGAGGGTCTTGAGGGTGTAGTGCATGAGGCTTGGGTCGTTGCGGCTGCCGCGGTACGGCACGGGGGTCATGTATGGGCAATCGGTCTCGATCACGAGTCGCTCCATGGGCAGCCTGCCCGCAATATCCCGCTGTTTGGTGGCGTTTTTAAAGGTCAGCGCGCCGCCAAAGGCAATGTACAGGCCCATATCGATATAGCGCACGGCATCCTCATAGCTGCCCGAATAGCAGTGCATCACGCCTTTGAGCCTGCCGCGAAACGCGCTTAAAATTTCCATGCAGTCGCCGTGCGCCTCGCGATCGTGCACGATGACGGGCACGTCGTGCGCCGTGGCAATTTCCACCTGTTTGACAAACGCATCCCGCTGCACGTCGCGCGGAGCCAGATCGTAATGGTAATCCAGCCCGATCTCGCCCACGGCCACAATCTTGGGCTTTTGCACGGCGCGCTCGATGGCGTTGAGGTCAAACCGGGTCAGCATCGAGGCCGAGTGCGGATGCACGCCCGCCGAGCCGTAGATGTGATCGTACACGGCCACCAGCGCCTCAATTTTGGGGATGTGCGTGCCGTCGCAACAGGCCTCCACCGCATACCCCACGCCCAGCGCGGGGAGCGTGCGGATGATGCGGTCGCGGTCGCGGTCGAACTGCTCGTCCAGCAGGTGTGCGTGCGTATCAAACAGCGTCATAGCATCAACTCCATGATACATGCATCGTAATAGGCGCCGCGCACTCGGAAAAAGTCCGTGCAGCGGCCGCAGGTGCGGAACCCGAACCGCTCGTACAGCCGTATGGCGCGGTCGTTATCGCAGCGCACCGTCAACTCGATGCAGCGCAGCACGCCCGTTTCGCGCGCAAAATCCAGCATGGCCTGCATCATGGCGCTGCCTGCGCCGATGCCCTGGTACGCCTTTTTGACCGTGATGGAAAGCTCCGCCGTGTGCGCGATGCGCGGACGCTGCGCGGCGCGGATATCGCCCAGCGCCACCAGCTCGTCCCCGATAAACCCAAGGTACATGACGGTGTTTTGCATCGACAGCGTGTTTTCGATGTACGCCCGTTCGCTTTCGACGGTCAGCCCCGCAATGCCGTTTTCATCGGCAACGAGATAGTCCGTTTCGCTGCCGACAATCTTGGGATATGCCACAAGCAGCCTAGCGTCGTCCACGGTCGGCTCGCGCATGGCGAGCGTGCGCCCATCGGACAGCGCGGCGGTCAGTCGGCGCGCCACAGTCAGCGCACCTTGAGCCCGCTTGGCAGTTCGGATAGCGTGGTAACGGCCGACAGCGCGTCCTTTTCGTCCGAGGCGCACAGTATCATGCCGCGGCTCTCCACGCCGCACAGCGTGACGGGCTTGAGGTTTGCCACCAGCACCACGGACTTTCCGATCAGGTCCGCGGGCGCGTACCATTTTTTGATGCCCGAAACCACGGTGCGCGTTTCCTCGCCCACCTCGACGGTGAGCTTTAAGAGCTTCTTGGCCTTGGGAATCTCCTCGCACGCCACCACCCTGGCGAGCCTGAGATCCACCTTTTCAAAGTCCTCATACCCGATCTCGGCGGGCTTTTCGGGCTCCTGCTGCTTGGCGGCCGCCGCCTTGGCTTTGGCGGTCTCCTCCTCCAACAGCGCAATCTCCTTTTGCACGTCGATGCGCGGGAACAGCGCCTCCTGCTTGTGCACCACCGTGCCCGGGATGCTGCCGCCCCAGTTGACATGCTCGATATCGGTAAAGCGCGGCTCGGTGCCGAGCTGGGCAAACATCTTGTCGGGCGTGCTCGTCAAAAACGGCTTGAGCAGGATGCCCACAATGCGCAGGCACTCGGCCAGGTTGTACAATACGCTTTGCAGCCGCTGCTTTCCCTCGTCGGTTCTGGCCAGTATCCACGGCGCGGTCACATCGATGTACTTGTTGCAGGCGTTAACCAGCTTCCAGATTTCGCCCAGCGCATCGGGGATGTGCAGCCCGTCCATCTGCGCATTGACGCGGTCGGGCAGCTCCATGGCCAGTTTCGTCAGCCCAAAATCCTCCTCCGCCCCCAGCGCGGGTTCGGGCAGCCTGCCATCGAAATACTTGTCGATCATGGCCACCGTGCGGCTGAGCAGATTGCCCAGATCGTTGGCCAAATCCGTATTGATGCGCTGAATGAGGGCTTCGTTGCTGAACGTTCCGTCGGAGCCGAACGGCACCTCGCGCAGCAAAAAGTAGCGGATGGCGTCCACGCCGTAGCGCTCGCACAGCTTGACGGGGTCCACCACGTTGCCCTTGGACTTGCTCATCTTGCCGCCGTCAAGCACCAGCCATCCGTGGCCGAACACCTGCTTGGGCAGCGGTTCGCCCAGCGCCATGAGCATGATGGGCCAGATGATGGTGTGGAAGCGCACAATCTCCTTGCCCACAATGTGCACGTCCGCGGGCCAGTATTTGCGGTACAGCGAATCGTCGTCGCTTCCCCACCCAAGCGCGGTTATATAGTTAGAAAGCGCATCCAGCCACACATAGACGATGTGTTTATCGTCAAAATCCACGGGGATTCCCCACTTAAAGCTCGTGCGGCTGACGCACAGATCCTCCAGGCCGGGCAGGAGGAAGTTTTGCAGCATCTCGTTGGTGCGCGACTCGGGCTGAATGAACGTCGGATGATCCTTGATATATTGGATCAATCGGTCGGCATACTTGCTGAGCCTGAAGAAGTAGCTTTCCTCCTCCACCAGTTCCACGGGGCCGCCGCAATCGGGGCAGACGCCGCCCGCGTCCTTCACCTGCCGCTCCAGCCAGAAGCTTTCGCAGGGCGTGCAGTAGTGGCCCGTATACTTGGACTTGTAGATATCGCCCTGCTCATAGAGCTTTTTGAAGATCTTTTGCACGGCCTTGACGTGATAATCGTCGGTGGTGCGCACAAACCCGTCGTAGGAGATATCCAGCAGGCTCCACAGCTTTTTGAAGCCGTCGACGATGGTATCCACATACTGCTGCGGCGTAACGCCCGCTTCCTTGGCCTTGCGCTCGATCTTTTGCCCGTGCTCGTCCGAGCCCGTCAAAAAGAACACGTCGTAGCCGCGCTGACGCTTGTAGCGGGCGATGGCGTCGGTGGCGACGGTGCAGTAGGCGTGGCCGATGTGCAGCTTGGCGCTGGGGTAGTAGATGGGGGTTGTGATGTAAAACGTTTTGTCGGTTGCCATGGGTGTTTTCCTCCTTGCATCCAAAAAAAATCGCATGCCGCCCGTATAAGGACAGCATGCGCAAATCAGCGTAGCCGTAACCACCTTACTTCCCCATGGGAGGGGGCATAAGTCATCGCTGTATCGGGCGATGCCCGCTGCGGCTCAGGCGAATGAAACGTTCACCGCAAGAGGCTCGGGAGCCATGTTCGGCAAAGCCTGCGTATCGGGCTCGCAGCGTGCGCCCGACTCTCTGAAACGCGTTTGTCTGCCTACTCTTTCCGTCATTGCCTGTATGGTAAAATGCATCGTACCACGTTCGCCAACGGTTGTCAAGCCATGCAAAGCGTGCTAAAATAGCGGTATGTTTATCGTCGCGGGCCTGGGAAATCCGGGAATCGAATACCGCCGCACCCGCCATAACGCGGGCTATTCGGCGCTGGACCTGCTGGCCGAGCGCATGAGCGTGCGCCTGACCAAGTGCGGCTTTTCGGGCGAGTACGGCGAGGGCGTGCGCAACGGGCAGAAGGTGCTTTTGATCAAGCCCACCACCTACATGAACCGTTCGGGCGACTGTTTGCAGCGCATCGCGCACTTTTACAAGGTGCCGCCCGAGCAGATCATTGTGCTGTGCGACGATATCGACCTGCCGCCGGGCGCCATCCGCATCCGCCAAAATGGCAGCGCGGGCACGCACAACGGCCTGCGCTCGATTGTCGCGTGCCTCAACAGCGAGGCGTTCATGCGCGTGCGCATCGGCGTGGGCGACCGCGCGCACGGGGAGCTGGCCGATTTTGTGCTCGGCAAGCCCGTTGCCACCGAGCAGGAAGTTCTCGACGAGGCGTTTTGTAACGCCGCCGACGCTGCGCTGATGATGCTGGACGGGCGACTGTCCGATGCGCAGACCAAATACAACAAGCGCCACGTCGGCAAAAAGCCCGCCGAAGCCCAAGCGGCCGCCCCCGACGCCGAGACGACGCCCTGAATCAACGTAAAACCCGCCGCATGGCGCTCGATGCGCCGCACGGCGAGCAGATATGGAAATCCAACGCGCACCCGCTGCGCAGCCCGACAAGTTCATATTGGACATCCTATCGACCGCAGAGGAATTCCGCCGCATCCGCGATGCGCTGGAGGGGGGCAAGGGCCCCGCTGCGGCGTTTGGCTTGCCGTTGCCGCACAAGGCGCATGTCATCGCAGCGCTGTCCCAACATCAAACCGCCCTGGTCGTGACCGCCACGGATACGGCCGCGGTGCAGCTTGCGGAGCTGATCGGCTCCTTCGGCCCCGACGCCTCGCTGTTTTTGCCGCGGGAAACCCCGCTGGTGCATGTATGCGCGGTTTCGGGGGAACTGCGCACGCAGCGGCTTGCCGCGTTGACCAAGCTGGTTTGCGGCCTGCAAACGGTCATCGTGGCGCCCATTGCGGCGTGCATGCAGGCGCTTGCGCCCAAGGCGGTGTTTGCGGAACACGCCTTCACCGTCCGCACAGGCGACGAGCTTTCCCCGCGCAGCCTGGTGGAACGGCTGGTCGCGGCGGGCTACGAGCGCACGGAGCTTGCCGAAACGCGCGGGCAGGTTGCCGCGCGCGGCGATCTGGTGGACGTGTTTGCGCCGCAGGAGCAGTACCCCGTGCGCATCGAGTTCTTCGGCGACGAGATCGACCAGATGCGCGCGTTCGACCCCGTCACCCAGCGCTCCGTGGAGCAGCGCTTTTCCGCCATCCTGCCGCCCGCCTACGAAACGCCGCAGCCAAAGGAAAGCATGCGCGCGGCGCTCAAAAAGATCGGCGACGCCATCGGTTTTGCCGAGCAGCAGCAGTACTGGCAGGACGGCATTGCCTGCGCGGGCGCGGACGCGCTCATTCCGCTGCTGTTTGCAAAGAGCGCAACCTTATTGGACTATCTGCCGCCCGACGCCTGTATCTTTGCCGACGAGGCGCTGTTGATCGACGAGGCCGCCCGTACCGAGCAGGCGCGTTTCACCGAGCTGGTCACGGCCATGCTGGAGCGCGGCGAGGGCCTGCCCGCGCAGGCGCACCTGGAGCGCGGCGCGGCGGAGACGGTTGCAAGGCTGGATACGCAGCACACGCTTTTGATGTACGCGCTTTCCCGCGCGCATCCGCTGATCAAGCCCCGCACGGTGGTACAGTTTCTGGCGCGCACCGCGCCGCAGTACATGGGCAACCTCGATGAGCTGGCCCGCGACGAGGCGCTTTGGCGCAACAACGGCGAAACGGTTTTGCTGTTTGCGGGCGAGCACGCGCAGCGCATTGCGGATGCATTGCACGATCACGGCGGTACGCCCAACATGGCCGCGTCGCTTGACGGCCGCCCGCCGCGCGGGGAGTTGACGATACTGCCCCAACGCCTCAAGCAGGGGCTGTGCTACCCCTCCCTCAAGCTGACGGTACTGACGGAATACGAGCTGTTCGGCAAGAGCGAGCGGCCCGCGCACCGCAGCCGCAAGCGCAGCGCGCTGGCCTTTTCGGAGCTGTCGGTGGGCGATTACATCGTGCACGAGGCGCACGGCATCGGGCGCTTTGTCAAGGTGGAACCCTTAACCGTGCAGGGGCATACGCGCGATTATCTGTTGATCGAATACCGCGGCGGCGATCGGCTCTATATCCCCACCGATCAGCTCGACCGCATACAAAAATATGTCGGCGGCGGCGAGGACGAGGAATCCATCCCGCCATTGAGCAAGCTCGGCGGCACGGAATGGTCAAGCCGCGTGGAGCGCGCCAAGTCCGCCGCCAAGAAGCTGGCCGTCGATCTGGCTGCGCTGTACGCAGCCAGGCTGCAGGCCAAGGGCTTTGCCTTCTCCAAGGATACCAAGTGGCAGACGCTGTTTGAGGAGCGTTTTCCGTACGAGGAAACGCCCGATCAGAAGGCGAGCATTGCCGATATCAAGGCGGATATGGAGCTGCCGCGCCCCATGGACAGGCTGCTGTGCGGCGACGTGGGCTACGGCAAAACCGAAGTGGCGCTGCGCGCGTGCTTCAAGGCCGTGCAGGACGGCAAGCAGGTGGCCATCCTCGTTCCCACCACCATATTGGCCCAGCAGCACTACAACACCATACAGTCCCGCTTTGCCGACTATCCCGTGCACGCGGCGTGCCTCTCCCGCTTTCAGCAGCCCAAGGAGCGCGCAAAAATCAAACAGGGCCTGACCGACGGCAGCATCGACCTGGTCGTGGGCACGCACGCGCTGTTGGCCAAGGATGTGCGCTTCAAGGATTTGGGGCTGTTGGTCATCGACGAGGAGCACCGCTTCGGCGTCAACCACAAGGAGCAGATCAAGGCGTACAAGCAGACGGTAGACGTGCTCACCCTCACCGCCACGCCCATCCCCCGCACGCTCAACATGTCCATGGCGGGCGTGCGCGATATCAGCGTCATCGAAACCCCGCCCGAGGAGCGCTACCCCGTGCAGACCTTCGTGCTGGAATACACCGATGCGCTCTTGACCGACGCCATCTCGCGCGAGGTGGCGCGCGGCGGGCAGGTGTATGTGGTCTATAACCGCGTGCAGTCCATCGAGTCCATCGCCGGCCGCATCCACAAGCTCCTGCCCGAGGTGCAAACCATTGTGGCCCACGGGCAGATGAACGAGATGCAGCTGGAAAACGCCATGCTCGATTTTATGGCGCACAAGGCCGATGTGCTGCTGTGCACCACCATCATCGAAAGCGGGCTGGACATCCCCAACGCGAATACCCTCATCATTCTGGAGGCCGACCACATGGGGCTGGCGCAGCTTTATCAATTGCGCGGGCGCGTGGGCCGCGGCAACCGCCTGGGCTATGCGTACTTTACCGTGTGCCAGAGCCGCGCCGTCAACGACAAGGCCGTCAAGCGCCTGATGGCCATCCGCGAATTTACGCAGTTCGGCGCGGGCTTTCGGCTTGCCATGCGCGATTTGGAGATTCGCGGCGCGGGCAGCCTCCTCGGCGCCGAGCAGCAC
>CAZRIT010000005.1:0-39723 GCA_964600225.1 uncultured Oscillospiraceae bacterium | reverse complement strand
GCCGGGCAAGGGTCACGAACGGGGCCAGCCCCATGGCGCCGAGCAGCACGGGCACATCACCGATGTGGGCTACGAGTACTACACCAAGCTCGTCCGCCGCGCCGTCGAGGAAGCGCGCGGCGTGGCGCAAAAGCCGCCCATCGAGCCCTCGGTCGATATCCCGTTCGATGCGCATATCCCGCACAGCTATATCAAAAACGAGGTGCAGCGGCTGCGCGTGTACCGCCGCATTGCCGATATCGACGGGCGCGAGGCCGTGCCCGACGTGACGGAGGAATTGATCGACCGCTACGGCGAGCCGCCCAAGCCCGTGGAGAACCTGATCCTCACCGCGCTGATCAAAGCCTACGCGGCCAACGCCTACGTCCTCTCCGTCGCCGTCAGGGACGGGCAGGCGGACTTGCAGTTTGCCGAGGGCGCGCGCATCGATGGCGGACGGCTGCTCGGCGCAGTCAGCGGCATGCAGGGCGCGCAGCTTTTGGCCACCGATCCGCCCGGCATCCGTATACGGCAAAAGAACGTCCCCGCCGCGGAGCTTGCCGCCGGGCTGCCCGACTTTCTGTACGCGCTTTCCGATTGCGCGCTGCCCATGGAATGAGCCGATGCGTAGCAACAAAACGTGTGTCACCCTGCGTCTGTCCCCTCGTTGTCATTCCAAGCAGATGCCCATTGTCATTCCGAGCGTGCCTCACGCCTTGTCATTCCGAGCAGTCGCCACAGCGTCGCCCGTCGTTATCATTCCGAGCAGATGCGTTGTCATCCTGAGCGAAGCCGAAGGATCTGTTCCGCCGCAGCGGACAATACAGCGTTCCTCGCTAACGCTCGGAAAGATTCTTCGTCGCTAACGCTCCTCAGAATGACACGCTTTTCGTTGTCATTCCAAGCAGATGCCCATTGTCATTCCGAGCGTGCCTCACGCCTTGTCATTCCGAGCGGATGCGTTGTCATCCTGAGCGAAGTCGAAGGATCATTGTTCCCGCAGGGAACAACATGCCCATGCCGCTGCGGCGGGGTATTGGTCGGTTTTGTTCGCGGCAAAAAGGCGTATGCGGCTTGCTTGCACTGCGGCTAACATCGGGGGGCGAGGGGGATTCCGATTTCCCCCTTATGCCCCCCGAACCCCCGTAACCCCTTAAACCGGCCGCTCAAACGCCGCGGGGCTTGTCAGGTTACTACAAGGAGCTTTGCACCTTGCATCCGCTGCGGCGGGGCGGATTCTTCGGGCTTGCCGCCCTCTGAATGACACACCATCCGTGTCATTCCGAGCAGTCGCCACAGCGCAACCCATCGTGTCATCCTGAGCGAAGCCGAAGGGTCTTTGTTCCCGCAGGGAACAACGTACCTGTGCCGCTGCCGCCGCGCGCACAGCCTTGCCCGCGGTTGTGGCATTCCAAGCGCATTCTGTCACAAAGTTTCACAGTCTGCCGCATTGCTTTACAAACTCGCGGGGCGTATAATGGATGCGCATGGACGTTCGTTCGTGCGATCAACGAAGGAGATTCCGAAATGAAAAAATTCCGCAACCAGATCGTCGCGCTGCTGATGGCCGTCGCCATGCTGCTTTCCTTTACCGCCTGCCGGCTCAAGGATGACGCAACCGCCCCCGCCGACGCCGCCTCCGCTGAAACCCCGTCCGACGATACGCCCGCCATCAAAATCGGCGACGATATCGTCATCACCTATGGCGAAATCGCCAAGGTATACGAATCCTACGTTTCCCAGTACGCCTACATGGGCATGGCGCGCCCGACCGAGCAGGCGGATATCGAAACGCTGCAGGACTATGTGGTCGAGCAGCTCGTTTCCGACAGGCTTTTGCTCAACCAGGCCAAGCTGCAGGGCGTAACGCTCACGCAGGATGAGCTGGACGGCCTGGACGCCGACGTGGAGGACGAAATGGCCTACTATATGGACATGTTCCGTTCATCCGCCGAGTCTGAGGGCGCGGCCGACGTGGAAGCGCGCACGCTGGAGATCTTTCAGGAGCAGCTGACCGCCTCGGGCATGGATATGACCGTGGACGAATACCGCGCCTACATCCGTGAAGTGCTGGAGCAATCCGCCATGGTCGATGCGCTGCAAGCGCGCGTCACGGACGGCATCACTGCCACCGAAGAGGAGTGCCGCGCCTATTACGACGACCTGCTGCAGCAGCAGAAGGCCACCTATGCCGAAACGCCCGATGCCTACGGCACCGACGAGGAGGAACACGAAAAATTCGGCGGCGACCCCGTGCTGTTCGTACCCGAGGGCTATGTGCGCGTCAAAACCATCACCATCTCTCCGTCGGGCGAGCCCGCCGAGGGCTACGATGCGCTGCTGACCGAGCTGGACGAGCTGGAGGCCGAATACGGTCAACTCGCACTCGGCAGGCCCACGGGCTATGCCGCCAAGATGGCCGCGGTGAAAAAGGATTACGACGCCAAGAAGAAGGAATCCGCCGCCATGTTTGACGCCTATGTGGCCGATGCGCGCACCAAGGCCAATCAGGCCTACACCGCCCTGAAAAACGGCACCACGTTTGAGGAAGCCATCCAAACCTACGGCGAGGACGACCTGTATACGCAGTATCCGTCGTTCCTGGAAACGGGCATCCTGATGCAGACCGCGGGCGACGCGCTGACCGATCCCGCCATCACCGCCGCCATCAACCAGCTCAAGCCCGGGCAGTACTCGGGGCCGATCGCCATTGACGATCAGTTCTACCTGCTGTACCTGGTGGGCCCGGAGACCGCGGGTGAACGCGCCTACGAGGACGTGCTCGACTCCGTAACCGAGCTTGCCGCGCAGCAGAAAAAGGACGCCGCGTGGAGCGAGCAGCAGGAGGAATGGCTTGCCGACACCTCCATGGTCACCTACTTTGAGGACGTCTACCGCGGCATCAAATAAGCCGCAAATCAACGATATGCACAACAGGCGGCCTTTTGGCCGCCTGTTTGTTTAAGGCGTAGGGGTTCGGCTCCCCTACGCCTTAAGCACACCGTGCAAATCCGAACCCGCCCAAACGCACTGTATTGGCGGGGTTCTGTGTTCTCGTCGGTCGGAATAGCCACCGCTATGCCTTCCTCCTCAGCCTTGAACCCCATCCAATGCAGTGCGTTTGGGTTCAAGGAAGTTTGCATGGCGCAGGCGGCGTCATAGCAAGGCGGACGAAGGAGGCATACCCGGGGCGGTATTCCGACTGAAGACAACGCCGCCTATGGCGTTGCCTACGCCATGCAAACCGTGGTTCGGGTTTGCACGGTGTGCTTACGTTTTGGGGCTTGCGGCTTTCTGCTTACTCTTTTAGAAAAAAGAGTAAGCAGAAAAACTTGCAAATGATCGGGCATATTCGCCTTTATTGCCGAAGCGGAAAACTTCATGTTTGTTATGCTATCCCCGTCCTACACGCTCCACCCCTGCGCCGCGGCGCGGCACGCATGCGCCATATGCCGCCAAGCCGTGACGACGTCACACGAATATCGCCGTTTCCTTGACACATCGCTTTCAATTATGATATATATGAAGTAATCACCACGCTGAATGCCGTCAATCGGTAACGGAAGAACCAATCTTTGGGGTGTATCCGCATTCTTTGCGGTAGGAGACCTTCTTTCTCCGAACCCGTCAGCTAATTCCGCAAGCGTTAGAAGGATGGTACGCATATGCGATACCTTTTGGTATGGCTTTCTGTCTTTCTTTGCTGCGGATGAGGATGACCGCAGCTTTTTTGTTTGGCTTCCGTGCGTGATATCACATTTAGGAGGTATTTCTATGGGGCACATCACTACTTTGGACATCGTCATCGTCTTTCTCTACATGATCGCCATGCTGTTGATTGGCATCTACTTCGTCAAGCGCGTGAAGAATTCCGAGGACTTCTATATCGCAGGCCGCACACTCGGCCCCGCGACGCTTGCAGCGACCGTTTGCGCGACAATCATCGGCGGCAGCGCCATGATGGGGCGCGGCGGCATCAGCTACACGTCCGGTATGCGCTCGGTTATGATCGCGCTTCCCTACCTGTTCGGTATGTTCCTGTTTTCCGCCATATCGGGCCGCATTCAGGAGGTCGGGCAGCGGCGCAATATCGAATCCATCCCCGAACTGGTTGAACTGCGCTTCGGCAAAACCGTGAAAATCGTCATGGCCGTGCTCATCGGCTACACCATGATGGCTACGGTGGCCAGCCAGATTACAGCGACGGCAACCATTTTTAAGATGATTGGCGGGGGCATCGGCATCACCTACGAGATGGGCGCGATCTTTGCCGCCATCATCTTTATCGCCTACACGGCCGCCAGCGGCCTGTTTGGCGTGGTGTACACGGACGTGGTGCAGTTTTTCATGCTGCTGCTGTTTGTGTACATCCTGCTGCCGTGGAAGAGCCTTTCCTTGACGGGCGGGCTGTCGGGCCTGCTCGACAGCATTCCCAAGGAGATGCTGGAGGTCAAGGTGGACGGCGCGCTGATCGGCATGATTGTCACCAACCTTGTATTCACGCTGGCGGGCGCGGAGATGTGGCAGCGCGCATTTGCCGCCAAGAGCAGGAAGGCCGCCAAGGAGGGCATGTTCGCGGGCACGAGCATCTATGCGCTCACCATCTTTGTTACGCTGTTTATCGGCCTGGCTGCGTATAAGCTCTACCCCAATATCATCGAGGAGTTCGGCACCGCCGACGCAGTCATCCCCGCCATGGTCATCCGCATTCTCCCCGCGGGGCTGACGGGGCTGACGATTGCAGGGCTTTTATCCGTGATGATGAGCTCGGCGGATTCCTACCTGCTCATCTCCACGCAGACGTTTGTGCGTGATATCGGCCACACACTGCGGCCCAAGATGTCCGATAAGCGCGAGGTGCTGCTATCCAGGCTGCTCACGGTCGTGCTCGCAGGCGGCGCGCTGGTCATCGCCCTGTACATCAAAAACGCCTACGACGCGCTGATGTTTGCCTGGACGTTCTACGCGGCCTCCGTGGGCCTGCCCGCCGTGGCGGCGCTGTATTGGAAGAAGGCTACCAAGCAGGGCATGCTTGCGGGCATCGGCGCGGGGTTTGTGGTGAGCATCGTCTGGCAAATCATCGGCCTGCCGTTCGGCCTGGGCGCGGCCGTACCCGGCTCCATTGCGTGCGGTATTGCGCTGGTATCGGTCTCTCTGGCCACCTATCGCAAGAACCCCGCACCCCTGGCGTAACGCAAATGTCATGACGTATCACCCTGTATACGGGATTTATTCAATTGTGTCATTTTTGTGAACGTACATTGTCGAATCGTTGATGTAACCGTTTTGTAACAATTTCTCCGTATACTGACAGCGGAGGGTGATGAAAATGCTTTACAAAAAAACGGTTCGAAAAATCAGCATGACCATCGCGCTCGTCATGACACTGGCGGGCGCAATGGAGGGTTTGGCGCTGGCGGATTACTTTCTGGAGGATGGCGACATCACAGTAAAGTCCGACGGCACAGGCCCGCAGACCGTCCAGCAGGGCGGGACAACGCACAACGACGACGCACCTGTCATCACCCAGCGCGATACAACCAAGACGGTCTCCTCCACCGTCACGCTGATCGGCTCCAACAATGCTACGGCCAATGCAACCATCAAGGACGTCAACATTGCGGCAGACGACAACACAGCAGGCATCAAGGTGGAAGGTTCCGCCGCGGTAACCGTATCGGGCGATAACAAGGTGCAGGGCGGGGCGCACGCGGCAGGCATTGAAGTCGGCACGGGCGATACGCTGTCCATCACGGACGACCAGTCCAACGATTCGGCATCCGCCGCCAACGATTCCCTCACCGCCACCGCAGGCGCTGTCACCGAGACAGTCGGTACGGGCGCAGGCATCGGCGGCGCAAACGGGGAAAGCGGCGGCACCGTCAACATCGACGGCAACGTGGATGTAACGGCCAAGGGTGCAGGCAGCCCGCAGAAAACCGGTGCCAGCAACGCCAACTAGTCCGACAGCAGCGCGGGCATCGGCGGCGGCAGCAACGGCGACGGCGGCACCGTTAACATCGGCATGAACGACGCCATCGAGGGCGCTCCCTCCGTGGAAGCCATCGGCGGCGGCGTGCCCGAAGGGGATACCGAATACAACGGTTCCTACTCCAGCGGCAGCGCAGGCATCGGCGGCGTCAACGGCGGCACCGTCAACATCGGCGGCGACGCCACAGTCAACGCAGTCGGCGGCTACAACGCCGCGGGCATCGGCGGGGCCAACCAGACGGGCAACAGCACGTCCAATGGCAACGGCGGCGACGTCAACATCGGCGGCAACGCCGACGTAACGGCGCAGGGCGGCTACAGCGGCGCGGGTATCGGCGGCGGCGTGCGCGGCGACGCGGGCAACGTGACCATATCCGACAACGCCTCCGTCACGGCAACGGGCGGCTAGGGCGGCGCGGGCATCGGCGGCGGCGGTGGCGGCTACTTCGGCGGCTCCACCAATTCGGGCAAGCGCGACGTCTCGGGCGGCAACGGCGGCAAGGTCACCATCTCCGACAACGCCTCCGTCACAGCAAAGGGCGGCACGGGCGCTGCGGGCATCGGCGGCGGCGCAGGCGCCGAAAAGGCATGGAAGGGCGCAGCGATCAAGGGCATTGGCGGCGCAGGCGCAGAGCTTACCATCAACGGTGGCAGCGTCAACGTAACGGGCGGCAAAGATGCGGTTGGCATCGGCGCGGGCAGCGACACTGCCTGGGCAGGTACCGACCTCAAGCCCGGCGACACCACCTGGATGCAGTCGGCAACGGCCGATCAGGGCGTGTTCACCATCGGCGGCGGCAGCGGCACGGTGCTGGGCGGCAGCGAAAACCTTCCCGCACTGGGCTTGATCCCCGTGTGGACGGCGGACGTCAACCTGTTCAACATCACGCTGCGCGAAGCGACCTTCGATCTGGCGGGCATGTACCAGTGGGCGCCCGTCGATCCTGATCCTGATCCTGATCCCGATCCCGATCCTGATCCCGACCCGGATCCTGATCCCGATCCCGACCCGGATCCCGACCCGGATCCTGATCCCGATCCCGACCCGGATCCCGAGGAGCCGATCTCGATCCCCGATTCGGAAACGCCTCTGGCTGGGCCGAGCGGCGGCGCCTGGGCGCTGATGAACCTGCTGCTGGCAGCCTTCACGGCACTGGCCGCAGCGTGCAAGCTCATCGGGCTCATCGGCGGCAACCGCTCTGTCAACAAGCATCCGCTCCTGTCGGTTTTGACCATCGTACCCGCCATCGGCGCTGCGATTGCGTTCCTGCTGACATCGAACATGCGGCTTGACATGGTCGTACTGGATTCCTACACACCGCTCATGCTCGCCATTGCATTGGCGCAGCTGTTCGTGGTGCTGGCAGGCCTCAAGTCCGACAAGGTTGAGGAAGAGGAAGCGTAAACGGGAGACAGACACAAAATGGGCTGTGACAGTGTTCACAGCCCTTTTGCTTTGCTTTTTATTTTTGTTTTTTCCCTACTCTTTTTGAAAAAAGAGTAGGCAGAAAAACTTCATAAGATATCCTGTCATCGAGATGCGCTTACCGTTTGTCATTCTAAAGAAAGGTACAACCGTCCTCTCGTCCCCGTCTCCGTCCCCGTCCCCGTTACTCGAGCACTTCCTCGATGAACATGACGCCTTCGAACGCCGAAAGGTGCTTCATGGTGCTTTCGTGCGTCCAGCCCTGCGGCATCTTCACCGTGCACAAGAGGCTGATGCCATGCCCATCCACCGAGCCGTTGATCTCCACATCGGAGATATCGAACTTTTCGCCGCGCACCGTATCCAAAAACGGCCGAAGCTGCGGGAGCCCCTCAAACACCATGTACAGGTGCATGCGGCGCAGCTTGGAGGTGTAGCGCATCTCCATTTTATCGGCAAACGTCATGGTCACAAGCGACAATAGCAGCATCACGATGGCGCAGGTATAGAAGCCGATGCCGATGGCAAGGCCCATGCAGGCCGCGGCCCACAGGCCCGCCGCGGTGGTGAGCCCTTTGACGCGGCGGAAGCGCGTCACCATGATCGTGCCCGCGCCGATGAAACCGATGCCGCTGACCACCTGGCTGGCAATGCGTGTGGCGTCCACGCGCGTGCCGTCGAGGATTTTGCTGGCAAACTCGCCCGTCATCATGGCCACCGTTGCGCCGATTGCAACCAGCATGTAGGTGCGTAGCCCTGCGGGGCGCTGCTTTCTGGTGCGCTCCAGCCCCAACAGCCCGCCAAACAGGAACGCCATCAGCAGCCGCACGGCCACCGTCACATCGCTCAGTTCCATCAACCCTGCCGCCGTAACCCAATCCTGGATCATACTCTCTACCTCCTAGCAATATGTTCAAAGAGGTGCGGCGCGTTGCGCCGTACCTCCAGGCAGTCGGTTCCGTCAGGTCTTTTTCATGCACGGGCGTCCGCGCGCCCGTTTACATCGATCTGTTATGCGTAGAACGCCTTGATGTAGGCTTCCACATCCGCGCGCGTACCGCTGAATGGCCCGGGCGTTTCCATTTTGAGCGATACCAGCGCCGCGGCAAAGGTCAGCGCGGTCGGGATATCGTTTGTGAGGCGCTCGGTGATGTAGCCCGAGAAGCACGTATCGCCGCGGCCCGTGCGGCCCGAGAGGTTGCGGGGCTTGAGAGGCGCGGTATAGACGGTTTTGCCGTCGTAGGCCAGCACCTCGGAGTTGTGGGTAATCATGATCTCCTGCGCGCCCCAATCGTAAAGCTGCTTGGCGGCGGCGGCGCGATCGGTCAGGCCCGTGAGAATCTCCGCCTCGGCCGCGTCGGTCTTGAGGAAACGGATCATGGGTAAATATGTACGCTTCTCCTTCCAATCGTAGAACTGCATCTGCCCGTCGGGCTGCACGCAGCGCAGCAGGCACTGCACATCCACGGCGGCCATAGCCTTTTTGGAGGCGTACTCAATGATATCATTACCCAGATCCCCGTGCACCAGGCCCGCCACATGGTAGATGGCGGCGTCCACATCGGGCAGCTCATCGATGCGATAGCCATCGATGCGGCTGATGGCGCGGCAGGTGCGGCGCTCCCGATCGGCCGTGTGGTAAACGTTGGAGATCGAGGTGCTGTGGGTGCTGTCCAGCGGGAATACCGTCACGTTCTTGCACGGGCGGAAGGCTTCCACCATATCCACCTCGCTCATCTTGGCCTTGGGCACCACCGCGACCTTGTGGCCGATATTGCCCGCGGCATAGCCCGAAAAGATGACCGCGCCGCCCAGCATGCGCTGTTCCGTGCCGCCAAAATCGGTGTTGATGTCCAGCGAGGGCTGGCCGAGGATACAGGTGTCAAATTTGGTTGCCATGCTTCCATTCCTCCGTTAATTGATCGTTTTCTTTTAGCAATGCGGCATATTCCGCACATTCCAACGTAAAATTGCCCGCTTCCACCGCAGCCTTGAACGCGTACGAATCGCGCAGGCGCTCATGGAAGCATACCGCCGCGCGCGCCTCGTCGCCGTCGCGGTGCGCATCGGAGCCGCATGTACGGTAGCTGAGCCTTGGGAACTGACGGCACAGCTCCAGCGCGCGTTCATTGTGGTTTTCGTGGCGGGGGTTGCAGTTGACAACCTCCACGCCGTGCACGCACTCGTGATACACCACATCGTTGCCGTTGCGGAACGGATGGGCGTGGATGATGAGCACATCGTTGCCGAAACGGTCAAAGAACGCCTGATGGTCCAGCTCCGTCATATACGGGTTGTCCCTGAGCCACGCTTCATCGATACCGTACACCAGGTAGTCGTTGTTGTTCTCGGGAAAGCGCAGCTCCGCGCCGAGGATGACGTCCATATCGTACTTTTTTGTCTGCTCGCAGGCGGCGCGATAGCCGCTTAAATAGTGCGTGACGCAATCCTGCCAGTCGTCGCGGCAATCGAGCGATTCGATGTAGCCGCGGTGCAGATGATCCGTAATCACAATGCCCGCGTAGCCATTCCGGTGGTAGCGGTCCACGGTCAGCGCGGCGGTTACCCAGCCGCACTTGCTGGTTTCGGAGGTGTGCACATGCGGGTCGTAGCGGTAGATGTTCATGCTTTGCGTTCCCCGCTTTCCAGCCTGCGGCAGGACTTGCGCTCCACAAGCGTCGGCAGCAGGATGCGGTGCGAGTAGCCGCAGGTGGCGTTCTTCATTTTATCCAGCAGCACGTCCACCGCCACCGACGCCATGGCGGGCGTCGGCTGCTCGATGGTGGTCAAATTGATCTTGGGCAGCCCCGCATACTTGATGTTGTCAAACCCCATCAGGGAAACGTCCTCGGGGATGCGGATGCCGCATTCGTCCGCGGCCTCCATAATGCCCAGCGCCAGCGAGTCCGTCGCAGCGAAAATCGCCGTGCACTCCAACGGCTTTTGGAACAGGCTCTTGGCCATGTGATAGCCGTGCCGTATGGACGAATAGGTAAAGCTGCTGTTGAAAAACTGCGGCTTGATGCCAAACTTTTCGCACGAGGCAACATAGCCCTCCGCGCGTAATTGATGGGTCGTGCTGGATTTGCGGCGGCCGAAATAGAGGATATTGCGGTGCCCCAGCCCGTACAGATATTCCGTGCCGATGCAGGTGCCGCGGAAATTATCCACCGCCACATAGCTTTCGGCCGCGTCCTTGAGGTTTTCGCTGACAAACACCGTGGGCACCTTATCCAGATACGGGCGCAGCACGCTGCACGTTTCCACGCTCGAAGGCACGATGATGATGCCGTCCACCTGCCGCCCGACCAGCAGCTCGAACACCTGCTTTTCCACGTCCAGATCGTGCGCGCTGTTGCACAGCATCAGGTTATAGCCATGCTCGCGCGCGGTCGTTTCGATATGGAAGGCGATTTCCGACATGAAGGGGTTATCGATATTGGCCACCACAAGCCCGATGAGCTTGGTGGATTTCATCACCATGGAGCGCGCCACATAGTTGGTGGTGTAGCCCATGTCACGGCAGATTTTGAGCACCCGCTCGCGCGTTTCCTTGCCGATCTCGGGGCTGCCCGAAAGCGCGCGCGACACCGTGGCGTAGGATACATTTGCAACTTTGGCGATGTCCTTGATCGTAACGCTCTTCACTGTTCGACTCCTTGTGGGTTGGTATGCTGTGGTTCGGATTTGTGCGGCATGCCGCTGCATGCCTACGTTCGTAAACGTTTCCATTTTCGTCTATGTTACTATACTCACCGCACTTTGTCAACTGTTGTCGCCCGATCCCAATGTATTGGTATTACATCGTAACCATCGAAAAAAGAAGCGGCGTTCTCTTGACAAACGGCGGCATGCACGCTACAATGGTTTTGAATCGTAAACGTTTGCGGAATCGACGCGCGTTTGCCCGCTCCATTGCTTGCATAGATACCCGTCACACGCCCGTTTTTTGACGGCATGTTTCATCCGTACCGCCCGTGCACGGGCGCTTCACCGACAAAACCCATCGGCTGCGGCCATTGGCCCGCCACTGAAAGGAGCGCATCCATATGATACGAGTTGGCCTGATCGGCGCGGGGCGCATGGGACACGCGCGCACGCTGGGACTGATGCAGTGCCCAAACGCGCACATTGCTGCCATCGCGCACACGCGCGTGCCGAACGACGAGACGATGGCGTGGATTCGCGCCGCGGGTACGGATCGCTTCACCACCGATTATCGGGATATTCTGGCCGACCCAAGCATCGAGGCGGTGTTCATCTGCTCCTCCACCGATACGCACGCGGCCATTGCGCTGGAGGCCATCGAGGCGGGCAAGCAGATCTTCTGCGAAAAGCCCGTGGATCTTTCGGTCGATCGCGTGCGCATGGTCATGCAGGCGCTGGAAAAGCATCCCGTCAAGTTCCAGGTGGGCTACAACCGCCGTTTCGACCACAACTTCCACGCCCTGCACGAGGCTGTCCGCGCAGGCGCCGTTGGCGAGGTGCAGATGGTGCGCGTGTGCTCGCGCGATCATGAGCCGCCCACGCCCGCGTTTGTGCCGCATTCGGGCGGGATGCTGCTGGATATGCTCATTCACGATTTTGACCAGGCGGAATACCTGTCGGGCCACCGCATCGAATCGGTCTACGCCATGGGCGCGGTGCTGGTGGAACGCTACATCGGCGAGGCGGGCGATGTGGACACGGCCGTGGTGGTTTGCCGCCTCGATAACGGCGCATTGGCCGTGATCGACGGTTCCCGCCGCGCGTCCTACGGGCTGGATCACCGCGCGGAGGTGTTCGGTTCGCTGGGCAGTGCGCGCATCGAAAACGATACCGCGTCCACGCTGGTGGTCAGCAATGTCGATGGCGTCACGGCCGAGCGGCAGGCCGCCAAGTTTACCGAGCGGTTTGGCAACGCCTTTATGCTGGAGACCGCCGCGTTCATCCGCGCCGTGGAGGAGGACCTGCCCGTGGAGATGGATATCCACGCATGCCTGCGCTCCATGCTGGCGTCGCTTGCCGCGACGCGCTCGCTGCACGAAAATCGTCCCGTGCTGCTGACGGAAATCGAGTAGCACGTTTCCCCATCCAATATCAAAAGGAGGTACAGCCATGTCATCGGAAATCACCACCATCTTTTTCGACGTGGGCAATACGCTGCGCGTCGTAATCAAGGACAAGGCCTTTGCAGACAAGGCGGAGCAGGACCTGATGGAACTGGTCGGCGCAACGGAGCCGCACGATGCGTTCTTTGAAAAGCTGAACACGCGCTGGAAGGCATACCGCAAAAAGGCCAAGGCGACGCTGCTGGACGCATCGGAGATGGAGCTTTGGACGCACTACCTCCTGCCCGATTATCCCAGCGAGCACATCGCGGCCAACGCGGGGCGGCTGACGCGCCTCTGGCGCGATCATGACGGCCGCCGCGAGCCGCGCTTTGACGTGAAAAGCACGCTCATCGAGCTGCATCGGCGCGGCTATAAGCTGGGCATCATCGCCAACACCATCACCGAAACCGAGATTCCCGATTGGATGATTCACGATCAAGTGGCAAGCCTGTTTTCGTCCGTCATCCTCTCCTCCAAGGTGCGCATCCGCAAGCCCGATCCCGAGATCTACCTGCTTGCCGCGCGCAGCATCGAATCCGCGCCCGAAAACTGCGCCTATATTGGCGATAACCCCATCCGCGACGTCGAGGGCGCCATCGAAGCGGGCTACGGCCTGATGGTGCTCATCAACGACCCCGCCGCTTTGGAGCGCGAAGGCAAGCAGCCCAAGGTACAGCCCGATCGCCTGATCGAAAACATCGGCGATCTGCTGGAAATTTTCCCGCCCCGCGGGTAATCAAACGGAGGAAACTATGACAAAGGAAATTGAAGCAATTTTCTACGATCTGGGCGGAACGCTCCGCCATGTGCAAAAGGACGCGGCGTTTCAGGAGCAGGCCAAGCGCCGCATTGCCGAGCTGTGCGGCACGACCGAGGACCCCGATGCGTTCATCGAGTTCCTCAACTACCGCTACGAGGGCTACCGCAAGTGGTGCTTTGACAAGATGCGCGAAGCGCCCGAAGAGGAGCTTTGGACCAAGTGGCTCACGCCCGATTATCCGCGTGAGCGCATCCTCCAAAACGCCCTGGAGCTCACCGTGGAGTACCGCAACGTGGACGGCCGCCGCATCGTGGCCAAGAATGGGCGCGAGTCCATCCGCGAGCTGTACGATAACGGCTACATCCTCGGCATCATCAGCAACCTCGTCACCTCCATCGAAATCCCCAACTGGCTGGAGGAGGATCACCTGACACCGTACTTCAAGGCGGTGCTGCTAAGCTGCGTGGAGGGTTTGCGCAAGCCCGACCCCGCGTTCCAGCTCCTGGCGTGCGAGCGCGTGGGCATCCCGCCCGAGCGCTGCGCCTACATTGGCGACAACCTCAACCGCGACGTCGAGGGCACCCGCAAGGCGGGCTATGGGATGTTTGTGCTCTACACCACGCCCGAGAAACTGGAAAAACTCCTGCCCAAAATCAACGATGAGAACCGTCCCGACGCCATCATCTTTGACTTTGCGGAGCTCAAGGAGATCTTCCCCAAATATCCCACCGTCAACGAAGCCGCCATTCGGCGCGTGTAAGGAGCTTTTATGAACGAGCACATCACCACGATCTTTACCGATCTGGGCGGCACCTTCCGCATCGTGCACAAGGACAAGGCGTATTCGTACGCCGCCAAGAAGCGCATTGCGGAAATTGTCGGCACGGATATGGAGCCCGAGGCGTTCCATGCCCAGCTCGACCGCCGCTACGACGAGTACCGCAAGTGGGCGCTGTCCACCATGCGGGAAGCGCCCGAGGCGGAGCTGTGGGTCAAGTGGCTGGCGTACGATTATCCGCACGAACGGCTGATTGAAAACGCCGAGGAGCTGACGTATCAATACCGCTGCTGCAAGGGCGAGCGCAAAATCGTGCCCAACGGCGTGGAGACCATCGACGCGCTCGATCGGCGCGGGTACACGCTGGGCATCATCAGCGATCTCATCGGCACGCGCGAGATTGGCGAATGGCTGGAGAACGATCATCTGACGCACTACTTCAAGTCCGTCGAGCTGTCTTCCGTCTGCTGCTACCGCAAGCCCCATCCCGAAATCTACCTACGGGCGCTGCGCACGCTCGATGTACCCGCCGAGCAGTGCGCGTTTGTGGGCGATAACCTGCAGCGCGATATCATTGGCGCCAAGAACGTGGGCTTCGGATTCACCATCGCCGTGGCGTATCCCGACGCCGCGCCGCCCAAGTTTACCGCCGAAAACGTACCCGATGCGGTGATTACCGATTTTTCGCAGCTATTGGAGCTGTTCCCTGCCTGCGGCAAGGTCAACGCCGCGGCCATACAAAAACCCGTGCTCTGACGCACGGCACTGTGCCAAGATTTTTTGGCGAAGGAGGAACCTGTTATGTCCAAACAACCCATCGATCGCGGCGGCCTCGCGCTGGGCAAGGCGGTGCGCGCGGCCTATGCCGACGGTCAGGCCGACTATTCCATGGAGCCGCTCCTGCGCGTGAACGCCGACGGCAAGCCGATCGGCAAAATACAGGAGGGCGACGCCGTCATCTTCTGCTGCCGCCGCGGCGAGCGCGAAATTGAGCTGACGGAGGCGTTTACCGACCCCGATTTCAAAGGCTTCGAGCGGCCGCTCATCAAGGATCTCGATTTTGTGATACTGACCATGTACCACGAAAAGTTCAAGCACCTGCCCATCGCCTTTGCGCCTGCCAAGGTGCCGCGCCCGCTGGCGGAAATTATCAGCGATGCGGGCCGCACGCAGATGCACTGCGCGGAGAGCGAAAAGTTTGCGCACGTCACCTTCTTTTTCAACGGCGGCGAGCAGCAGCCTTTCAAGGGCGAGACGGATGTGCGCATCCCGTCCCCCAAGGGCGTGCCGTTCGATACCGTGCCCGAGCTGTCGCTGCCCAAGGTGGCTGACGCCGTCATCGACGGTATCGGTCGGCAGGAGGATTTTATTCTTGTCAATTTCGCCAATGGCGACGTCATCGGCCACACCTCCAACAATGCCGCCAAGGTCGAGTGCGCGCAGCATGTGGATAAGCACCTCGGCCGCGTGATGGACGCCGCGCTCAAGGCGGGCTATGTGGTGGCCGTCACCGCCGACCACGGCAATCTGGAAGTGATGGTAACGGGCGACGGCAAGCCGCATGTGGCGCACACAAGCAATCCCGTGCCGTTTTTGATCGTCGATCCCGCGTCCAAGCGCCCGCTGCACCCGATCGACGGCAGCCTGTGCGACGTCTCCCCCACCGTGCTGCAGGTGCTGGGCATCCGTCAGCCCGCCGAGATGCAGGGCCGTTCGCTCGTGCCCGATCACGATTTTGGGTATCACAGGAAGATGCTGCTGGTCATCCTCGACGGCTGGGGCATCGGCCCTGTGGACGCGGCCAACCCCATCCATCTGGCCCGCACGCCCAATTGGGATACCTACAACACCGTCTATCACCCGTCGCGCCTCAAGGCCTCGGGCGAGGCTGCGGGCTTGCAGGCGGGCAAGGCGGGCAATTCCGAAGCGGGGCACAGCAACCTCGGCGCGGGCCGCGTGGTCTTGCAGGACGACGTGCGCCTCAACAACGCCATGCAGGACGGGTCGTTCTCCAAGAACGAGGTGTTCCTGCGCACCATCGAACACGTCAAGCAGCGCGGCAAACGGCTGCACCTGCTGGCGCTGTTGACCAAGAAATCCTCGCACGGCTCCATCGATTACCCGCTGGCGCTGCTCAAAATGGCCAAAGACCTGCCCGAAATCGATGTGCACGTCATATTCGACGGCCGCAGCACCGAGCCCGGCAGCGCGCCCGCCCTGCTGGCCGATTTTGAAGCGATGATGAACGAGATCGGCGCAGGCCAAATCGTCGATGGCGTCGGCCGCGGCATTGCGCTCGATCGCGACGGCAACTACCCCAAGGTGCAGAAGGCCTACGATATGCTCGTCTCGGGCAAGGGACGGGAGTATCGGTAAAAACGTCTTCGTACCTTTCTTTGAAAAGATAGCAGGTCAAAGCCAAAGGCTTTGGCATAGCACCTCAGGCAGATACCGAAAATCGAAGGATTTTCGGTAAAGGTACCCAAAGAAACTTCATAAATATAACCGCAGCGGCAGTCGTAAGACTGCCGCTGAATTTCTTTTTACAAGTTTCTTCTGTTTCTCTTCTTTTCAAAGAAGAGAAATCGTACCCTACCTCTCACTTCTTGTTCTCGACCAGCACGATCCCCAGCCGCTTGGCGGCCGCCTTTGCCTCGTCCAGCGACGGGGAGGCATCGCGCAGGACCAATCGGCCGCCGCCGCGGTTGAGGGTATCGACAAAACAGGTCATCCGATCCGTCTCGATGGTGATGCGCTGGATGGATTCCTCGTGGCCCTCGCGGATATCCACCTCAATGCCCGCCGCAACGGTCATATCCACGGACTTTTTGTACATCTCATAGTCCGATGTGGACGCGCCGTACACGGCGCCCATCAGCACGCCCGGGATATTGATGGCGCGGCGCGCGAACAGCTCGGGATACAGCTCGATGGTGACCTTTTTGATGTTGCCCTTGGCCAATTCGTGCGCAATGCGCGCGGCGTTGGTGGGGGAGCCGACCGCCTGTGAAGAACCGCCTACAACCGCGTCGCCAAGCGTCTTGGTGATGGGGCGCGTGCCCTTGGCCAGCTCCTTGGCGATCGCATGCGCCTGATCGAGCGTCTGCTGAATCTTGGCGTTTTCGGCGTCCTTGACGGACTGATCGACCAGCGCTTCGACGTTCGCCTTGCGCTTAAAGAACGGCTCCATATATTCCACCACCGTGGGTACGATATGGCGCGCGCTTTCGATATGCACCTGCGAGGCCATGGCCAGCATGAGGTCGAACGGGACGTTGACGGTCATGTTCACCTTCATGCACAGCTCCGCCGAATAGATGCCGATGAGGATTGCGCCGCCCACATGCGTGGTGCACAGCGCGGGCACCAGCACGCGCGGCGTGCAGGGCACGCCGATGGTGGGCGACAGCGCCAGCACCATGGCCTTCTCCATCTGCTCGGGCGTGCCGCCCTTGATGCTGACCATGGCGGCGGCGGTGCAGGGGCTGCCCGCGCCGAAGCCCTCCATGTTGCAGCCCGTGGTGATCTTGCCCACGCGGAACATGGCGCCGATTTTGAGTATCAGTGCGGCCGTCTCGGCCACCTGCTCGTAGGTGTAGCCATGGGCCTGCAGCGCCTTGACAAAGCCCGCGTACGGGCAGGAATCGCCCGTGCCGGCGCAGGGACGCAGGCCGATGCAGTGGTTGCCCACCTGCGCGGCAAGCGTATACAGCAGCGCGTCATCGAGGAACTTGTCGCTAAAGCAGCGGGGGCCCTCCTGCTGATTGAACTGCGTAGCCACGGTGCCGAGCAGTATGCTTTCGCCGCCGTTCAGGCCCTCGTCGATGGCCTTGAGGTTGTGCGCATACTCGCCCATGACGTCGTCCAGCAATTGCGCGCGGGTTTTGCCCGTCTGCTGCATGGCCTCCTCCAGCACCACGTCCACCACGCGTACGTTGTACTCTGTGGCCAGTTGGATGGCCTCGCCAACGGTCAAGGGTTGTTTGGCCGCAACGGCGGCTTTCAGGTCCTGCATGGCGTTATCCTCCCTTTGTCAGTTCTCTTTGGGGATGTATTTGGCTTCCTTCTCACGCACCTCGGGCAGGCCGACCATCTTGTTGAATTCGGGGAAGGGCACCATGGTGTCCATCAGGCCCTTGGTGGTGCCGTCGCGCTTGAGGCCGTTCATCAGGTCGATCATGGCCTTGGTCTCCACATAAATGGAGGCTGTGGGGTAGATGACCAGGTTGTAGCCATAGCTTTCCAGCTCATCGTTGGTGTGGATGGGCGTGCGGCCGCCCTCGACCATATTGGCCAGCGTGTAGCCCTTGATGCAGGCGTTGATCTTCTTCATTTCCTCCACGCTCTCGGGCGATTCCACAAACAGGATATCCGCGCCCGCCTCCTGATACGCCAGCGCACGCTCGATGGCCTCGTCAATGCCGTAAACGGTGCGTGCATCGGTACGCGCCATAATCATAAAATCGGGATCGGTGCGCGCATCGACGGCCGCCTTGATCTTGCCGACCATCTCCTCCTTGCGCACCACCTGACGGCCGATCATGTGGCCGCACTTCTTGGGCATCACCTGATCCTCCAGCTGGATCACCGCCACGCCCGCCTTTTCATAGCCACGCACGGTGCGCATCACGTTGACGGCGTTGCCAAAACCCGTGTCGGCGTCGGCCACAACGGGGATGCCGCACGCTTCCACGATGGCATCGGCGCGCATGAGCATTTCCGAAAAGGTCATCAAGCCCACGTCGGGGCCGCCCAGGTGGCTGGCCGCCTGGCCGTAGCCCGTCATATAGACCGCGGGAAAGCCGACGTTGGCAATGATCTTGGCGGTCAGCGCATCGTGCGCGCCGGGGGCGACGACAATCTTGCCCGCCTTGAACAATTCTCTCATTTTGGTGGTGTTCTTCATCTTTCTTTACTCCTTCACGATATTTTTCTTCATATAGGCAACCGCCTCGTCCGGGTGCCTGGTACCGATGGCCCCGAGCGCATAGAGGATGTAATCGCTGTCAATGCGGAAGGCGGGGCTTTCGGGGTACAGATAATATTCGGGGTCGGCAAAGGCTTCCTTCAATATGGCCAGCGCCTCGCGTTCTGCATTGTACTTGAACACACCGCCCACGCCGATGACATACTGCACGCGCCGCAGGTCTCGGCCCGTGACGGTGCCGGGTACCGTGCCCATGACGGGGTCGAACGTTTGCGCATAGTAGCCCGCGTGGCGCTTGAGCGCCGTTTCGATGGCGGAAACGGCCATGGCGCGGTCCATGGCGCGTTCCAAATCGTTTTCGGCGATGGCCGACGGGGTTTGCTCCAGCCTTGCGGCATAGTTGAGCACATCCTCCACGGTCAACGCGGGCATGTTGGCGCGGCGCAGGATGGCCTTGGGCCCGACGGTATCGACAATGCCCGTGGCGCTCACACGCATGCCGAGGTTCCCTTCCACGGTGCGGAAGGCAAACTGTTTTTCGTTGCTGACGATCAGCCCGCGCTCCTCGTCCTCCAAATCCTCCAGCCACGGCAAAAGGGAATGGATATCGGTCGTGGCGCCGCCGATATCGGCAATCAGCACCGCGCCCGCACCCTCGATTTCATAGGTGCCCTTGGCCAGCAATTCCCCCGCCTGCAGCACCGCGCCCGGCGTGGGCATCACCGTGTGGTCGGTGAGCACGGCCAAGAGCTTTTCCAGCCCTCTGGCCTTGGTGATCTGGCGGATAAACTGCGTGTGGATGGCCTGTCTGGACGGGCGGACGTTGAGCTGATGCACGGTGGGCATGATGTTGGGCACGCGGATGAAGCGGATGCCGCCGTACTCCAGCAGCTCCCCCGCTACGCGCTGCGCATCCTGGTTGCACGCAAGGATGACCATGCCCTTGACGCCCGCGCGCACGATGATCTTGGCGTTTTCGATGACGGAATCCGTGTCGCCCCCGTCGGTGCCGCCCGCAAGCAGCACGATATCGGGGCGGATCTCCTGCAAAATCTCCTCCCGAAATTCGGGCGGTTCATCGCGCGAGACCACTTCCAGCACCCGCGCGCCCGCGCACATGGATACCTCCTTGGCGGCCTTGGCCGTAACGCGCGGCATGTAGCCCATGGCCACCATCCTTAGGCCGCCCGCCGCGGAGCAGGTGGCAAAGCGCTCGCAATCGGGCGTGAGCACCACGCCGCAGTCCAATATCTGCTGTTCCGTCAGGCGCGCGCCAACCATGACGTCGTCAAGGGTTGTGGGCGACTGCCCGCGCTTGATAAACGCGAGCTCGCCGCCCTCCAACGAAAATGCCGACGCCTTGGTATAGGTGCTGCCTACGTCGTATACCAGTACGTTTGCGTTCATGGTCTTTACTGCAAGCGCGCCTTTTCCACCAGGGCATAGCCCTCCATGAGCCTGCGCGCCGTACGCTGGAACGCCGCCTGCTTGACCTCTCCGTTCACCACCTGCGCGGCCACGGGGATGACGCCCTGCGGATGGCCGATGCGGATGCGGTCGAGCTTGGCCGCGTTGGGAATCATTTGATTCACGATGGTGCCGGGAATCTTGGCCGCGGCGCCCGTGCAGCAGGTCGCCGTGCCCGCATAGGTCTTGTGCACCACCTGCATGAACATCAGCCGCGAGCAAAAGTCCACGTCGTGCTTGCTGATGGTTGCGCCCGAGGCAAAGTTTTCATAATCCTGCGCTTCGGCAACATACGCAATCATCGGGAACGCGGGGGACTTCTTGCTGGCTTCCTCCTCGGTCTTGGCCATGCCCATAATGACCGTGCACTTGGCGCGAATCTCCTCCAGATAGTCCAAAAGCGCCTTGTTGCCGTTGATCTCGGCGGGCTTTTCGGTGCCCTTCATGCCGATATCCTTGGCGCGCACGAACACGCAGGGGTTGGCGCAGTCCACCATGGAGACCTCGAGCTTGCCGTGCGAGGTTTCAATGAAATCCGTCACGTTGCCCGTGGGCAGGAGCTTGCCCGTGGCGGCGCCCGCCGTGGAGGCAAAGTCCATCAGAATTTCCGCGCCCGTGCCGGGCACGCCGTCGATCTTGCAATCGCCCGTCACGCGCGCCTTGCCGTCCTTGACCTGCACGTCGCTATAGAGCATCTTCCCCGTGTTGGTGTTGTAGATGCGCACACGGGTGACGGGTTCCGTCGCCGCCACGATGGATTCATCGATGGCAAACGGCGCCACGGCGGACGAGATGTTGCCGCAGTTGCCCGAGTAATCGACGTACGCATCGGTAAAGCTGACCTGCGCAAACGTGTATTCCACGTCCGCATCGGGCCTGGTGGACGGGCCGATGATGGCCAGCTTGCTGGTCAAGGGGTCCGCGCCGCCGAGGCCGTCGATCTGGCGCACGTCGGGGCTGCCGAATATGGCAAGGATGATCTTGTCGCGAAGCTTTTGGTCGGTCGGCAGATCGTTCTTTTTGAGAAAGATGGCCTTGCTGGTGCCGCCGCGCATGATGACGGTGGGGATGCGAATCATATCGCTCATAATGAATTCCTCCTGTATATTGTCAATCGGTTGATTACATGATGCCGCGCTTGTGCGCCATTTCGGTAACCTCTTCCACGCACTTGTCGGGATCGGTACCGGGGCCGTAGAACGCGTCCACGCCGAGGAAGTCCACGCCCTCGTCGTGAATCTTCTTTTCGTACATGGCGTGCTCCTCCTCCTTCTCGGCGATGCGCCCGCCCGCGATGACCAGCATCTTGTCGCGCATGCCCAGCTCCTGCAAGCGCTGCGAAACGCGCGGGAACAACTCGATGCCAAGGCCCAAGAGGTTACTGGTGCCCACGATGGTCGCCTTGCACTCCGCCGCGACCTCCGCCACGGTTTCGGGCAGGTTCATGCCGCGCAGGAACACCACATCGTAGCCCGCGCGCTGGAACGCTTCGCGGATGACGTTGACGCCGTTGACGTGCGCGTCCGCGCCGACGGTGGCCAGCACAACCTTTTCCTTGCGCGTCGGCGGCGCCATGATCTCCACCTTGACGTCCTCCTCGCTCACGGCGCAGCGGGACGCATCCACACCCAGCGGCGTATAGCCCTTGATGTAGCGGGTGATGCCGTCATGATCGCGGTGCACCTTGACGTGGCGCTTGAGATCCCAGCCGCCCGCGCGCTGGCAGTCGAGCCGACCGCTCTTGCCCGCGCTGACGATCATATCGATCAGCTCCGTGTCCGACCACTGCTTCCAGAAGGCGGGGGTGATCTGCTCGGGCTTGAGGTTCTTCAATCCCAGCACGGCTTCCAGCACCGCCATGGCCTCGTCCACGATGATCGCCTGCCGCTTGTCGATATCGGGATGCTGAATGTCCTGTAAATAGGTGCGGTTGAACACATCGATGGTGCCGTACATGGCATGTCCCATGGATTCGCCCGTGGGGATACCCACCGATTCGGCGGCCTTGGGGCGGTAGAATTCCGCGCGGCCCAGCTTGGCGCTGATGGCCATGCGCGCAAAGTGCGCCGCTTCGGCAATCAAATCGGGCGGCGGGCTTTGGAAGGTTTCGGGCACGGTGATGAGCGACTTGCTCCAGATGCACTGGCGGAAGGCGCGCATCACGGCCAGGTCCGCAAACAGGTTGATGCCCGCAATGTTCATCTGGATGGCCGACAGCTCGGGCGGAAGCTCGGCATGCACGGCCAGTCCCTCGGACAGCAGGCACATGGCCAGCGCCATGCCGTCGGTGCCGCCGATGTTGTTGAGGTGCTTGTGCGAATCCAGCTGCACGAAGATGTTGTTGTCGGCGCAAATCTGGATGGCCTTGTAGCCGTTGACGACCTTGGTTTTGTAATCATGGATGCCGCGGCCGCCGAAATGCACATGGATGACGGGGCCGATATCCGTGCCGTCAAAGCCCGCAATCAGGGCGTTGATGATGGAAAGATGCGGCGTGTCGCCCGTGGCGTTGATGCGCAAGGGATGGCGCGCGCCGCCGCCCATCTGCACAAATTCCCGTTCGCCGCGGGGCGTGATGCCGCCCTTGCCGCGCGATTGGTTGATGAGCTCCGCGCCCTTTAATGGGTCGATGTGCCGCGTGGCCTCGGAATGGACAAAGTGGAATATCGTTTCACCCTGCTGCTCGGGCAGCTCGTACATCTTGAGGGATTCGCGGTAGGTCTCCTCGGCGGAGTTGCGGCCAAGGATGGGGTTGAGAATGGGCGATCCCTTTTTTTTGCCCTCCTGCCCCAGCTCGTAGATGCGGTAGCCGCTGCGCACGACGCCAGCGACCTCGCGCGGATACGGGCCGGGTAGGCCCACGACCTCGCCGTTTTCGTCCAGATCGGGCATTTCCACGCTGAACACGTCTGCATATGCGCGTACCGCGTCGATATCCTCTTTGATGATGCGCTTGGTTTTTTCCTGCATTGTGCCGCCTCCTATTGTTCGCTGTGTTTGGTGATACCCAGTTCGCTGCGCACGCGGTTGATTAAGCCCCCGCACGCGAGCGTTTTTAACGATGTTTCCGACAACGGCGCGGCCTGCACCGTCCGATTGCCGATTTTGATGACGCCCGTTTCGAGGTTGACCTCGATCTCGTCGCCATCGTGCAGGCCTTCCGAAATATCCGCTACGAACACGGGCAGGCCGATGTTGATGGCGTTGCGGCGGAAAATCCTGGCAAACGACGTTGCCACAATCAGCCCCACGCCCGACATCTTGAGCGAAATCGGCGCCTGCTCGCGCGAGGAGCCGCAGCCGAAATTGCGCCCCGCCACCAGGATATCGCCCGCCTGCACGCGCTGCTGAAAGCGCATTTCGGGCGCGCCCGCCATGGCAAATTTGCCAAGCTCCTCAAACGGCTCCGCCATGGCATAGCCCGGCAGGATCTGATCGGTATCCACGTTGTCGCCGAGTACGAAAACGCGTCCTTTGATTTTGTTCATACGCCCCTCCTATGCCTGCGGCACGGTGATAACGCCGTTGACGGCCGTCGCCACCGCAGTCGCGGGCGAAGCAAGATAGATGTTGGCCTTCACGCTGCCCATGCGGCCAGGGAAGTTGCGGTTGGTGGTGGATACCACCACGTCGCGCTCGCTCGTCAGCCCCTCGTGCGCGCCAAAGCACGGCCCGCAGCCGGGGTTGAGGACGGTGGCGTTGGCGTCGCGGATGATTTTACAGTAGCCCAGCCGCTCCATCTCGTCAAGCACATCCTTGGACGCGGGCACGACCAGCATGTTGACGTCGGGGTGCACCTTGCGCCCCTTTAGAAGCTTTGCCACCTGCTCCATATCGTTGAGGCGGCCGTTCGTGCAGCTGCCCACAACCACCTGCGTCACCTTGGTGCCCGCAAGCCGGGCAACGTCCTTGACGTTGGTCGGGTGGAACGGGCAGGCAATCTTGGGCTGCATCTTGGAAAGATCCAGCTCGTGCGTCTCCATGGTGTCCGTTTCCCGCTCGGTTTCGCCGAACAGTGTAATCATGGCGCCCAGCTCGATGCCCATGTTGCACACGGTCATGCGCTCTGCAACCGAAAACTGTTCGATGCCCGGGCCCGTAATCAGTAAACCCCTGTCGGTCAGATAGTCCGCGCCGAACATCGTCGCCAGGTGCAGTATCAAATCCTTGCCGAAAACGTTGCTCGGCAGCTTGCCCGTCAGGTACACCTGCACCACCTCGGGCACGTCCACATCCAATCGGCCCGTGGCCATGGCCGCAGCCATCTCGGTGGAGCCCACGCCAATGCCAACCGCGCCGTAGCCGCCGCAGGTGCAGGTGTGGGAATCCGCCACCACCACGATATCGCCCTTGTTGGGACAAAACTTTTCATATATCAATTGATGAATCACGCCTTCGCCCTTTTCAAACAGGGTCACCCCGAATTCGCGGGCAAAGTCCTTCATCTGCCAAACGCTGTTGCGCGCCTTTTCGGATGCGGCGGGGTAGATGTGGTCTACGATCAACGCCACGCGGGCGCTGTCAAACACCTTGTCCACGCCGATGGTGCGGAACTGCTTGATGGCAATCGGCGCCGTTACGTCGTGCGCCGCGACAAGCGATACTTTGCAGGAGATATCCTGCCCGGGGCGTACGCTTTCCACGCCCGCGGCTTTCGCCAAGTATGCTTCGATTCGATTCATGGTTCTCCCTTTCGTGCCGCCTGCGCGGCTTTTGACAAGGTATCGGCGGCGGACTGCTCCGCCGCCGATATTGGGTTTCATTTCATCCGATCCATTGCCGATAAGCAAGGTTTAGCAATCGATCTTCAGGTCGCCTTCCTTGATCAAGCCCTTCTTGTAGAACGGGATGGCGATGAGCCACGTCAGCAGTGCCGGGAGCACGAAGCTGACGAGAATGAGCACGATCCAGTTCCACAGCGTGGGCGAGATGGCGGCTTCGCCGAGCTTCAGGGCAGCTTCGCTGGGGTTAACCCAACCGGTTGCAACACCGATCTGGCCAACGAGGCCGCTGGTGCCCATGCCGGAGGAGATCGGCGCGCCGTTCATGCGGAAGTCGAACAGGGTCGTTGCGATCGGGCCGACGATCGCCGATGCGATGACCGGCGGCAGCCAGCAGATGGGGTTCTTCATGAGGTTGGGAACCTGCAGCATCGAGGTGCCGATGCCCTGTGCAACCAGGCCGCCCCACTTGTTATCGCGGAAGGACATGACCGCAAAGCCAACCATGTGGCAGCAGCAGCCCGCCAGAGCCGCGCCGCCCGCCAGGCCGACCAGACCCAGCGCTGCGCAGATGGCCGCGGAGCTGATGGGAAGGGTCAGGGCGATACCAACGATGACGGAGACCAGGATACCCATCCAGAACGGCTGGAGGTTGGTTGCCCAGTAGATGGCGGTACCGACCGCACTGGCCACTTTGCCGATGGCGGGAGCAATCCACCATGCCAGCAAAACGCCGACGACGAGGGTAACAAACGGGGTGACAACGATGTCAACCTTGGTTTCCTTGGAGACAGCTTTGCCGAATTCCGCCGCGATGGCTGCAATAACCAGAACGGCCAGAGGGCCGCCTGCGCCGCCGAGCGCGTTGGCCGCAGCGCCTACGCCGCACAGGGTGAACAGTACGAGCGCGGGAGCATTGAGCGCGTAGCCGATGGCGACTGCCATGGCAGCGCCCGTGGCGGCCGTGCCGTAACCGCCGATGACGTTGAACATCGACTTGGTGACTTCGCCCTGAACTACCGGGAACCAGCCGGTCAGGTTGCCGATGGTGTTGATGATGGTACCGATCAACAGCGATGCAAACAGACCCTGTGCCATAGCGCCAAGAGCACCGATCAAGTAACGGTTAACCGAAAACTCGATGTCCTTGCGCTTCAACCAAGCTTTGAAGCCCTTTTCTTTGGTTTCCATTGAATTACCTCCTGTTTTTTATATTTAGAGCGATTCCGCTCGCCCTAAATTCGATGTTGTTCCCGACGCGGGGGTGTGTGCCGATGGGAGTGAGTCGGTTCAGTTTTCGCGCTGCTTTTTCAATTCGCGCATCACGTCGGTCGGCGTAATCGGCAGCGCTTCAAAGTGCACGCCGAGCGCATTTTCGACCGCCGAGGCCGATGCGGGGATGGCGGGGATGAGCGCGGGCTCGCCAACGCCCTTTGCGCCGTACGGGCCAACGTCGCCCGCGTAGCAGGATTCGACGATGACGGGATGGATTTCGGGCACGTCCATGGCCGTAGGCAGCAGGTATTTGCTAAACACCGTGTTGGTGATGCGGCCCTTGTCGACCAGCACCTTTTCAAAGATGCCAAAGCCGATGCCCATTGCCATGCCGCCTTCGATCTGCCCTTCCACCATCTTGGGGTTGACCGCGGTGCCGACGTCGTGCGCCGATACCACGCCCAGCACGTCCACAAGGCCCGTCTCGGTGTCGACTTCGACATCCATGATGGTCGTCGCGTACGCGTAGCATTCGTAGGGAATGCCCGCCATGGTTTGAGGATGCAGGTAGGTCGTTTTCGGATTGTAGGAGCCGCAGCCGATAGCCAGTTTGCCGGCCTTTTTGAGCTCGCCCAGCAGCGCAGGATAGGTTATACGCTTCGATGCATCGGATTGACAGAATACCTCATTATTCTGGAACACCAAATCGCTTTTGTCAACCTCCAGTTTTGCCGCGGCCGATTCCGCCAGCACGTCGCGCGCCATCTCGGCGGCCTTTTTGGTGGCCATGCCGCTGATGAACGTTTGACGGCTTGCGCTGGTGGCGCCGCCCTCGGGCGTGGTGCCCGTATCCGCGGGGTGCACATGCACGCGCTCGTAATCGATGCCGAGCGTTTCCGCCGCAATCTGCGCCATGACGGTGGTGGAGCCCTGGCCGATGTCCGCGCAGCCGACCATCAGGTTGACCGACGCATCGGAGAGCACCTCGATAAACGCCGCTGCGGGGTTGGGCAGGCCCGTGTTGCCTACGCCGTACCACATGCAGCCCACGCCGCGGCCGCGCTTTTTGTTGGGCGCGGAGGGCTTGCCAAGGGGCATGACCTCGTCGGCCTTCTTCTTGGCAGCCATGAGGGTATCCCTGAAACCGACGCTTGCATCGAGCTTTTGGCCCGTGGCAATGACGGTGCCGACGCGGTGGGCGTTCTTATACCTGAGCTCAATGGGATCCATGTTGAGCGCGCGTGCCAGCGCGTTCATCTGGCCCTCGTGCGCAACCGCAACCTGCGGCACGCCGAAGCCGCGGAACGCGCCCGCCATGGGATTGTTGGTGTAGTAGAACTTGGCGTCCACGCGCACATTGGGCACCTCGTACGGGCCCATGGCGTGCACGACCGCACGCGTAATGACCGCGGGGCCGTAGGATGCGTACGCACCCGTATCGGACGTCATGGTGATATCGGTGGCAACCAGGGTGCCGTCCTTCATGGCGCCCGTTTTGTAGTGCTGCTTGAACGGATGGCGCTTGGCGGAGACCATGTTCGACTCGTGGCGGGTGCGGACCATCTTGACGGGGCGTCCCGTGTGATAGGCCAGCAATGCGCAGTGGCACTGCACCGACAGGTCGAGCTTGCCGCCGAAGCCGCCGCCCGTGGTCTGCTGGATGTTGACGACCCTGCTGGCAGGGATGCCGAGCATCTTGGCCACTTCGTCGCGGTCGTAGTGCGGGTTCTGGGTGGAGGAATACAGCGTCATCACGCCATCCCTATACTCGGCCAGGCCCGCATCGGGCTCGATGAACATGTGCGCGAGCATGGGCGTTTCGTAATCGTTTTCGACGATTACGTCGCAGTGCTTGAACGCCTCGTCCACATCGCCCGCTTCCAGGTGCTTTGCGCCGTGCAGGTTGGTGGTGCCGTGCACCTTGGGGCTATCCTCTTGGGCCGCGCGCTCAATGGTGAGCACCGCCTCCAATTCCTCATATTCCACCTTGATGGCTTCGAGCGCTTCGTTCACCAGCTCGGGCGTTTCCGCCGCAACCACGGCGATGGCGTCTCCGTAGCGGCGCACCTTATCGTCCACCAGCACGGGTTCATCCTTGAAGATGATGCCCACGCGGTTGCCGCCGGGGATGTCCTTGCTGGTCAAAACGCTGACCACGCCGGGGATTTTGAGCGCTTCGCTTGCGTCAAACTTCTTGATGACGGCATGGAGCACCTTGGAGCGGAACACGCCGCCGTAGAGCTGGTTGGGCAGGTTCAAATCGGCTGCAAACAGTGCTTTGCCCGCTGCCTTGAGGTAGGAATCCTTCTTTTCGACGCTTTGGCCGACAATACGCAGTTTCTTTTCCATACTCAACCGTTCCTTTCCGCGTTGGCGGCGATTTCAACCGCGTCCACAATTTTGGCATAGCCCGTGCAGCGGCAGAGGTTGCCGGAAATGGCGCGCCGAATCTCATCGCGCGTGGGCTTGGGGTTCTTCATCAACAGCGCAGTTGCGCTCATGAGCATGCCGGGCGTGCAGAAGCCGCACTGGATTGCGCCCGAGTCCACAAACGCCTGCTGCAGGGTGTTGATCGCGCCGTCGTCCTTGAGCAGACCCTCGGTGGTGATGATTTCATCGCCCGCAATCTGCCCCGCCAACATCAGGCAGGAGGTGACGGCCTCGCCGTTCCAAATGATCGTGCATGCGCCGCACTCGCCCTCGCCGCAGCCTTCCTTGACGCTCAGGCAACCGCAATCTTCCCTTAAAAAGTCCACAAGACGCTTGTTGGGATCGGTCGTTACGGAGACGTCCTTACCGTTGAGTCGAAATGCAACAGTGATCTTTTCCATCTTTACGCCTCCTTCTTACTTGACGCCAAGGTCCGCGGCCGCGTCCTCGAGGGCGCGCCTGGTGATGCCGCGTACGCTTTCGCTCTTGTAGCCGACAGAGATTCTGGTCGGGATCATCTGCTTGATGATTTCCGTCATCTTGGGCAGTTGCTCCGCAATCAGTTCCTTGGTCAGTTTTTTGCCGACGAGCGCCTGCTCGATTTCGTCCAGCCGCCGCGGATAGCGGGCGACCGCGCCGACGACCACGCGCGCATCCGTGCACACGCCGTTTTTGTCGGCCGCGAGGAACGCGCCGATGCCCAGCACCACGATGGCCAGGGCCTTGCGCTTGCCCAGCTTGGCGTAGGCGCAGGCTTGGTTTTCCTTCAGCTCGTCAAATACGATCTCCAGCATGATCTCGCCCTTTTCGAGCGCGGTCTTTTTGGGGTCCTTGTAGAAATCCAACAGCTTGACGGTGCGCGTGCCCTTGCTGCTGCCGAGCACCACGTCCGCGTCGAGCGTGAGGAAGGTGGTCAGCGCATCGCCCGCGACGGACGCGTTGCAGAGGTTGCCGCCGAGCGTGGCCAGCTTGCGCACCTGGGGCGAACCCATATAGTACGCCGTGGAGTACAGGGCCTTGACATGCTTTTTGACATACTCGTTGTGTTCCGCCTCGTCAAAGGTGGTCATGGAGCCGATGTGCACACGGCCATCCTTGGCCAGAATGCCCTTGAGCTCGGGGATTTTGTTGATATTGATGACGTGACCGGGCGCCTTGGTCCGATCATTGAGTTCGATTACGATGTCGGTACCGCCTGCGACGATGGCATAGTCGCTGTAACGATCCATCAGCTCGTAGGCTTCTCTCAATGTGGAAGGCGAGTAAAAATTGAATGCTTTCACGTTCCGTATACCCTCCTTTTCATGTATTCGATATTAGTCCTTGCGGCCGGAGACCTTTGCCCCCGTCTGCTGCTCGTACACCTTGATGATGCTGCTGATATCCTCGCGGTTGAGGCCCTGCTCGCGCGCGCCCTCAAACACCTTGACGGCCGCCTCGCTCATCGGCAGCGGCGCGTTGTGCGCCTTGGCCGCATCCCTGGCAAGGTTCAGATCCTTGTACTGCAAATCCACCGCAAAGCCCTTGTTATAGGCGTCCTCCATGATGAACGATTCCATCTTGGCCGAGAACGCATAGCTGTTGCCGGAGCTGACCTTGATCACCTCCAGCATGGTCTTGGGCGTCAGTCCGCACTTTGCGCCCAGCACCAGCGCCTCCGCCACCGCCGCCATGTTGCAGCCGAGCAGGAGGTTGTTGACAAGCTTCATTGCGTCGCCCGCACCGGGGCCGCCCAGATGATAGATATTTTTACCAAGCACATTCAGCACGGGAAGCGTTTTTTCAAACGTCTCGTCATCCGCACCCACCATGATGGTCAATGTGCCCTTCTCCGCGCCGGAAACACCGCCGCTGACGGGCGCATCCATGTAGTGAATCCCTTTTTCCCTGGCCACAGCGGCCATTTCAATCGTCGTTTGCGGCGCCACGCTGGACATGTCGATGACCACCGAGTCGGGCTTGCAGTTGGCAAACACGCCGTTTTCGCCCGCATAGACGCTCTGCACGATGGCGGCGTTGGGAAGCGAGCTGATCACGATGTCCGACTGTGCGGCAAGCTCCGCCGACGTTTGGCAAACCTTTGCGCCCTTTGCGCCGATTTCCTTTGCGCGCGCCTCGGCCACATCGAATATGGATACGTCAAAACCTGCGCCAATCAGGTTGATTGCCATGGGGCCGCCCATCGCGCCGACGCCTACAAAACCGATTTTCATAAGAGATTCCTTTCCTGTTTCGACAGTTTGATTGTATCGGAACGCCGAAAACCGAAACGTTTTCGGCAGCGGCACGCCGTCCTCCGCGCCAAGCTGCGCGGAGGGCGGCATACGCTTATGCTTCTTATCTGAGGCCGTCCTCGCCCTTGATCTCGCTAACCTGCAAACCGCCGATGCGCGGATGCGGGCGACCCGCGTCCGTGAACGCCAGCGCTACGACGATTTCGTCGGCATGCGGCGCATCGGGGATGCGGACTTCCATTGCATCATAGTGCGTGCGCACAAACGCCGCGTCCTTGTAGTGCAGGGGTACATCCAGCGCCGTGCCTGCGCCGCCGGCCTTCTTGGCCGAGGGGATGATGGCCTTGCCGCCGCCGATGGCTGCGCGCATGGGCTTGCCCAGTTTCGGGTGCAGGATGGCCGCGCCATGCTCCAGTTCGCCGTCGAGGCCGATAATGGCGCCCTTGCCGTAGGAGTTGATCTTGGTGCCTTCGGCAAAGTTTTTGACCGCGATTTCGCTCAGGTAGCCGCCAAGATACTCGCCGATATCGGTGAGAACGGACAGATCCTCCTGATACCTGCCGGCATAGGGGTTTTTAATGACGGCCGCAACCGACACGCGGTGCTTCGGCGGATCGATCTCTTTGAAACCCTCATAGCGGATCTCTTCCTTGTTCACAACGATTTTTCTGATTTGTACATCCATGGTGTTCGACTCCTTTACATATTTTATTGTGGAAGAATGTGTTTGGGATAACACATGATCTCCGATTGTATGCAAGTAACCATACCGATGAGGTTGCCCCGTTCGTGCTGCCGCTTGCATTCCGCAAGCACATTGTCAAATGCCTGCCGCTTCTCCCGTTCCGTCAGCGTGCCGACCTGTACGGTGACGTCCAGATCACTGATGTCGCTGCTCGGATCGATCGTGCCCGCCTTGACGCGCGTCACGCTTGCGGAGGGCACATAGGTGCAGTTGGCCAGGTGCGTTGCCAGCGCGTCCGCCATGGCGCACGTTTTTGACAGTACGCATACCGCGTCCGCCACGCCGCGCGTCAGGCTCCTGCCGCCCAGGCCGCTGGTTGCGATGCCGCCCACGCCGTCGGACGCATGGATGGTGAGTACCTTCCCCACGCCGTCCTCCGACAGCTTTGGCATCAGCCCCACCTGTGCGGATTGTCCCGCGCCCAGGCGGATGGCGATGTCGCCGCCGTTGTTGACAAACACCCTGTCCGCGCCCTGCTGGGTCAGCCAGTCCGCCACCGTATCCGACATGGTGCCCGCTACGGCGGCCATGGGGGTGAGCGTCGGCTCGTCGGCCGCCAGCACCGCTTCATGCATGCGCTTGGGCGCGCCCGCGAGCAGGACATCCTTGGTTTCGTTGGGATACCGCCGCAAAACGGGCAGGTAGGCGCTCATCTCGGCCAGCGTGCTTTCGATGAGCGGGAACGCCGCGGCAGCAAGCTCCGTCTGCGGCGCGCCGCCCGTGAATGCCGTGACGACCATGGAGACCGGCCCGTAATCGACATACACGCTGCCTTCGCCGATGACGCGCACGGCCTCCCCGTACGGATTGCTATTTGAGTGTTTTGACATCGACGATGCTGTCCATGTGGCCCTGCATGGCCTCGTAATCGCTCTTCACCATGGTGTATTCCACGGGTGCGACAGGCGCGGGCGTGGGCACATAGGTAAAGGCGTTCGGGATGACCTTGGCCGCATCGACCATGAAGTTGATGCCGCCGCCGGGCAGTACATAGGTGGGCGCGCCGCCGATGGTCAAAACCGCCTTACCCGCATGCACGGCCTCGGTGATGGCCACGGGGGCCTTGCACACGCCGCCGCGGGCGCTGCCGCCCGTGCCGCCTGTGAAGATGACCGAGCAGAGCGATTCCTGACAGTTTTCGTTGATCTTGCTGACCACGGACATGGCCTTATCGGTCATGGGGATCTCCTTGACGTCGCCGTCGGGCAGCACTTCAAACAGTGCGTAGATCTCGCCCGTGGTGTTGACCACAAGGATCTGCATGCCCGCCTTGGCAATGGACATATCCACGCTCTTGATGGCGTCGCGGGGACTCTTTAGCGTCGTGCCGCCGATGCCGTCGCCATGCTCGCCAAAGTAGCGGCCGCGGGTGGACTTGGTGGCGTTGGGCACAACGCCCGTCCAGCTCATGCCCACGTCGGCGCCCGCCAGATGCTCGCTGACCAGGCCGATGACATGGTGATCGATGACGATGACCTCGTCCACGCAGGCTTTCATGAGCTTGGCGAACAGCCCGACCGTGGCGCTGCCGCAGCCGATGCGCATCTTCTTTTCCTGGATGCCGTTGATGATCGGCGCTTCGCCCATCTTGACCACGACGGGGATCTTCTTTTCGACGCTCAGTTCCACCTGCTTGCCGTTGGCCAGCTCCGTTACGGTGCGGGCCACAGTGAAGCCGTCCTTGCCGGTGAGGCGGTTTGCGCCGCCGATGGCGATCATCTTGGAGCCGTACTCCTCGGTGTTGACCATGCCCACGACCTTGCCGTCACGGTAGACCTTGTCGCCCTCTTCGCCGATGTAGGTGTTGGTATCCATCTTGACGATCACGCCGCTGTAGCTGAGCGGCGCTTCGGTTACGACCGTAACCACGTCCACGCCGTCGCGCTTTTCGGTAACGATGTAGGGTGCAGGACGGCAGCAGGGATAGTTGGTGCCTGCGCCGACGGCCGTGATGATGGGCCTGACGATCTTGGAGTCCGGCACGTTGAATGCCGGGTTTTCAAGCTGCAGCGGGCGATTGCGCACCAGCTCGCCGCCCTGATTGGTGTAGCGCATGCACGCGCCCGTCTGCCCGACGGGAATGCGGCACTGCACCGAGCAGTGGCTGCACACCGCAACGCCCTCGGCGGGCGCGGCGGGCTTTTTGATCGCCTTGAATGGACAGCAGCGGGTGCAGATGCCGCATTCGCAGCAGGCATCGGAAACCACGGCCAGTTTGTCCACGACCTGAATCGCGTCGAGCGGGCAGTTCTTTACGCAGATGCCGCAGCCCTTGCAGAGTTCCGTTACTTGTACCATGCTTGACTCCTTCCGTTTGTCCGTTGTTACTTCTATGTTATTACGCGTTTGTGCGCTTTAGCAGACCTTGGCGGCGCGCTTGGGCGGCGGGGTGTTGCGGCTCTTGGCAAAGGCCACTTCGCCGTCGATGAGCGCGATGGATACGCCCGGGATGTCGCCGCAGGCGAACGATTCCAGCGCGTCGTTGGCAACCGAACCCATGGGAGCGTCGAGAATGACCAGGTCCGCCTCGCGGCCGACTTCGACCACGCCCGTGTTCAGGCCGTATACCCTGGCGGTGTTGCCCGTTGCCATGGCCACAACCTTGGCGGGGCAGACTTCCGAAACGGAGGCAATCTGGCAGATGTTGCGCAGGATGCCCAGCGGGATCAGGCCCGTGCCCGAAGGCGCGTCGTTGCCGAAGATGATGCGGTCGAGCTTATTCTCCTTGGCGGCCTTGCGCGCAACGTAATCGGCTACCTTGGGGTTGCCGCACTGCACGATTTCCATGGCAAACTCGGTTTCGTCCACGATGTGATCCACTTCCGCAAGGGAGATGGCCGTCGGGCCGCCGTTGATGTGGGATACCACATCGGGCTTGGTGGCCATGACGTCCGCCGCGGTGACGGTGGAGCTGCCGGGGATGGACGTGCCGCCCGTATGCATCTGCACCTTAAAGCCGTTCTTGTGCGCCCACTCCACCATGGGAGCCGCATCCTCGGGCTTTTTGATGCTGCCGAGGCCGATTTCGCCCACGATCCATACGCCCTGCTCCTTGAGCTCCTCAAAGTCCTTTTCGACAAGGCCCTTCTCCAGAATCAGCGCGCCGCCGTGCACCTTCACGCCTGCGGGGCGTGCGTTTTCAAACGATTTATGGCCCACAATCGCCAGCGCCTTGGTGCCCGCGGGATCCTTGGGACGGCCGGGATAGTGGCATTCGCCTGCGGAAATCATGGTGGTCACGCCGCCGTGCAGGGCGCTGCTGATGTAATCGAGCGTCTTTTGACGGGGCGCATAGTCTCCGGAAGTGACATGGACGTGGGAATCGATCAGGCCCGGGATTACCGTGGTGCCCGCCGCATCGATCACCTTGTCGGCAGTTACGCCTTTGGCTACCTCTTCGCCGCCGATGGCTGCGATCTTTTTGTCCGTAATGACGATGGTATTGCCGGGGATAACGCCCTTTTTGATATCACCGCTTACGATTTTGCCGATGTTTTTGATAACTACTGTGCTCATGCATATACTTCCTTTCATGAATTGATTTACCGCGGAATGGTTGTTGGGAATATATAATTCTCTCTCCGAAACTGTCGATTTTATCATAAAGCTTACCCTTGGGGCAGGGTCAATATCCCATCGTTATACTATCGAATGAATAACGATTCCCAAATGCCGCTGTTTCTCTGTGCTTTTGCGCCATATCTTGTGGTTTACAACATCAAAAAAAACGATTATACTAAATATAGTGTTAAAACCCAATAACGGCATCACCCGATTTCGGAAGACGATTTATAACCATTGATCATGAAGCGGATACGTTCATAAGGGAGTAAACATGTCCGAGCACGAAAAACTGTACACAATCCAAAAAACGGCCGACCTTGCGGGTACCACCGTCAAGGCGCTGCGGTATTACGAAAAAATCGGCCTGCTGGCGCCCTCAATGCGCTCGGAGGCGGGCTATCGGCTGTATTCGGAGGACGATCTGTCCAAGCTGACCACCATCCTGTTTTACAAAAAGCTGGAGTTCCCGCTCAAGGAGCTGGCGCAGATTCTGCGCGACAATTCGCCGGGCCGCGCCCGCGCCATCGCGCGCCACGCAGAGATGCTGCAGGATAAATCCTTCCGCTATCAGGCGCTGGTGGAGCTGGCCAAGGGCACGCTGCAAACGGACGAGCACCCGGAGCCCGACCAATCCAACAGCGATATGGCGCTGCTCATCCAGTGCGTACAGTACGACTTTGTGGATTGGCTGGACGACCCCGACATGGCCAAACGCATCATCGACAACATCGCACGCATCTCTGACGCCATGCGTGAAAGCGGACGGCCCGTCATCTACGTCAGCGACTGCCACAGTGCGGAGGAGTTGACGGAGTTCCCGCTGTGGGGCAAGCACGCCGTCATCGGCACCCACGGTGCGGAGATACTGCCCGAGCTTGCGCCGCACGCCGCGGACTACCTCATATACAAGCGTTCGTACAGCGCCTTTGAAGGCACGGAGCTCAAAAAGCTGCTCGATCGGCTCCACGTCACCAAGCTGATGCTGGTCGGCATGCTCACCAACATCGGCGTGCAGCACACCTGCGCCGATGCATTCCGCTACAATTACGAAATGATCCTGCCGCTAAACAGCACCGCCACGGTGCGCAGCAGCGACCTGACCTTCTCCCTTCAGCAATTGCGCGATGCGTTCGGCGCCAAGCTGATGCCCGTTGACGATGTGATAGAAATGCTGCGCAACCCCGCAGAGGTGCAAGGAGAAACCCGTGACGTTTGATTATGAACTGGTCGGCAAGATCGGCTCCATGGCGCTGATACGCAAGGCCGACAGCGATATCGACTACAACATCTTTTCCCGTTTGGGGCAGGAGCTCAAGCCCGGCATGATCTGGGTTTCCAGCGGCGCGGCCGAAATCGGCCGTCTGGACTACATGCGCCGCACGGGCACGGAGCTTACGGGCGACGTGCAGGAGGACAAGGCCGACTACGCCGCGCAGGGGCAGACCATCCTGATGATGGAATACCGCCGCTACATCCCCGATCGCTATGGGGTACGGCAGCTACTGGTGGAGCACACGCATTTCAACGACGAGGAAAAGCGCCGCCACATCCGCGATTTTCTGCTGCGCTGCGCCAAACAGCAGGCCATCCCCATCGTCAACTATAACGACCCCGTCAGCATCGAGGAAATCCGCCGCATGGAGCTGATGCACCTGCGCGAGCACGGCATGGACGCGGTGGAATGCATCGACAACGACGAAACCGCCTCCGTCATCTGCTCGCTCGTGCACGCAAAATACCTGGTCATCCTCTCGGGCGTGGACGGCATCTACCGCGATCCCAAGGACCCCGATACCCTCGTGCCTGCCGTTGAGGGCAAGGACGCCGACGAGGTGCTTTCCCAAATCAACGAGCTGCAAAAAAGCTGCATCGGCGCCAGCCGTGCGGGCGCAAACGGCGCCAAGGCCAAGCTGGACTATATCAAAACGCCCGTGCGCGAGGGAACAACGGTTATCATCGCCAACGCCCAGAACCGCCTGTCCGATGTCATTCAGGGCAACTGCCGCCGCACCATCTTCCGCGTCCGATAGATTTTTATGTCTAATTGATAATTATTTATTGACAATCGATAAATATCGTGATACAGTACCGTCATCTGATCGGAGGTGACGGTTTTTTATGAGTAAATCCTTACATACGCTGGTCAAGGGCCTCATCATTGCGGGCATGCTTTTTGGCGTTGCGCTGCTTGTGCTGGTTTTCATGAAGGTGCTGCCGATAACCGCGCGGTTCTTCTTCGCGGAGGGGCGGCCCAGGGCGTTTGCCTGGGCGGCGGGCGCGCTGGCGGTGCTGTTTGTGCTGGGCGGGGAATACATTGCATGGGTGCTGTTGGGCATGATGCGCACGCTGGATGAAGACCCGTTTGTGGAGCGTAACGTCAAAGCGCTGCGCAACATGGGCATTGCGGCGTTTGCCATGATGGGCATGGGGCTGTTGACCCTGCTGCTGCACCCCGTGCCGCTGATGGTGCTGGCCTCGCTGCCCGTGGGCATGTGCGGCCTGTTTTCCCTTGTGCTTTCGGGCGTGTTTGCAAAAGCGGTCGCCTACAAGCAGGAAAACGACCTGACGGTATAGGAAGGCGGCGGCAATATGATTATAGTCAATTTGGACGTGATGATGGCAAAGCGCAAAATGAGCCTCAACGAGCTGTCGCAGCGCATGGATATTTCGCTTGCCAACCTGTCCATCCTCAAAAACAACAAGTGCAAGGCCATCCGCTTTTCCACGCTGGACGCGGCGTGCAAGGCGCTTGCGTGCAACGTATCGGACTTATTGGAGTATGTGGACGATGGAACAGATGCAAAATAGCAACCCCTCACCGCACGCAAACGCCGCCGAACCCGCCGCAGCCGCGCCGCAGGCGGCCGCGCGCGTGCCGTACACGCCCAATCAGCTTTGGCTGCTGCTTGGCGCGCTGAGCATCGGCGTGGCGTTTCGGCTGTTGTGCGACGCGCCGTACGTTTTCGCCTACGGGGCCTTCTGGCTCATCTGCCTTGCGGTATACCTGATCTGGAACCGCCGCGCGCTGCGGCACAATCCCACGGGCGTCCTGACCGCCGCGGCCGCCGCCGCCGTGTGCCTGTTGTCGGCCTTCGGGCTTTCGCGGGAATTCCTGATGCCCTACGATGTGCTCGCCATCCCGCTGCTGCTGATGCTGCACATGGCGGTGACCACGCGCGCGGTGCCGCTTCGCCGCGAGGGCGCAGCCGCCTTGGCCATGGCGGAAGGGTTCTTTGTGTACCCATTCACCGCCGTGCCGCGCTTCTTTGGCGCCATTGGGCAGTTGTTTTCGGGCAAGCGCACGGGCAATGCGTACCGCATCCTGGCGGGGCTTATCATCGGGCTGCCGCTGACGGTGCTGGTCACGGCGCTGCTGGCCAATGCGGATTTGGGCATGCGGCAACTGGTCAGCGGCATGCTGAATCGGCTCGAAATCGGCTCCGTTTTCAGCGACCTGTTGATCGTCCTTGTGCCGACCGTGCTGTTCTATTCGTTTTTGTTCAACGCCCTCTACGGCAAGCGCAAGCCCTTGGCCGCGCCGCTGCCCGCAACGCTTTCGGGCGTGACGCTTTGCATCATCCTGACGCTGCTGCTGGCCGCCTACGGCGCGTACGCCTATGTGCAGTTTACCTATCTGTTCGGCGGCAGGCTGCCGCAGGAAATGACCTATGCCGCTTATGCGCGGCGCGGCTTTTCAGAACTGATTACGGTATCCGCCATCAACTTTACCGTGTACGGCGTGTGCGTGCGCTTCGGCAAGCCCAATGCATTGGTCAAGGCGCTTTGCGCGCTGCTGCTTGCGGCCACGGCCATGGTCATTGCCTCGGGCGTCACAAGGCTTACCATGTACATCAACGCCTACGGGCTGACCATACGGCGGATCTTACCCATGTGGGCCATGCTCTATCTGGCGTTTGCCACCGTGCTTGCCGCCATACGGCTGTACAAACAAAGCATGCCGCTGATGCGCATTGCGGCATGGAGCTTTATTGCATGGTTCCTGTTGCTGCATCTGCCCGACTGGAGCGCCGTGATACGCGCCTTTAACGGGTAAGCAGCCGTTGGTTGCAAACGAGGGAACGTTCTCCTTTTCTTTGAAAAGATCGCAGGTCAAAGCCAACGGCTTTGACATAGCACCGCAGGCAGATGCCGAAAATCCAAGGATTTTCGGCAAAGGAGCAAAAAAACGTCCCCTATGGTTTTCATGTTGCCCGTTAAAGTAAAGAAGCAAAAGAAGCTTCACAAAAACAGAAACTACATAAATAAGCGGAGAGGCCTGCGTTGTCATCGTCTAAACGCGCACGGCCTCTCCCTTGTCATTCTGTGGAGTGCACGCTGTCATTCCGAGCAGCCGAAGGCTGCGAGGAATCTTTGTTCCCGCAGGGAACAACGT
>CAZRIT010000004.1:16569-75521 GCA_964600225.1 uncultured Oscillospiraceae bacterium | reverse complement strand
TAAGCACACCTATGCGCCAACGTCCGCGCCGTTGAGCGCGGCCAGCGCCTTGGCGCCGTAATCGAGCGTAGCCGAGGCGTAGTTTTGCAGCGTGGGGAGCAGTTCCCCGCGCAGTGCCTCGGTCAGTTTGACGCGATCCATCTCATCGTCGGCCATCAACAGCATCCTGCGCAGCACCTCCAGCGACGTTTTTCCGATGGGCGCTGCGTCCGAGGGCGCGCAGGCGGCGCACACCACCCCGCCCATCCGCGGGGAAAAACGCAGCACTGCGTCGGCGCGAATATCGCGCGCGCAGTGGGCGCAGGCAGTGATGGTCGGGCGGTAGCCCACGATATTGAGGAAGCGTATCAGAAAGCAGCAGGTCAGATCCATCGGCGCGGCGCTGCCATAGCACAGGTAGGATAAAGCGTGGTACAAGAGCGAAAACAGCGGCGGGTTGGCCTCGTTCTCCTGCACGGCGTCGTGGGCAAGCTGTAGCATGGCCGAGCCTGCCGCAAAGCGCTGATAGTCCTCCCGAAGCGGGAAGAAGCTCTCCTTGACGGCGCACTGGTTGACGGTGAATTTATCGCGCGACGCATACAGCTCAAACTGCCCGTACACAAACGGCTGGCAGCCCGCCAGCAGCGCGCTGGTCGGTTTGCGGCAGCCGCGCGCCTTGGCGTCGAGCCTGCCCCTGTCGGGCGTGAATATGCTGATGATACGGTCGCTTTCGCGATAGTTGACATACCGCGTGACAATCCCGTCGGTTACAATGATCGGCATCGGCCGCCTCCGAAAGCTTCGGTTATCTGTCCGTCCGCTCGAAATCGCGCATGGCCCGATACATCAAATAGGCCCCTACGCTGCCCGTATCGGCAAACGCTTCCCAAGCTTTTTGCAATTTGGCATATCTGTCCATATCGAAACCTCCCCGATCGTTTCCGTTAGTTTGCCACGGGCTTTTCGGTTCGATGAGCAACAGTATTTGGCAGTTCGGGGAACGCCGCCGCGGCGCAGGCGCAAGCGCCCTTATTCGTACCCCAGATCGTGCAACGCGGCGGGGCGGTTACGCCAGTCCTCGCGCACCTTCACCCAAAGCTGCAGATTGACGCGGCTGCCCAGCAGCCATTCGATATCGCGGCGCGACTGCTCGCCAATGTTTCGAAGCATCGAGCCGCCGCGGCCGATGATGATACCCTTGTGCGAGGGACGCTCGCAGTAGATGGCAGCGTACACATCCATCAGTTCCCGCTCCGCGCGGCGCTCCATCTTTTCAATCTCCACGCCCACGCCGTGCGGCACCTCTTCCTTTAAAAGCAGCAGCGCTTTTTCGCGTATCAGCTCCGCACAGATGATGCGCTCGGGCTGATCGGTCACCATATCGTCGGGGAAATACTGCGGCCCCGCGGTCAGGTATGTCGCCAGCCCGGCTTCCAATTGCGCCAGCCCATCGCCTGTTTTGGCCGACGCCGAGAGGATATCGGCAAACTGGCTGCGATCAGCCAGAATTTGTCGCGCTTCCTCCGCGGCCGACAGCGAGGTCAAGTCCGATTTGTTCATCAACGCCACCACGGGCGCTTTGGCTTTTTTCAGCCTGTCCATCAGCTGCTCGTCGCGCGCGCCAAGCCCACGGTGCGCGTCCACCACAAACAGGATGGCCTCCACCTCGTTGCACGCATCGAACGCCACCTTCTGCATGTATTCGCCAAGACGGTTCTTGGGCTCCGTCACGCCGGGCGTATCCAAAAAGATCATCTGATAATCGGCGCGCGACAGCACGCCCGTAATCTTGTTGCGCGTCGTTTGCGCACGGTCGGATACGATGGCGATCTTTTGGCCGATGAGTGCGTTGAGCAATGTGGATTTTCCCACGTTGGGGCAGCCGATGATGGAGATAAACCCCGATCGATAGCCCTCCGTCATAATAAATCCTTGGGGCCGAACGAGTGCGGCAGCAGCTCGCCAAGCGTGCTTAGCATGGCCTCGTGTTTGGCATTGGCGCAGTATACGGGCATGTCGGGCGAGCAAAACTCACTGAGCACCTGACGGCACACGCCGCACGGGAACGCGGGCATCTGCCCCGAACACGCGATGGCCAGCGCGGCAAATTCCCGTTCGCCCTCGTAGATGGCTTGAAACATCGCCGTACGCTCGGCGCAGTTGGTGGGCGTATAGGCTGCGTTTTCAATGTTGCAGCCAAGGTAGTATTTACCCGATGCGGCAAGCAGGCAGGCACCCACCTGAAAGTGCGAATACGGCACATACGCATGCTCCATGGCCTCAAACGCCATCTCCAGCATTTCATCCAGCTTTTGTTGATTGACGCTGCTCATTCGGTAATCCCCATTTCGTTGAGTATGGTATCCTGCAAGGAAAACATCTCGGTTTCCTGCGCGGTTGTCATGTGATCGTAGCCCAGCAGGTGCAAGGCGCCGTGCACCGCCAGAAAGGTCAGCTCCCGCCGCAATGAATGTCCGTAGCTTTCCGCCTGCCGAACGGCGCGCGGCAGGCACACGGCGATATCGCCCAGGTATCCGTCGGGAGGCGTCAGGATGCCCTCCCCCTCCCACGCGGGAAACGTCAGCACATCGGTCACCGCGTCCACATGGCGAAAATCCCGGTTCAGGGTTTGGATCGTCTGCTCGTCCACCAGCATCAGGCACACGTCGCCCGAACGGTTTTCGTGCAGCAATGCGTTTTCAATGCCCGCGCGCATGCAGCCCTGTTCCTCCGCGGGCGCTGACACGCCATCCGACACGATATCGATCATGCATACTCCTTGTCGGGGTAGCGGATGCGCTCGTGCATCAGCCCCGAAAACGTGATCAAAAAGCTTTTTTCGATCTTCTTGAGATCCGCCATGGTCAATGGGCTTTTGGAAAGCTGCTCGTCGTCCAGCTTGCCGCGGATGACCTTTTGGATCATCTCCTGCATCTGCTCCTGCGTCGGCTCGCTCAACGAACGCACGGCCGCCTCGCAGCTATCGGAAAGCATGACCACGGCGCTTTCGGCCGAGGTCGGCGAGCTGCCCGCATAGCGAAACAACCGCTCGATGACGGGTTCGCCATTCTCCGTTTCCTTCTGCTCCTTGAGCGCGTTGTAATAGAAGTATGCCACCAGCGAGTTGCCGTGGTGCTCGCTGACCACGCTGCGGACGGCCGAGGGCATGCGGTACCTGCCCAGCAGCGCATCGGCGTCCTTGACGTGGGAAATGATGAAGCGCGCGCTTTCCTCGGGCGGCAGGGTATCGTGGATGTTGCGCTCTTTCTGGTTCTCTTTAAAATACTGCGGACGGCGGAGCTTGCCGACATCGTGATAGAGCGCGCAGGTGCGCGCAAGCAGCGCGTTTGCGCCGATGGCCTGCGCCGCGCCCTCCGCCAGCGAAGCGGTCATGATGCTGTGGTGATAGGTGCCGGGCGCCGAGGTCATCAGCTTTTTCAGCAGCGGATGATTGGTGTTGGCCAACTCATGCAATCGCGCGTTGGTCACCACGTCAAACGCATTCTCCCAAACGCTGAGCATGCCCACGCAGAATACGCTCAACAGCAGCGCGGCCAGCATATTAAGCCCGCAGTAGGTAAGCGTCACCATCCAGGCCGCGCCGCGCAGCATGGAGCCGGCCAGAATCATCACCGTGCCTGCCACGCCGCCCACCGCGCCCGCGCCGATCAAAGCGCCGCGCCGCTGGTTACGTTCGATCAGCAGGATGGTGACCTGCCCCGTAACCAGCATGCCCGCCAACGCCAGGGTGCAATCGACATTCAGCAGCGTTGCGCCGCTGCCGCCCGCCAGCAGGGCAAACGACAGCGCCAGCGTCACGTTGACCGCCTGCGCGGTGGTGCGCGAAAGCAGTATCGCCGTCAGCAGCACCGCAAACACCGAGGTCATCAGCCGCGGGTCGATCAGGTAGCTGCCCCATTGCAAAGCGATGTTGATAACGAGGATCAAAAACAGGATAAACATGCGCTTGCTCGAGGCCAGCAGCGTTTTATCGAACGTATAGACCGTGTACAGCAGCATGGCGTACGCGCACGCCAGATATGCCAGCACGCCCGCGGTGAACGAGCGGTTGACGTTGGCGCCCTTGACGATATCCAGCGAGATCAGCAGCTGCATGGTGCCGCTGTCCACCACCTGCCCCTGCTCGACAATGACCGCGCCGCGCGCATAGTAAATCGGCTCCACATCGGCGGCGGCCCGCTCCTTGGCATTGGCGGTCGCCGTGGCGTCCACCACATCGGTGGGCAAAAGATAGGTATCATACAGCGTTTCGCCCAGAGATTTCAAGCGCACGGGCAGCGTGGTCACCTGCAGCTCCTTGGTGATTTCAGCGCGCACGGCGCCGAGGTTCTCCTCGCTCACGCCGTCGCGCAGCTTGATTTGCAGCTTGCTCATGATAATCTCTTCCAGCAGCGTCAAATCCGCCTCGGAAGCATCCAGCAATGCATAGCCAAGCGTGGTATCGGTGATGGAGACGGGCAGCTTTAGGATCATGGCCAGCAGGTCGCTTTGCGGAATGACCTCCTGCCAGGTGCGCGTATCGTCCGAGGCGACGACGGTGCCGTCGGCCAGTGTTCTTGTGGGAATGGAGGCGGTGCGCACATCGTTTGCGGTGCTTCGAAAACTCGCCAGCGCCGTAAAAAAGCTCTTTGCGCCCGATATGAGCGTGTCGGCCAGTCGCGAATCCACCTGATAGACGGTAGGCACGCCGTTTCTGGCAGCCTGCTGCAGCGCCTGCGTCGCGGTGGGGTTCTCCACCATGCGCGGCGCATAGACGGTCTCCGATGCGGGGCTGCCCTCTGCCACCTCGTAGCGCTTGGGCGTAAGCGACGTGACAACCACCAGACTGTTGAACGCAAACGCGCCCGCAATCAGGATGATGCCCAGCGTCAGGCCGCGTGGCCTGCTGCGCTTGCGCTTCCTCGGGGGATCGCCGCGCTTGGACACGTCCTGTCGCTTGACGGCAATGTCGCGCGTGTTATTGGCGTTGATCTCGCGGGTGTTCAGCTCCCGCGTATCGGCGAATAGCCGCTGCGTATCGGATAGATCAACCCTCTTCCTTTCCACCGCGCCGCCCCCTTTCCGTACGCTTTTCAAACTTATCGTATGCCTGAATGATGCGCTGCACCAGCTCGTGCCGCACAACGTCCTTATGCGTCAGGCGGATGATGCGGATGCCGTCCACGCCGTCGAGCACCTGCGTTGCGTGCACCAGACCGCTGACGCGGTCCTTGGGCAGGTCGATTTGGGTGATGTCGCCCGTCACAACCACGCGCGAGCCCTCGCCAAACCGTGTTAAAAACATCTTCATCTGCTCATTGGAGCAGTTTTGCGCCTCATCCAGAATGATATAGGCGTTATTGAGCGTGCGCCCGCGCATGTATGCCAACGGCGCCACCTCGATGGCGCCGCGCTCCAAAAGCGCACGGTAGGTTTCCAGACCCAAAAGCTCCTGTAGCGCATCGTACAGCGGTCTCAAATACGGGTCCACCTTGGTCTGCAAATCCCCCGGCAGAAAGCCGAGCTTTTCGCCCGCCTCCACGGCGGGCCTGGTGAGGATGATGCGCTCGACCTCCTTGTTTTTAAACGCCAGCACCGCCATCGCCACGGCAAGGTACGTTTTGCCCGTGCCCGCGGGGCCCACGCCAAACACCAGCTCGCTCTCCTTGAGCGCCTGCACATAGCGCTTTTGCCCAAGGGTTTTGCACTTGACCTGCTTGCCGCGGTTGGTGATGGCAATGACGTCGCCCATGATGCGCTCGATCATATCGGCGTTGCCATCCTTGGCCAGGTCGATGGCATAGCGGATGCGGCCGCGGTTGATGGACTCGCCCCTGCGCTGCATGTCCAGCATCTTTTGCAGCACCGTTTCGGTCAGCTCCGTATCCTCCGCCGCGCCCTCGATGCGGATGCCGTCCATATCCGCATGGATATGCGCGCCCGTTTCCTCCTCGATCACGGCCAGGTTTTCGTCAAATACGCCAAACAATCCCACAAGCTCGTCCATTTCAAGAATGTCGATGTGCCGTACCACCGTTTCCGCGCCTTCCGTCAATGCTCAATCTCCTTTGTCAATCCTATCGATTCCTCCGTCACCACGCACGCAACGCCCATGATGACGCCATCGTCCTCCATCAGGTTTACCTGCTTTTCCGTAACCCGCGCATCCTGCGGAACCTTTAAAAATGCCGCCTGCTCCGCGCCAAACAGCGCCATCAGCCGCTGCTGCTCGATCGACGTCGGCTGCATCCGCTCCGCCTGCTCGTACGCCGTGCCGACCGTTACCCGATACGGCAGCAGGCAATCCGTCAGCGGGTAGGTTGCCGCATCGCGCACCTCGTATTCGTCAAACGGCAGCCGCGTTTCCGTCAGCGTCCGATCCAGCAGCGATACCCGCCGATACGGGGCCGTGCGGCCCGTATCCGTGAAAACCAATTCCTCTCGCTCGGCCACAAACGAGGCATAGTAGAACGCCTGCGCCGTCACCGTGCCGCGCGCGTGCACCAGCACGGTGCCCTCGAACGCTTCCTTCGTATCGGGATAAAACTCACCCGCAATCAGCACGTCGCCGGCCTTTACCACATCGCCCGCGCTGACCAGCGCCTTGCCCGCAAGCGCCTGCACCTCCGTCACCACGCCGTCCTTGACAGCAACGACGTTGCAAGGCGTATCGATATCCGTCAGTACGGCGATCGGCTCCGCCTCCTGCACATGGACGGTAAGCGTAAAGCCGTCCAGCTCCAGCCCGATCCATTTGAACCTGGCGTCGTAGGTGCGCACGCGCTCGGCCACGGCAATCAGGTTCTCCTTGGGGCGGGGCGAGCATGTATTGATGCCCTCCTGCTCCAATGCGCGGCGCACAACGCTTTGCGGCACGCGGCTGCATCCGAAAACGCGAATGACCATAATCCTTGTGGACATCAGCGCCAGCAAGCATACCGAAAGCAGCAAGCCGATCCACAGCGCGGGGCGCATGGCGATGCGCCGCAGGAGAAACGGCAGGCCGCTGCGGCCTACGATGTGCACGCGGCAACCGCTCTGCCCGGCCACGGGGCGCAGCTTGCGAAAGCTCGGCACCGAAAGCGTCATGCGTATGCAGTCGGCCGATTTGCGCGTCACCTGCTCCGCGGAAATCCCCGCACGGTGCAGGCCGTTGAGGAACCGCTCCGCATTCCTGCCTTTGACCTCGATTATAACATAACCCTTTGCGGAATGCCACATCAGGAATGCGCCTCGTACTGCCAGCCAAAGACGTGTCCAAGGACGCTCATGCTCTCCGCGGAAAACTCCCTGATGCACAGCGTTTCACCCGTCACCCGTATCACGCCCTCCGTCGTCATCAGCCGAATCTGCGCCTCGCTGTACTGCAAAATGCCGCGATGGTTTTCGATGAGCAGCTCGTTGTTGCCGAGCATCGTGAGCTTCGGCATGCTCAAATCGACCTCCTCGCGCAGGTCCAGTGCGGTCAGTATCCGCCGAAAACGGCTCTTTTTGTTCTTGGCCAAAGCGTCACCCAACGACAGGATTCCTCATGCCCCGTCGCCTTTCAGGAAAGTATATGAAAACGATTGGCGGGTCATGATAAGAAAGCAACGCTACGGACAAGGACGGTGGAATGCATGGCGATCAACAAGGTGGAAATCTGCGGAGTGGACACGAATAAGCTGCCGATGCTTTCGGCGCAGGAGATGCACGCGCTCATGCTCAAGGTCAAGGCGGGGCTTGAGGGCGCCAGGGAGGAATTCATCCGCTCCAATCTTCGATTGGTGCTGTCCATCGTGCAGCGCTTCGGCAACCGCAACGAGCAGATGGACGACCTGTTTCAAGTGGGCTGCATCGGGCTGATTAAGGCCATCGATAACTTCGACCTCAAGCACGAGGTGCGTTTCTCCACCTATGCCGTGCCCATGATCATCGGAGAGATTCGCCGTCATCTGAGGGACAACAACGCCATCCGCGTGAGCCGTTCGCTGCGCGATACGGCCTATCGCGCCCTGCAGGTGCGAAACCGCCTGGCCGACGACAACGGCGTGGAGCCGTCGCTCGGCAAAATTGCCGAGGAGTTGGGGCTAAGGCAGGAGGAGGTCGTTACCGCGCTGGACGCCATACAGGAGCCCATCTCGCTGTTTGAACCCGTGTTTCGCGATGACAGCGACGCCGTCTACATCATCGATCAGATCAGCGACGCCAAAACGGCCGACGTCAACTGGCTGGAGGGCATCGCCATCAACGACGGCATGGCGCACCTGACGGAGCGCGAGATGCGCATCCTCAAGCTGCGCTACTTCATCGGCAAAACACAAATGGAGGTCAGCCGCGAGATCGGCATTTCACAAGCACAGGTATCCCGCCTTGAAAAAAACGCCCTGCGGCAGATGCAAAAGTTCGTCTGACGACGGACGGGGGCCGTATAAAATCCTGTTTCTATCCTATTGTATACGTTCGGTTTGTATACTTTCGTTTCCCGGCCGTTCCACATGGATTTGGAACGACGCATCATAAAAGGCAAAGCCGTTTTTTCCGTGGCGCTTAACATAGTAAAGCGCCTCGTCCGCCTTGGTATACAGCGACATGACGTTTTCGCCGCCCATATCGTCCATCACAACGCCGATGCTGGCGCTGAGTTGCATTTCCCCGTTTTCTCCCGCATAAATCGTTGCGATGCGTTCCAAAAGTCTCAGCAGAATGCTCCTGAGCTTTTCGGCGTCGGCCATGTTCGGCAAAAACACCACAAACTCGTCTCCGCCGAGGCGGCCGACGATATCGGAGCTGCGAAAGTGACTCTTTAATGCCGCAGCAAACGCCTGCAGCGCACCGTCGCCCTGCACATGGCCCAAGGTATCGTTGATGCGCTTGAACCGATCCACATCCAACAGCAGCAGCGCGCAGCCCCTGTCGCACGCATGCTCCATCAAATCCGCAATGTGCCGCATGGATGCGCTGCGGTTGAGCAGCCCCGTCATTTCATCGGTATCCGCCGCCGCGGAAAGGGTTTGCACAATGGTTTTTGTGGAGTCCAGCATGCGCCTGGTGCGCGACTCCTGAATGAACAGGTATGCGATGAATACCCCTACGCCGTAGAACGGGGCAATCGTCAGCCAGCCGTCCGCTACGGACTGTACCCAAACGCCCGCCGCAGTCAACAGAGGCATCACCAGCAGCAGCCTGCGAAGCTTTGCCGAAACAATCCTGTTCCGATTGCTGACCACCACAACAACCATCCAGACCGTATATGCGCCATACAGCGTGGCAGGTAGAAAAAACAGCGGCCCATGCGCCAACGCGCCGTCCGCATCGCACGAAAACAGCAAGCCGTCCCGCAGATTGTACAGCAGAAGCGCCAGATATACAAAGTACGGCGCAATGCTGATGCGCCTTAGGCGCATCGCCACCTCCGCACGGTCGCCGTAAATCAACTCGATCAGATAATGCAGCCACGCGATTACGGTCAGCACCAGGCAGGCGTTGTAGATGGTCAGCGCCGACAGGAACACCGCCCTGCCGACGGGCGCTTCCATGGCCATGCACGCGCCGATATCCGCAATCAGCAGCAATAACAGCATCAAAACGCAGTTGAGGAAACGCCTGTCGCGCATGGTTCCCTTACGGAAGGCGGTGCCAATGTTCATATACAGCGCAACGGCAAGCATCAGGGAGACAATGTCGGCGTCAATATGGCGATACATGGCTTTGCCCTCCCTTCCGCCCGGCGCGTATCATTGGAAGCATTTTACAGCACAATTCCCGCGCAAACAAGGGAATATCATCATTATTTGCATGTAATTCCGATTATTTTTACATTCCTGTGCCACAGCCGCGCCGCGCAAGCGTATCGCATGGCAGCTTCAGCACGCGGTTCGACAAGCGCATGCGTTGACACGGCGAAAAATTCGTGGTAGATTTATCTATAACCAAATGCGAATCCGATCCGAAATATTCGATACATAGACCGAACCGATACCTCAAAAACCCGATATCAAAGCTTGCCCGCCGTAGCAGCGTGTGTTCTCCCGTCTGCGTCGATCCGCGTTGTGCGGCGGCAAGGAAAACAATACACATCAAACAAGGAGGAAACAGGTACATGAAAAAAACTCTGGCAGTCCTATTGGTCGTCCTGATGGCCCTTGCGGCGATCGGCTGCGGCGGCGTTGAGGTTACCTCAAGCCAGCCCACGGCAGTTCCCACGGAAGCCCCCGCCGATGCGCCCGATACGGCGGAACCCGCCGCACACGGCACCAAGATCGGTGAGGAAATCGAAGGCTACGTCATCGGCGACACGCTCACGATGTACACCTGCCTGACCGACGGCGAGTATCAGTATTATCTCGAAGCGTTCGAAAAGGCCACGGGCATCACCGTCAACGCGCTGCGCCTGTCCGCGGGCGAAATGATTACCCGCGTCGACGCCGAAAAGGACAACCCGCAGGCCTCCGTGCTCTTTGGCGGCTCCACCGACAACTATGTCAACGCGACCGGCCGCGATTTGCTGGAACCCTACACGGCGGCGGGCATCGATAAAATCCCCGCCAACTACCACGATGCCGGCGGCGTCTACTCGCCCTTCTATGTAGGCGCAATCTGCTTTGCCTGCAACAGCGAAATCTTTGCCGAGAACGGCTGGGAATACCCCACCACCTGGCAGGATCTGCTGGATCCCAAGTATAAGGACAACATCGTTATGGCACACCCTGCCACCTCGGGCACGGCCTACACGGTGTTTGCCACCATCGTGCAGCTGCTTGGCGAAGAGAAGGCCTGGGAATACTTCACGGGTCTTGACTCCAACATCCTCTACTACACGAAGGCGGGCGCTGCTGCCCCCAGCCAGGTTGGCCTCGGCGAAGCGGCCATCGGCCTGACGTTTGCGCATGACGCGCTGCAATACACCACCGACGATAAGGGCAACCTCCCCATCGTTTGCGCGTTCCCGACCGAGGGCACGGGCTACGAAGTGGGCGCCACGGCGCTGGTCAAGGGCGGCATTAAGGGCGAAGAGGGCGCGGCGCGCCTGTTCATCGATTACGTCATCAGCAAGCAGGGTCAGGACCTGTTCTCGACCAACAACAGCTTCCGTACCCCCGTGAACACCGAAGCGGTGGTCGATTCCCGCATCCAGCCCATCAGCGAGCTGGCCATCGTCGATTACGACGCCATCTGGGCGGGCGAAAACAAGGAACGCCTGTGCGCCGAGTTTGGCGAGAAGATCGAAAACAAGGACAATGCAAAGGTTCTCAGCTAACCAACGCGATTGAACTGTGCGGGGCCGTTTCCATAACGGCCCCGCATCTTAAGCGCACCGCGCAAACACAGTATCAGCGCATTTGGCGCCGCGACGACCGCAGGGGTTCGACTCCCCTCGCCTGAACAAGTCTGGAGAGTAAATATGGCAAAAAGCTACAATGCAAGCGCTGCCAAACGCGCATTCAATCGGCAGGCGCGGCAAAACGCATACAAGGGGCTGCTCCGCCAGCCGTTTACGATGCTGGCAATCATCCTTGTGTTCGCGGCGCTGTTCCTGTTTATCGTGTTCCCGCTGTCCAAGGTGTTCCGCATCGGCTTCACGGTCGACGGCCGCTTCTCGCTGGAAAACGCGGCGACCATCCTGACCGGGCGGTCCTATATGGAGTCCTTCTGGAACAGCCTCAAGCTCGGGCTGATCGTGGCCGTCATTGCCACGCTGATCGGCTTTGTGTTTGCGTTCACCATCACACGCACCGACGTGCGCTGGAAAAAGTTTTTCAAGTTTATGGCGACCATCCCCATCATCTCCCCGCCGTTCATCCTGTCGCTGTCGATCATATTCCTGTTCGGCAAGCAGGGGCTGGTCACCAAGGAAATCTTAGGCATCAGCAACAACATCGTCTACGGCATGGGCAGCCTGATCGTTGTGCAGTCGCTGTCATTCTTCCCCGTAGCGTACCTGACGCTGTCGGGCATCCTGGAGGCCATCGACTCCTCCGTGGAGGACGCCGCGCGCAGCATGGGCGCATCCAGGCTGCATGTGTTCCGCACGGTGACGCTGCCGCTTGCGGTACCCGGCATCATCTCTGCGCTGCTGCTGGTGTTCATCCAGTCGCTGGAGGATTTTTCCAACCCGGCGGTCATCGGCGGCGATTTTACCACGCTTGCCATCAAGGCGTACAACATCATCACAGGCATGTTCGATATGAACAAGGGCTCCATGATGGCAATCCTGCTGCTGCTGCCAACGCTGGTTGCGTACCTGCTCAACAAATACTGGGTCAGCAAAAAAAGCTTCGTTACGGTGACGGGCAAGCCCACGCAGGCGCGCAAAAACATCCATGAAAAGAAGATTACGCGGCCGTTGTTCATATTCTGTATGGCAATCTCCTCGTTCATCATCATACTGTACGGCACGGTGCTGGTCGGCGCGTTCGTCAAGGCCTGGGGGCGCGACTACACGTTCACCCTGCTCAACTTCCGCGACGCGGTTGACCTTGGCTGGCGGCCGCTGCAAAACTCCATCAAGCTTGCCGCCTTCTCCGCGCCCATCGGCGGGTTCTTGGGCATGCTCATTGCCTACATCACCGTGCGCGTGCGCTTCCCGGGCAAAAAGATTATGGAGATCTTTTCGGTGCTGGCATTCGCCATCCCCGGCACGGTGCTGGGCATCGGGTATGTGCTGGCCTTCAATAAAATGCAGCTCACCGTCCCGTCCACATCCGTCTTTTGGGCGGCCGTCATCGGCGCGCTGCTTGGGCTGATCATTGCGTTTATCCTGTCGCTGTCCGTTAAATTCAAAAAGCCCGCCGTACGCAAGGCGATGCTGTTTGGTGTGCCCGCCGCGTGCGCGGCCGTCGGCTGCGCCATTACGCTGGCCACGCCCATCCACCTGACGTTTACATGGCACTGGACGGGCACGGCGTTTATCCTCATTACCATGTTCGTGTTCCGCAACATGCCCGTGGCGGTGGAATCGGGCACGTCAACGCTGTTGCAGATCGACCCCGCCATCGAGGAGGCGTCCACCATACTCGGTGCAAGCCGCACGCGCACATTCCTAAAAATCGACCTGCCCATGCTCAGCAACGCCTTCTTTTCGGGGCTGGTCTACTCCTATGTGCGCGCCATCACGGCGGTGTCGGCCATCATCTTCATCATATCCGCACGCTGGAGCCTGGTCACCAGCAAGGTGTTCAACCTGTTTGAAGCGGCGCGTTACAGCATCGCCGCGGCGCTGGTCATCATGATGATTGTGGTGATCCTCATCGCCATCGGCGTGATCGACCTGTTAATCAAAATCATTCTCAAGCCGCGCGCGCGCGTCCCCAAACGCCGCAGCGCAGCAAAGTCAAATTGACAAGGCGGAGGCAACTATGGAAATCAATCAATTCAACCAAAAAAGCAGCAGCGTCAAACTCGTGGACGTCACCAAAACCTTCCGGTCCCACGATGGGGCGGGCGAGTTTGTCGCGGTCAATAAAATCAACCTCAGCATCGCCGAGGGCGAGCTGGTTACGCTGCTCGGCCCCTCGGGCTGCGGCAAGACCACTACGCTGCGCATGATCGCAGGGTTTGAATACCCCACGGCGGGTCAGGTGCTCATCGGCAACGACAACATGGCCTCCGTGCCGCCCAACAAGAGAAACCTCGGCATGGTGTTCCAAAGCTACGCGCTGTTCCCGCACATGTCCATCTGGGAGAACGTCTCCTACGGGCTGCAGGTGCAGCGCCTGCCCAAGGACACCATCATCCGCCGCACCGACGCGGTGCTGGAGCTGATGCAGCTCAACGGCCTCGAGGCGCGCTTCCCCAGCCAGCTTTCGGGCGGCCAGCAGCAGCGCGTGGCGCTTGCGCGCGCCATCGTCATTGAGCCTGCGGTGCTGCTGTTCGACGAACCACTGAGCAACCTCGACGCCAAGCTGCGCGAACGGATGCGCGACGAACTCAGATCGCTGCAAAAGCGCCTGGGCATCACCAGCCTCTACGTCACCCACGATCAGGCGGAGGCCATGGCCATCTCTGATCGCGTGGTCATCATGAAGGACGGCGATTTGGTGCAGATGGGCTCCCCGCAGGAGATCTACGAATATCCGCTTAACAAATTCATCGCCCACTTCATCGGCAAGGCCAACTTCATTTCGGGCACATATGTCGGCGGCGGCTCCGACGGCGCGGACGTCTCCATCGGCGCCATCCGGCTCCATCTGCCCGTGCCCGGCAACGTATCGCTATCGGCGGGCGAACGCTGTGCGCTGGCCTTCCGTCCCGAGCACGTTTCGCTGGACGAGCCGAGCGCAGAGGGCATCCCCGGCAAGGTGACGCGCGCAACCTACTTCGGCTCGCAGATCGAATACGAGGTGCAAATCGAGGGCAGCGTGCTGGTAGTGGAGATATTCAACCCGCAGATCACCAAGCGCTTCGCCGTGGGCGACGACGTCAAGGTGCTGCTGGACCTTGCGTGCGTACGCGTGCTCAAGGACGACGAGCTGGCAACGGACTGACCATGCTTCTGCTCGAAAGCCGCAACAACCCCATCGTCAAAGCGACGCGCGCGCTGCAAACCGCCAAGGCGCGGCACGAAAGCGGGCTGCACCTGATCGAGGGCGACAAGCTGGTGCAGGACGCCATCACCTCGGGCGCAGGCGTGGAGACGCTGTTGATCGAACAGGGCCACCCGTTTGATGTGCCCGCGGGCGTCAACGCCTATGCCGTCACCCGCAGCGTACTGGAATCCGTATGCGACAGCCGCACGCCCCAGGGCGTTGCGGCCGTTGTGCGTACGCCCGACTGCGCGCTGCCCGCGCGCTTCGACGGCGCGCTCACCGTGCTGCTCGACGGCGTGCAGGACCCCGCCAATGTCGGCGCGATCATCCGCTCTGCCGATGCATTCGGCGCAAGCGGCGTGCTGCTCTCCCCCGCCTGTGCCGACGCGTATGCGCCCAAGGCGCTGCGTGCCGCCATGGGCTCCACCTACCATCTGCCCGTTTGGCGCGGGGATTTGTCTGCCGCGCTAAAAACGCTCGTCTCGGACGGTTTCACGCCGATCTGCGGGCATCTCAAAGGCGCCGAGGCGTTGCCTGCGCACATTGGGCGCGCGGCGCTTGTCATCGGCAGCGAGGGCAGCGGCGTGAGCGACGCGGTGGCCGCGCTTTGCCAAAAGGTGCGGCTAAGCATGTATGGCAAGGCGGAGTCGCTCAACGCATCCGTCGCGGCGGGGATATTGTTATATGTTGTCAGGCAGTCGCTGGAATGATTTGTATGTTTTTACCGATTTCGAGGTGCGCAAAAGGAGCCGCTCTGCGGCTCCTTGCATTTGTCGTGAAAACGCTTTGCGCGCTTTGGCGTCAGACGCTTCTGGTAACCTTGCCGGAACGGAGGCAACGGGTGCAGACATTCATCTTCTTGGCGGTACCGTTGACGACAACGTGCACCGTCTGAATGTTCGGCGCCCAGCCGCGCGGCGTCTTGCGGTTGGAGTGGCTGACCAGATTACCGGACATGACACCTTTGTTGCAGACTTCGCAGAATTTACCCATGCTTAAGTCCACCTCCTTACGAAAAATCGAACGAAACTATACTAACACGTTCTATCGGGCATTGCAAGCATTTTTTGCCTGTATTTCACACTAAACCAGGTTTGGGAAGGAAGTTTGGCGCAACGCCTCGTACAAAACCAGCGCGGCGGCATTGCTGAGGTTCAGGGAACGCATCTGCGCCCGCATGGGGATGCGCACGGCGCTGTCGGCATATTGGCTCAAAATCGCCTCGCCAAGCCCCGCCGTTTCCTTGCCAAACACCAGAAAATCCCCGTCGCGGTACGAAACCTCGGCATAGGAGCGCTTGGCGTGCGTGGAGAGAAAGAACATGCGCGCTTGCGGGTGCGCCTGCGTAAACGCGTGGAAATCATCGTAGCAGCATACCTGCAGCGCATCCCAATAATCCAGCCCCGCGCGCTTGAGGCTGCGGTCGTCTATGGAGAAGCCCAGCGGTCGCACCAGATGCAGCCGCGTACCCGTCACGGCGCAAGTGCGGGCAATGTTGCCCGTGTTTTGCGGAATCTCGGGCTCCACCAGCACAATATGAAACATCCGTTACCGCCTGCCCTTCACGATGCGGCAGATGCATTCTCCCGCAAAACGCTGTCCCAGCGGATTGAGGTGCAGCCCGTCCGCGCAGAGCATGCTTGTCACATACGCATGCTCCTGCAGGCACTGCGCGCGCAGGTCGATCAGCTCCGATTGCATCCGAAAGGACACCTGCTCGATGATGTGCGAATACAGCTCCTGAAAGCGGTAGATCTGCTGCACGTCGCCAAGCCATTTGAGCACATTGGCGGGATTGAGCTTGCTGCCACACAGGAAGCGGAAGTACCGCCTGGCGTCAATGGGCGGCAGCGTCATCAAAATCGGGCGGATGCCGCGGTTTTTCAAAAGCTGCACCATCTCGGAAAGCGTTTTGCGGAACGTCTCGGGCGTGGTTGCGGGCAGATGCTCCCCTTCGGGCGCTGCGGACACGGCCGCCCAGTCGAAATTGCAGTCGTTGCCGCCAAATTCGATCACCGCGGCGTCGCAGTCCACGCCCTCCGCCAGTTCGCGCGTCATCAGCTCCAGCCCTTCCGGCGCAGTCCTGCCGAACTTGGAATGGTTCTCCACCTGCAGGCCGAGCGCCTCACCCGCGACAACGGCAGCCGATTCGGGCGCATAGGCATAGCGTGCGCGCGCATCGTTCCAAACCACGCCGCGGCCCAGCGAATCTCCCCACAGGACAATCCTTTGTTTTTCTATCGTTTCCATAGATTCAGTATAGCACAAATTGGCAAGCTCGATTGTGAAACGTGTGCAACAACGCATTTGTAATTGATGCATTCTCATCCCGCTCCGTTTATGTTATGATGTAAGCAAGCTTACGAAAGAGGCAGTAACAGCATGTCCAACCTGACGGAAACCAAGCTCTCCTCCGAAACCATCTATGACGGCAAGGTCGTACACCTGACCCGCGACAGGGTGACGCTCCCCAACGGCCGCGAGGCCATGCGCGAGGTCATCCGCCACAGCGGCGCGGTGTGCATCGTGCCGCTGACCGATGAAAACGAGGTCATTCTGGTGCGGCAGTTTCGCTACCCGTTCGGGTGCACGCTACTGGAAATTCCTGCGGGCAAGCTCGATATCGGCGAATCGCCCGAGCAATGCGCCGTGCGCGAGCTTTCCGAGGAGACGGGCGCGGTGGCGGGCAGGCTGACTTACCTTGGCAAGTATTACCCGTCGGTTGCGTATCTGGACGAGGTGATCCACATGTATCTGGCCGAGCAGCTGCGCTATGGCGACGCGCACACCGACGACGACGAGTTTTTGGAGACCGTGCGCATCCCGCTGGATACGCTGGTGCGCCGCATCATGCAAGGCGACGTCCCCGACGGAAAAACCCAGTGCGCCGTGCTCAAGGCGCTGCACGTCAAGCACACAGGCGCCAAATAACGGCACGGAATGCTTTGCTCGTAATCGACGTACAGCAGGAGTATATGGCAGCATACGACGAAGCGCTGCCGATGAAAATCAACCAACAAATCCAACGAGCCCTGAAAAGCCATGCGCTCGTCGTCTATGTAAAGAATGTACGCGTATTGCGGGATGGCGAACACTGTTTTGAGCTTGCAAACCAACTAAGCATCGTATCCGATCATGTTTTCCGAAAGGCCAAGGGCGATGCGTTCTCCAACGAAGCATTGTCACAGCTGCTTGAAGGGGAACGCATATCCGCCGTTGATATCTGCGGAATCGACGGCAATGCCTGCGTTGCCGCCACCGCGCGCAGCGCGCGCAGGCGCGGATATGAAGCCTGCGTGCTGTGCGAATGCATCGGCGTGAAAAATGCGGCCCGCTTTCAAAAGACGCGGGCACAGCTTGCGGATATCGGCGTCAAGTTCCGATAAACCGCAATCGCACGTTTGTCGCACAAAGGCGAATTGACAGTGAAATACGGCTATGCTATAATCCAATTGACAACCGCATATCGCCTTATCAAGAGCGGCTGAGGGACCGGCCCTGTGAAGCCCGGCAACCTGCTTACAACATGTAAGCAAGGTGCCAAATCCGGCAGCGAAAGCTGAAAGATGAGCGTTGTCCAACCGATTACCTCATCGCAAGATGAGGATATTTTTTTGTTTGGAGGTATTTGTTATGGCACGAAAACTATTTACATCCGAATCCGTCACCGAGGGGCACCCCGATAAGCTGTGCGATTGCATCAGCGACGCCGTGCTCGACGCCATGCTGTCGGCCGATCCCGCATCCCGCGTGGCGTGCGAATGCGCGGCGACTACAGGCATGGTGTTGGTGATGGGCGAGGTCACCACCAACTGCTATGTGGACATTCCCAAACTCGTGCGCGACGTTGCGCGCGATATCGGCTACAGCAAGCCCGAGTACGGCTTTGACGCAAGCACGCTGGCCGTCATCACCGCCATCAACGGCCAGTCGCCCGATATCGCCATGGGCGTGGACAAGGCGTTTGAGGCCAAGCGCGGCGAAACGGACGAGAAGTACAACATCGGCGCGGGCGACCAGGGCATGATGTTCGGCTACGCTTGCAACGAAACGGACGAACTGATGCCGCTGCCGATCGATCTGGCGCACGATCTGACCCGCCGCCTGACGGCCGTGCGAAAAGCGGGCGCCATCCCCTATCTGCGGCCCGATGGCAAGAGCCAGGTGACGGTGGAGTACGATGGCGATCGCCCCGCGCGCATCGACACCGTGGTCATCAGCGCGCAGCATGACGATGTGGACATGGATATGCTTGCCAACGATATCAAGCGGCATGTCATATTGCCCACCATCCCTGCGCACCTCATCGACGACAAAACGCGCATCTTCGTCAACCCGACGGGCCGCTTTGTCATCGGCGGGCCCACGGGCGATTCGGGCCTGACGGGGCGCAAGATCATTGTGGATACCTACGGCGGCTATGCGCGCCACGGCGGCGGATGCTTTTCCGGCAAGGATCCCACGAAGGTCGACAGAAGCGCCGCGTATGCCGCGCGCTATGCGGCAAAGAACGTCGTCGCGGCGGGGCTTGCGAGAAAGTGCGAAATCCAGCTTGCGTACGCCATCGGCGTGGCGCGTCCCGTCAGCGTGCGCGTGGATACGTTCGGCACGGGCGCAGTGCCCGTTCACGAGCTTGAGCGCATCGTGGAGCGTGCGTTCGATTTCCGTCCGGCTGCCATCATCGATGCGCTCGACCTGCGCCGTCCCATCTACCGCCAGACGGCCGCCTACGGCCACTTTGGCCGCTCCGACCTCGACCTGCCGTGGGAGCGCACCGACCGCGCGGACAGGCTTGCCTCCGCCATCCGCTAAGGCGCGGCCGTTTCGGCAAACATTGCAGCGGAGCCCTTGCAAAACGGGGCTCCGCTGTCCTTGTTTTTGGGCGGATGATATTGTATGATACGATACATGGATCCGAAAGCCAAAGCGCTGCGCATCGGCGGCATCGTGCTGTTGATCATCTCCGCCGTCGTCATGCTGTATTACGCATATGCATTGCCCGTTGGCGGTATGAGCCGTCTCATGCCTGTCATGCGGTGCATTTTGAACGTCTGCCTGCCGCTGATCGTCGGCACGGTTTTTGTGGTGTACTCGCTGCCCGAACGCGCGCAGAAGGCGCGGGCCGTGCGCACGGTGGTGTGGGTGCTGTTTGCGTTCTATCTGCTGGCGCTGTTTTCCACATTGTTCCTTGCGCGCATCGATTTTGCCGACTATGCGGCAAACCGCGCGTACTATCGGGAAAACTATGATCTAATGACCAACTTCCGTCCGTTTGAAACGATACGCCTGTACATCCGCTGCCTGGTCTACGATATCATCGGCGTGTCCACCCCGCTGGCCAACCTGATGGGCAACGTGCTGCTGTTTATGCCGATGGCGGCGTTTTTGCCGATATTGTTTGTCAGTATGCGGAAATTTTGGAAGTTTTTGCTGCTCATGACCGCGGTCCTTGTGGCGGTGGAAGCACTGCAGCTATTGCTGTGCTGCGGAAGCTGCGACATCGATGATGTGATACTGAATCTGTTCGGGACGCTGCTGGTCTACGGGCTGCTGCGCATCCCGTTTATCAAGCGCCTGATGGTGAAATGGTACCTGATGAAGGAACCCGAGGCTGCGCCGTTCGCTACTCCAGCAGGGCTTTAGCAAACAGATTGGCGTCGAACGGCTGCAAATCGTCGATGCCCTCTCCCACGCCCGCAAAGCGCACGGGCACATGCAGGGAATCCGCAATCGAAACCACAATGCCGCCCTTGGCGGTACCGTCCAGCTTGGTCAAAATAACCCCATCGAGCGTACAGCACTCTTCAAACGCTTTTGCCTGCATCAACGCGTTTTGGCCCGTGACCGCATCCAGCACCAGCAGCACCTCGCACGGCGTATCGGGCAGCTCGCGCGTAATCACACGCCGCATCTTGGACAGCTCGCTCATCAAATTCTGCTTATTGTGCAGCCTGCCCGCCGTATCGCAAATCAACAGGTCGCAGCCCTTGGCCTTGTAGGAGGCGATAGCGTCGAACACGACCGCCGCGGGGTCCGCACCCTCCTTGTGCCGCACCATCGGCACGTTGGCGCGCTCCGCCCAGAGGCCAAGCTGCTCCGCCGCCGCCGCGCGGAACGTATCCGCCGCCGCCAGCATCATCTTGCGCCCCTCTGCACGATACATGGCCGCCATCTTGCCGATGGAGGTGGTTTTACCCACGCCGTTGACACCCACAACCAACAGTACCGCAGGCCCCTGCTCGGGCGCAAACGGTCTCTCGGGCCGCACGATCCGCTCAATCTGCCCCGCCAGCATGTCGCGCGCCACCGCACGGTCGGTCACTTTCTCGGCGCGTACCGCGTCGCGCAGCTCGCAAAGCAGCCGTTCCGTCGTTTCCATGCCCGCATCGGCCAGAATCAGCGCTTCCTCCAATTCCTCAAAGAACGCCTCGTCCACGCGCGCCCCGCCGCCAAAGAGCTTGGCAAACAGGCCCGAACGCGTGCGCGAAAGGCCCTTCTTCCACTGTTGGTACGTTTGTTTGGGATCCTTCATCAGCTCACCTCTCCGAATCTGGCGGATACAATCTTGCTAATCCCCTTCTCCTCCATGGAAACGCCGTAGAGAACGTTGCAAACCTCCATGCTGCCCTTCCTGTGGGTGATGAGGATGAACTGCGTATCGTCGCGATAGCCCTCGATATAGTTGGCAAAGCGCGATACGTTGACCTCGTCGAGCGAGGATTCGATTTCATCCAGCAGGCAGAACGCGGGCGGCTTGAGCTTAAGCAGCGCAAACAGCAGCGCAATGGCCGTCAGCGCGCGCTCTCCGCCCGACAGCAGCGACAGCAGTTGCAGCTTTTTGCCCGGGGGCTGGGCGATGATATCGATATCACACCCCAACACGTCCTTGTCGTCGCCCAGGCACAGCTCCGCGTGCCCGCCGCCGAACAGCTCCGTAAACACATCGGTAAAGTTGGATTGGATGATGGCAAACTGCTTGAGGAACACCTCGCGCATGGTGCCCGTCAGCTCGACAATCAGCGTTTCCAGATCGGCCTTGGCGTTACGCAAATCCTCGTGCTGTGCGCCGAGCGTGGCGTGCCGCTCGCTGACGGCCTTGTAATCCTCGATGGAGGCAAGGTTGATATCGCCCAGCGTTAGTATCTCCGCTTTGATTTCGCCGATGCGCACGTTGGTGGCGCCGACGGCGATATCGTGCCGCATGGAAAGCGCGTTGTCGTAGGTGAGCGCGTACTCCTCCCAGATGTGATCCTGCATGTTGGTCAGTTCCATCTCGGTGCGGCTGAGCGTCAGTTCCTGCCTGTGCAACCGCTCGGTCAGCTCCCGCATATCGGTCAAAAGCTGCTCGCGGCGCGCGCGCTGTTCGGAAAGCGCTTCGGAAAGCGCGGCGCGCTCCTGCTCCAGCTTGCGCTGCGTCTCCTTTTCGGTCGCGGCGGCACTCTGCTCCAGATTGATGCCCGAGAGCATACCCGAAAGCGTTTGGTCGATCTCGTCAATGGCCAAAATATGCTCGTCCAGCTCTTTTTGACGCGCCGCAAGCTTGGCCGTCAGTTCGCCAAGCTCCGTCTGCATGCGCTTTTGCTCCGTCAGCCACGCATCCTGCTCCTTGGCCAGCGCCATGCGGCGCACCTTCTGATCGGTCAGTTCCGTATTGATCTGCTCGCGCCGCGCCCGCAGTTCACCCAAAGCCTGCTGTGCGGTCGTTACATCGTCACGCGTGGTGCTGTTGCCCAGCTCGATGGATTGCTGCGCCTCGTCGGCCGCGGCGCGCTCCTGCTCGATATCACGGATGTTCTCATTGAGTTGCTCACGCTCCGTGCGCAGTTCGTTTTGGCGTTCTGCCGCGCGCTCGGCGTCACGCAGGATGATATCGCGCTGCTCTTTTTGGCGTGTGGCATCCATCTCTCTTGCGTGCAGCATGTTGCGGAATGCATCGATCTGTACATCGCACTGCAGCAGCGTGCGCTCCTTCTCGGTCTGCGCCGCGCGCTGCTCGGTCAGCTTGCGCTCCAGCCCCGAAAGCGTTGCCTCCAGCTCCTTCATTTCGCGCTCGCGCCCCAGCAGCGAAAACGACCGTTTTTGCAGGCTGCCGCCGCTCATGGAGCCGCCCGTGGAGAGGATATCGCCATCGAGCGTAGCGATGTGGAAGGCGTTGCGGGAACGTTTTTTGAGCGCGATGCCGCTGTTGAGATCCTTGACGATCACCGTGCGGCCAAGCAGGTATTCCACCGCGGCGCGCACGCTGTCGTCGCAATCGATCAGCTCGCTTGCCACGCCCAGGCAGCCCGGGGCATCCAGCCAGCCGCGCTCGGTCGCGCTAAGCGAGTTGGCGTGCAGGATGGAGAGCGGCAACAGCGTTGCCCGCCCATAGTCGCGGCTGCGCAGGTATTCGATGACATACTGCGCGTCCTCGGCCGTGGGGGTGACGATGTTTTGCATGCTCGAACCCAGCGCCATGGATATGGCCGTTTCGTAATCCTTGGGCACGTCGATCAGCTCCGCCACCACGCCCAGTATGGCGCGGGACAGGCGCGGCTCGGACGCGGCGTCCTTCATGATATTTTTGACGCTGGCAAAATAGCCCTCGCGTGATTTTGCCATCTCCTGCAAGACCCTCAGCCGCGATTGCGCCGCGCTGATGCGCTGCTCCGCCTGTTGGGCTTCCTCCTGCAGTTTGAGAAACGCCGTCTGCACCGCAAGCCTGTTGGCAACGGCCGCGTCCAGATCGGCCTTGGCCTGCGCGGTTAACGTCGCCTGCTCGGCCAATGCCTGCTCGGACAATTTAAGCTCATCGGCCAGCTTTTGGCTTGCCGCATCGCTGCGCGCGTCCTCCTCGTCGAGCGCGGACAGACGCTCGGCAATGGCGGCTTTCATGGCTTCAAAGCGCGTGAGGCGGCTGCGCACGTCGGATGCGCGGTTCATCGCCTCGATGATGCTGTTCTTTTTATCCTCCAGATCCGCCTCGGCGTGACTCACCTCGGCGTCCATATCGCTCAATTCCACAAGCTTCTGCTCGATATCCGCATCCAGACGCGTAAGCGCGGCCTGCTTGGCGTCGTCGCCACGCATGCCGTCGAGCGTCTCAGACAGCGCATGCAGCCGTTGCTCGTACTCCGCCTGCTCCGCGCGGATGCGAGCGCATTCCTTTTCGGCATGCTCGCGGCGTTCCGTCAGCACGCGGCTTTCACCGACATGTTTTTCCACGCCCGAAAGCATCTGCAAAAGCTTATTCTGCTGCTCGGTCAATGCGCTATCGAGCGATTGCACGCGCTCCTCCAGCGCCGCGCATTCCTCCAGCAGGGCCTGCTCGCTCGCCTGTGACACGCTTTGCTCCGCCTGCATCTGCTCGATGGCCGCCTTGACGGCGTTCGCCTTTTCGATGGAGCGGTCGTGCTGATACAGGAAAATGTTGACTTCGCAATCCTTCAGTTCGTCGCGCAGCCGCAGATAGGTGCGCGCGGAAGCGCTCTGCTCCTCCAGCGGGCCAAGCCGTTGGCCGAGTTCTTCCAAAATATCTTCGATGCGCAGGAGGTTCTTCTCCGTGTGATCGAGCTTGCGCTCGGCTTCCTCCTTGCGCACGCGGTAGCGCATCAGCCCCGCCGCTTCCTCCAGCGCCGCACGGCGATCGTTGGAGCGGTTGCTGAGGATTTCATCCACCTTGCCCTGGCCGATGATGGAATAGCCATCCTTGCCGATGCCCGTATCGCGAAACATATCCTGAATGTCGCGCAGGCGGCAGGCATTTTTGTTGATGCTGTACTCGCTCTCGCCCGAGCGATAGATGCGCCTTGTGACGGCAACCTCCTCAAACGGCACGTTCAGCTTGCCGTCGCTGTTATCGAAGGTGAGCGTGACCTCGCAATAAGCCTGCGCCTTGCGCTGCTGGGTGCCGTTGAAGATGACGTCCTCCATCTTGGCGCCGCGCAGCGTCCTGGCGCTCTGCTCGCCAAGCACCCAGCGGATGGCATCGGCAATGTTGCTTTTGCCGCTTCCGTTGGGGCCGATGACGGCGGTGATGCCGTCGCTGAACTGTATCTCCGTTTTTCTTGCAAAGGATTTGAAGCCGTTGAGCTCCAGCTTGGCCAGCCTCATACGCCCGCCTCCCGATCGGCCAAAGCCGCAAGCGCCGCCTGCGCCGCCGCCTGACCCGCCGATTGCTTGCTCTGGCCGACGCCCCTGCCCAGCTCCTTTTCCGAAAGGAGCACCGCCATGGTGAACAGTTTGCTGTGCTCTGGCCCCGTTTCCCCCAGGAGTCGATAGGAGAGCTGCCCGATGTGATCGCGCTGCACAAGCTCCTGCAGCCGCGTTTTGTAATCCTTATCGTCGTCACTTGCCGCGGCCTGCTTCAGCAGCGGCAGGATTCGTTCCGTTACAAGCTGCTCGGCCGCGTCGTTGCCGCCATCCAAGAAGACCGCGCAGATGACCGCCTCCAATGCATCGGACACCACGGAGGGCTTCTTGCGGCCGCCCGTCTGCTCCTCGCCGTTGCCCAGCCGCAACCATGCGGGCAGCTCCAGCGCGCACGCCGCGGTAAACAGCGACCGCTCGCAAACAAGCGATGCGCGCATGCGCGTCATCTGGCCCTCGTTCATGCTCGGATACGCCCCGTACAGGTAGCGGCTGACGATCAGCTCCAGCACCGCGTCGCCCAAAAACTCCATGCGCTCGTTGTGCTGCGCGTGGCGGCCGTCGCCCTTGACAAACGAGGTATGCGTCAGCGCCGTTTCCAAGAGGGAACGGTTGGAAAACGTATACCCGATGCGCGCTTCCAGCGCGTCAAGCGGCGGTTGTTCAGGCAATTGAGGGTTCAAGCTGTCATATCTTTCCTATAAAAAAGCCCGCACCCCACGATGCGGGCAGCGTTCGTTTGCGATCAGACCTTGTCCAGATATCCGACGATATCGGAAACCGTGTGCTCCTTGGGCAGCTCCTCATCGGGGATTTCGATGTTGAACTCCTGCTCCAGATCCATAATCAACTCCACGATATCCAGCGAATCCGCCTTCAAATCGTCGATCAGCCTGCTCTCCATGCTGATGATGGCAGGATCGATATCCAACTGCTTTGCGATGACGTCGCGCACTTTTTCAAAATACATATCATAACTCCTTTGTGCCGCCTGGCGGCATTATAAACCTATATATTGGCTTTCGCCACGCAAGTATTCTATATGACCGCGGCGAATCTGTCAATCCTCGTTTGCCGCAGAGGCCGCCGCGGATTTGACAAGTTCCGTCACGTCCGCGCGCACCAGCCCGACCGCCTGCATCAAGGCCGAGCGGAACGCCTTGGCGTTGGAGCTGCCGTGCGCCTTGATGACGCCGCCGCAAACACCCAGCAGCGGCGCGCCGCCGTACTCGGTATAATCCAGCTTCTTTTTGAGCGTTTTCAGCGCGGGCATGGCCAGCGCGGCGCCCAGCTTGGTACGCACCGACGAGGAAAGCTCCGCCTTGAGCAGCGTCATCATCAGTCCCGCCGTGCCCTCGATGGATTTCAGCAGCACGTTGCCGTCGAACCCATCGCAAACCACCACGTCGAACGCGCCCGACATCACATCGCGCGCCTCGCAATTGCCCGCAAAACGAATATCGGCGGCCTTAAGCAATGGATACGCGGCCTTGGTCAGCTCGTTGCCCTTCTCCGCCTCTGCGCCGTTGTTCAACAGCCCCACGCGCGGCGCTTCCACATGCATCAGCCCACGCATGTAGGCGCTGCCCATGACGGCAAACTGCTTGAGGTACTCGGGCTTGCAATCGGTATTCGCGCCGCAGTCCAGCAGCAGCACGCAGCCGTCCATGGTCGGCAGCATGGTGGCCAGCGCGGGCCGCTTGACGCCCGGCAGGCGCTTGATGATCAGCGTGCCCCCCGTCAGCAGCGCACCCGTGCTGCCCGCCGACAGCACGCACTGCGCCTCGCCCTCGGCCACGGCCTGTATGGCGCGCACCAGCGAGGAATCCTTCTTTTTGCGCACGGCCAGGGTCGGCGCTTCGTCGCAGCCGACAATCTCCGTCGCAGGCACAATCTGTATGCGGTTATCCGAAATACCGCGCGCCTTCAGCCCGTCGGCAAGCACCGCCTCCGTGCCAAACAGCAGCAGCGTAACGTCGTCGCCCAGTTCGGGCATGGCCAGCCCAACGCCGTCGAGTACGGCCTCGGGCGCATAATCGCCGCCCATTGCGTCAATTGCAATCCGCATGGAATCCCACCTCTCATTTGACATGATGTCATTATACCGTTGTCGGGCGCGCCGATGCAACCCAAAATACCCCGTACCGGTCAATCCGCGTACGGGGTATCGATGGAATCGATTGTGGAGCGACCGTTAGGCGTTCGCGCTGTCCTTTTTGGTCATGTCGACAACCTGCTTGCCGTCGTAATACCCACAGGCCTTGCAAACCGTATGCGACGGTTTGAGCTCGTGACACTGCGGACATTCCGACAGATTGGGCGCGACAACGTTGTTGTTGCCGGCTCTGCGGGAATCCCGCCTGGCCTTTGAAGTTTTTCTCTTGGGTACTGCCATGATGATCCCTCCTATTCTTCGTCTGATAATTCCGCCAGGGCCGAAAACGGGCCCGGCTTCTGCATGGGCTGACAATTGCATGCCGTCAGGTTGCGGTTTACGCCGCAAATCGGGCAAAGTCCCTTGCAATCGGGGCTGCAAATGCAGGTTAACGGCATATGCAGCAACAGATTGTCGGTCAGCGCCTTGGTCAAATCAAGCCGTTCACCCGTGAACGGATAGCTCTCCTCATCCTCGGGGGCCATGAGCTGTGCCTTGACAAAGCGCTCCCGTATCGGGAACGTGAACGGCTCGGAAAACACCGTGTTGCAAAACCCGCAGACCGAATGCAAAACCGTATCGGCCTCTGCGTCCAGCGTAACCGCCGCCCCATCGAACACGAACGTGCCCGCAACGTGCACGGGCGCTTCCAATTCGATTGTGCGGCCGCCGTACGCCAGCGGGGCAAGCGCCTCCGTTTCGTCGAACGAAAACGGTTCGCCAACCTGCTTGAGCGCCGCAGTGAGGTTTAGTTCCATACGTCTCTCCCGTAAATCAGCCAACGCCTATTCTACCGAGATTCCTGCCGTTTGTCAACCGAATTCTTGCCACAATGCGGCTTTTATCGGTCGTTTTGCAGCTTTTCCGCAGCCGCGGGCTTTTCCTTGGGGGGATCGGCCTCTGGCGCGGATTCATACGTTTCGTACTCGATGGCAACCGCCAGCACTTCCTCAAGCTCCGCCTCCGCATCGGGCGCATCAATATCCTGCTTGGGCGCGCGCACGCGCAGCGGCAGCTTTCTTTGATGGGAAGTCAGGGCCTTGCGCGACGAGCCCGAAGGCAGGTTGTTGGCCTCGTCCAGTTTGTTGAGCAGGTATTCCATGGCGGTGAGCATCTCCTGCCGTTCCGACTCCAGCCGTTCGAACCGCTCGATGATTTCATCGAGGAACAGATCAACCTGCTGCATATCGTACCCCATGAAGGAGCGGTGGAATTCCTTGTTGATGATGTCGTCAATGGAGCGCATGCTCATCCTCCCCTTACGATAAAGCAGGCACATCCGAGGATGTGCCGTGAGGCGTTCAACCAAAGGCCGCGCCCAAAGGCGGCGTTACAGATCGCTGTAATCATCCTCGCCGTTGCCGACAACATCATAGTTGTTGGGCGCTACGACAAATATCCCGCGCGAAATCTTGCACATGGTGCCGTTGAGCGCGTACACCGCACCCGAAAGGAAATCGAGTATGCGCTGCGCGCAGTCCAAATCCAGCTCCTCCATGTTGACGATGACGGGCTTGCGGTTTTTGAGGTTATCGATGATGGCCTGCGTATCCTCATAGCTGACGGGATGATACACGATCATCTTCATGCCGCCCGAGATGGGCAGGTTGCCGCCCGTGCCCGAGGCGGGCGCACGGTCGTGCCGCGAACTGCCGCGGGAGCTGCCGCGGCTGTTGAAGTTTACAACGTTTTCGGGCGCACGGTCGCGCTCGTCACGCTCGTCACGATAATAATCGTCGCGATCCCGATCGCGGCGATCCTCCTCGTAATCGTCCGTTTCCTCGATGCCGATAAAGTCCAGAAACTTATTGTAAAGGCTTGCCATCCATTCCCCTCCGAGGTATCGCCTCGTCCGCCGTGTTATCGGCGGAACCCGATAATGATCTGTCGCGTGCACCAAACAGCGCCGAGCCGAGTCGTATCTGCGTTGCGCCTTCCTCGACGGCAACGGGGTAGTCGTGACTCATGCCCATGGAAAGCGTGTCGAACATGGGCCCGAACCGTCCCGCCAACGCATCAAAAAGAGTTTTCATACGCCTGAAATACGGACGCGTCTGTTCGCTAGGCAGCGCAGGCGGTACGCACATCAGCCCGCGCAGCCGCAGATGATGCAACGCAGCAATCGTATCGGTAACAAGATCCAAATCCGCCTCGGCCACGCCACCCTTTTGCGGCTCGTTGCCGATGTTGACCTGGAGCAGTATATCAGACACGATATCCAGCGCCTTGGCGCGCTCGTTGAGCGCGTTCGCCAGACGAATCCTGTCGACGGACTCGACCATGTCCATACTTCCAATAATACATTTTATCTTATTCGTTTGCAGTTGTCCAATAAAATGCACCGAACAGCGGTTTAGTTCAAAAAAAGTTTTCTTTTCAACCAGCTCCTGCGCATGGTTTTCCCCAAACAGGGCTATCCCGCAATCCACCGCCTGCCGCATACGATCCGTATCGACATACTTGCTCACCGCCATGAGCCTTACGTCATGGGGGTCGCGCCCTGCGCGCGCGCATGCGGCGGCAATCTCCGTTTGGACGGACGCTATGTTTTCGGCAATAGTCATGGCTTTAAATACTCCTGCCCCGCCGCCAGCGTATCGGCGTCGTTTCTGGCGCGGATGACGGCGCGGTTGCCGTCCATGGCCAATATATCCACCTCAACCCGCAGCGGCATATCGCCATACTCAATGTTGATGCCCGCCACGCCGTTGACCATGGTGATGGCGTCGATGGGCACCACCAGCCCCTGCGCGGATTTTTGCACCTTGATGGCCACCGTGCGCACGCCGATGAGGTTGCCGATATCGGTGTTAAACTCCAGCACATTGACCACCGAATCCTCCGACAGCACCGTTTCCAGTGCGGTTGCGGTGTACATTTGATCCGAATAATCCGTAAACTGCACCGTGTACTGTTCCCCCGCGGCCAGCCGCATGGGTTCCGTTGCCTTGGTTACAAACGTCAGGTACCAGTGCGTATTGTTGATGATGCGATAGAGCGGCGTCTGCGAGGAAGAATCCGCCGCGCTGGAGGTATTGCCGCCGCGCACGACGCTGCTGACCAGGGCGGCGTTGATGGTGGAAAGCTTGTTGATGCTCAGCACCTGCTCGTAGCCGTCGAAATAGAAGCTGACGATGCCGCTGCCCGCGTTATTGACGATATCGTGCTTCCAGTCCTGCTGGGCCTTCTGCTGCGCGCCCAATTGGTTATAGTAGCCCGTCAGCGTGCTATCGGCTGTTACAAGCGTTTGTAGCAGCGTGCTGCGCTCCGATTGCAGGTTTTTAAGCGTCTGCTCAAGGGTCAGCATGTCCAAATCGCTTTCGTCCCTGGAAACCGTGCGGATCTGCTCCTCCACGGAGGCGATGCGCTCGTTGACGTCGGCCAGTTCGGGCGGGATGCTGCCGCCAAGCTGCTGCAGCTGATAGGCGTAAATCTGCTTTTGCAGGTTCAGCAGCGTCACCATGGTTTCATCCTGATAGCCGCGCTTGTAGACCTCGGCAATCAATTCCCCCGTGTTGACCGTCTGCCCCTCCACCACGTTGAAGTTGACCTTTTCATACGTTTCGGTCATGACGACCGTTTCGTCACGGATGATGGCTGCGCTGACCTCCAGCTCCGAGTCGATGCTGCCAAACTTGATATCGCCCTTCTTGCTGCCTGCCAATATCAAAAACACCGTCAGGCCAATCACGCCCACGATGCCCAACAGTACCACGAAAAACCGTGCCTTGAACCGCACTTTCCCTCTGGCCATGCTTACTCCTGCCCTATCTCGTAGCCCGTCTTTTGGCTCCTGCCATACTGACGGTCAAAGTTTTCCCTGTTCTTTTCGCAGTAGCGCGCATACAACTCGTCCGCGTCCATGCCGCTTTTGAGGCACATGCTCACAAAGAAATGCAGCACATCGACCAGCTCGTTTTTCAGCGCGTCGGAATCGATCGGTTTGGGGTTCTTCCACCACTTGAAGTTGACCTCGTCAAGCACCTCCGACAGCTCGGAGATCATGGCGAGCACCTCGCGCTGCATCCAAACATCCGTCGGATAGTCCAATTGGCGCCGTTTGACGATATCGTCATCCAGCGCCTGCTGCATGGTAAAAATGGTTTCCAGCTTGTCCATCGGATGCATCCCCCTCTCACCGAACGGCCGTTGCTATTTCAGGCTGTCCTCAAGCTGCTGCCGTTTATCCCCGACCCTGCCCACAAACGCGGCGCACAGGTTGTCCTCGCTGAGGCATACGGGCAAAATGCGCTTGATATCCTCCATTGTAACACATTCGATGCGGCGGAGGGTATCCGCCTCATCATATTCACGTTTTTGTAACAACATGACCTTGCCGATGGCGTTCATATGCGCCCCCGAGGATTCCATGCCGATGAGGTAGCTGCCCTTGAGCTGCTCGCGGCAGCGGTTGAACTCCTCCTGCGTAACGCCCTTTTCGCGGATGGTTCTCAGCTCATCCATCATCAGCTTGGTCACTTCCGCCGCCTGCTTGGCGCCCGTGCCCGCATACAGCGAAAACGTGCCCGTGGTGGTGTAGCTGATGGGATAGGAATAGATGGAGTACGCCATGCCGCGCTGCTCGCGCACCTTTTGGAAAAGTCGGCTGCTCATGCTGCCGCCGATGATGTTGGACAGCACCGAAAGCGGGTACTGGCCATCGGTATCGCGCGCAAAGCCGGGCAGCATCATGCTGATGTGCACCTGCTCGATGTCCTTTTCGATACATTGGATATGCCTGCCGCCCGGGAACTCCTCCTTAAGCGGCGGCGCAGCCCCATCGTTGGGCTGCATGCCAAAGTAGCGGTCAATCTGCTCGTACAGCCGATCCTGTTGGAAGCCGCCCGCGCACGCAATGACGATGTTCTTGGGCAGGTAGTGCTTGTCCCGATATTGCAGCAGGCGCGCGCGGTCAAACGCCGCCACGGATTCCTTGGTGCCAAGGATGGGCCCCGCCAGCGCCTTGTCGCCAAAGAACAGCATGTTGACGGTTTCCGCCGACAGGTCCTCGGGGCTGTCCTCGGTCATGAGGATTTCCTCCAGTATGACGCCCTTTTCCTTGGTCAGTTCCTTTTCGTCGAAGGTGCTGTGCAGCACGATATCCGACAGCACATCGCACGCGATGGGCAGGTGCTCGTCCAGCACCTTGGCATGGTAGCAGGTGCACTCCTTGGAGGTAAAGGCGTTGATGCTCCCGCCGACGGCGTCCATATCGATGGCAATCTGCTCGGCGCTGCGCCGCTCGGTGCCCTTGAACACCATGTGCTCGATGAAGTGGGAAGCGCCCGCCTCGGCTGCCTCCTCGCGCACGGAGCCTGTATCGACCCACACGCCAATGGATACCGCCTTGAGGTGCTCCATCCGTTCCGAAACGACGCGTACGCCGCTATCGAGAGTTTTCAGTTCAATCATTTATCCCGTTCCTTTCAGTACATCGCCGACCGTGCCCACGGCATAGCCGCTTTCGTGAATCAAATCGATCAGTTGGGGCAGCGCCTCAACCGCCGCGGCCGTCGGCTGCAACAAGAATATACTTCCATCAAACGCCTGTTGTGATGCACGGCTGACAATATCCTCCGCATTTCCGTTTGCGCAAAGCAGGTCGATCGTGGCGGAAACGTGCGTCATGCCCAGCCGTTCGGCAGCGCGTGCGGACGTTGTGCGGTCGCGAAGCCCCGCGTAGTACAGGCGCGTGGTATCGTCGGAGATGGACTCGATGACCGATACCGACGCGGCGATATCGCTTTCCACCATGGTGACCGAGCCGTCAAGCGTGGGCGAGTAGCCGCCCGTGCCGATTTCGTGCCCGTCCTCCACCATGCGCCTGAGCGTCGCTGCGTTGGCCTTGGCCCACTTGCCGCTGACAAAGAAGGTGATGCGCGCATCCTTTTCCTTCAGGATATCGAGCATGTCCGTCAATGCTTCGGCATTCCAGGTTACGGCGCATTCCAGCGCAACAGCGCCGTTTTGCCTGCCGCGATAGACCGTGCCCGCCGACAGCGCCGCGATGGCGTCGTCGCCGACGTGCGTGCCCGTCACCACATAGATGAGCGCAATCATGAGCAGTATGAGCACGTTGACGGCGTTGATCAGTTGTTCGGCTGCCTTTTGTGTACGCATATTGGTGCACCTCCCGATACGGCAGTTTATGCATCGGGCGGCCAACATATGCGTAAGGCGCAGCGGCTTTGCTGCGCCTTATCAAGCTCCGCTTTGGGAGTTATTCCTTATCCTGCGGCAACAGGTCCTTGCGCGTCAGGCTGATCTTGCCGTTCTTGGGATCGATGTCGATGACGCGCACCAGCACCTGCTCGCCCATGGACAGCACGTCCTCCACCTTCTCCACGCGCTTGTTGGCGATGCGGGAGATGTGCAGCAGACCGTCGGTGCCGGGCTTGAGGTTGACAAACGCGCCAAAGTCCTTGATGCCCACAACCGTGCCGAGGTACACGTCGCCGATTTCGATTTCCTTGACGATGCCGTCGATGATGCGCTTGGCTTCCGCGCCCGCCGCGGCGTCGGCCGAGGCAATGAACACCGTGCCGTCGTCCTCGATATCGATCTTGACGCCCGTATCGGCGATGATCTTGTTGATAACCTTGCCGCCGCTGCCGATGACCTCGCGGATCTTGTCGGGGTTGATGGTGAAGGTGATGATGCGCGGCGCGTACGGGGACAGCTCCGCACGGGGCTCACGCAGGGTCTCGGCCATTTTGTCGAGGATGAACATGCGGCCCTTGCGCGCCTGCTCCAGTGCACGGGTCAAAATCTCGCGGTCGATGCCCTTGATTTTGATATCCATCTGGATGGCGGTGATGCCATCGCGCGTGCCCGCTACCTTAAAGTCCATATCGCCCAGGAAGTCCTCCAGACCCTGAATATCGGTGAGAATAGCCAGGTTGCCCGTGGAATCGTCCTTGATCAGGCCCATCGCAACGCCCGCAACGGGCTTTTTGATCGGCACGCCCGCATCCATGAGCGAAAGGGTGCTTGCGCAGATGGAGGCCTGCGAGGTGGAGCCGTTGGAGCTGATGACCTCGCTCACCAGACGCATGCAGTACGGGAACTCCGCTTCGCTGGGCAGCACAGGCTCCAGCGCACGCTCCGCCAGCGCGCCATGGCCGATTTCGCGGCGGCCGGGGCCGCGCATGGGGCGCGTCTCGCCCACGGAATACGGCGGCATGTTATATTGATGCATGTAGCGCTTGTTCTCGTCGAGTGAAATGCCGTCAATCATCTGCGCCTCGCCCATGGTGCCGAGCGTGGTCACCGTCATCACCTGCGTTTGGCCGCGGGTGAACACGGCGCTGCCGTGGGTGCGCGGCAGAATGCCGACCTCGCTCCAGATGGGGCGGATCTCATCCTGCGCACGACCGTCGGGACGGATCTTTTTGTTGATGATCTTGTCGCGTACGACCTCCTTGGTCATGGCGTACAGGATATCACCGATGTCGCCCGCCGATTCGGGGAACTCCTCGGCAAATGCCGCGATCGTCTCCTCCTTGACCTTGGCGCTGCGGGTCTCGCGCTCGGTACGGTCGAACGTATCCAGCGACCACACAACCTGATCGTACGCATAGGCGCGCACCTTTTCGGTCAACGCGTCGTCGGGCTTGTGGATGACGACCTCGCGCATGGGCTTGCCGATTTCGGCTGCGATATCGGAGATGAACGATACGATCTTTTTGATCTCCTCGTGCGCAAACAGGATGGCGCCGAGCATTTCCTCCTCGCTGACCTCCTTGGCACCCGCTTCCACCATCATCACGGCGTCCTTGGTGCCGGAGACGGTCAGGGCCAGACGGCTCTGCTCGCGTTGGGCCAGATCGGGGTTGAGGATGTATTCGCCATCGATCATGCCGACGGAAACCGAGCCCGTGGGGCCGGCAAACGGCGCATCGGATATGGACAAAGCAATGGACGAACCGATCATGCCGAGGATATCGGGGGTCACGTCCTGCTCAACCGACAAAACGGTGGAAACCACCTGAATATCATTGTGGAAGCCCTTGGGGAACAGCGGGCGGATGGGACGGTCGATCAGACGCGACGTCAAAATCGAACGCTCGGACGGACGGCCCTCGCGCTTGATGAAGCCGCCGGGAATCTTGCCCACCGAGTACATCTTTTCCTCAAACTCTACCGACAGCGGCAGAAAATCCACGCCGTCTCTGGCTTGTTTTGCAACCGTTGCACAGGTCAGCACCGCGGTGTCACCGCAGCGCACCAGGCAGCTGCCACCCGCCTGCTCGGCGTACTTTCCCGTCTCAACAACCAGCGTACGATTGCCAAGCTGCATTTCGAATGTTTTTTGCATGTTTTTGTTTCCTCTTTCTTTCCTCTTTATCCTTTATTATAAACCTTATCGGCCGTTTCAAAGCAAGCCGTTGCAACGAATGCGCAGCCGACCAATCGGGTGCGGCATCCTGCAACTTTTACCTGCAAGGCTTGTCGTTTTCGGCCGTTTTTTCGCGACGGAACGTACAAAAAGAAAGGCGGGAAAAACCCCGCCCTTCTCATTATTTTCTCAGGTTCAAGCTCGCAATGATCGTACGATAGCGCTCAATGTCCTTTTCCTTGAGGTAGTTGAGCAGGCCCCTGCGCTGGCCGACCATCTTAAGCAGCCCGCGGCGGGAGTGATGGTCCTTCTTGTGCAGCTTGAGGTGCTCGTTGAGGTGGTTGATGCGCTCCGTCAAAAGCGCAATCTGCACCTCGGGGGAACCCGTATCGCCTTCGTGCAAGGCGTATTTGTCGATGATTTCCTGTTTGTTCATGATACCCTCCGTTATTTTTTGTATCCCCGCGGACAGAGTAATGCGTCGGAGTGTCGCAAAACCATGTGAGCGGTTCAAAGTTGCCTACCAATGATAGCATACCCGCATCGGCTTGTAAACAACAAATTTGAAAAAACGCTTTTCTTATATTATTTTACAAATACGGCTCCGCACTATTCTGCCTGCGTCTGCGATGCGTCCCCATACGGCAGCGTATCGCTCCCCGCCGCGGATGCGTCGGATGCAATCTGCGCGCGCAGCTGCTCCACCGAGGCAAAGCGGCGCTCGCCGCGGATGCGTCGGACGAACGCAACCGAGAGCGTTTTGCCGTACAGATCGCCGCTGCCGCCGATCAGGTGCGTTTCCACGGAAAGCTTCCGCCCGCCCACCGTCGGGTTGGTGCCCACGTTCGTAACCGCGCGATAGCGCAGCCCGTCCAGCGAAGCCAGGGTCACATAGACGCCGTTTTTGGGCAGAACACGGTTGCTCTCGGGTATGATGTTTGCCGTGGGAAATCCGATGCTGCGGCCGATATGGCGGTTTTCCACCACCGAGCCGCATAACGTATAGGGATATCCCAGCATCTCCGATGCGCCCTCTGCGTCGCCCTGCTCGATATAATGGCGGATGCGCGTGCTGGACACGGGCTCGCCCCGCCACAGCACAGGCTGCACCACATCCACCGAAAAGCCCCTCACCTTGCCAAGCTGCGTCAATCGCTCAGGCGTGCCCAGCCCCCGAAAGCCAAAGGTGTAATTGAATCCCACCACGATGCGGCGCACGTCCCAAAGATTCAGCAGCATATCGGTAAACGCCTCGGGCGACTCGGCGGCCACCTGCTTGGTAAACGTATCCATGCGCACGTCCCAAACGCCCAGCGATAACATCCGCTCCCGCCGCATATCGGCCGTGGACAGGAGCCTGACGCCTTTGCCCAGCACCTCCGACGGGTGATTGGAAAACGTATATACGGCCGCAATACAGCCCTCATCGGCCGCCGCTTGAACTGCGTGGCGAATGAGCGCGCAATGGCCTATGTGCATGCCGTCGAACATGCCAAGCGCAACGACGGCCTCCCGTTTTTGTTCCATATTGTCCCTCAGTATAAATGCACCGCAAGCTTTACGCGGTGTTGATCCACCCTGCCTACGCCAAGGAAGCCCTCGCAATACAGGCGCACATTGCCGTCCTGCGCATCCGCAACGTGTGTTTCCAGCGCGTTTTTGGCCGCCTTCAGGCGATCGGGAGGCAGTACAAGCGCAGGCAAAAACGCAAGCGCCTCCTCGCAGGACATCAGCGTTTCGCTCAACCGCCCCGCCGCCTTCCGTTCCTCCATCTCCGTTACCGTCCACGCGCGTTCCAGCCGAAACGGCCCGCTTGCGCTGCGCAGCAGAAACGACATGTAGGCCACTGTGCCGAGCCCTTTGGCAATATCGGCGCAGAGCGTGCGGATATAGGTGCCGCGCGAGCAGACGGTTTCCAATAGATAGCGGTTTTCCGCCGTGCGCTCCAGTATGCGCAGGCTATGGATGGCGATCTCCCGCTGCCTTGGCTCCACATATTCGCCCGCGCGCGCCAGATCGTACATCTTGCGCCCGCCAACCTTCAAGGCGCTGTAAATGGGCGCCGTTTGCATCTGCGTGCCGACAAACTGCGCCAACACATCGGCAAGCGCCTGCTCCGAAACCGCCGCCTCGCCCGTTTCGGTCACCCGGCCGTAAGCATCCAGCGTATCGGTGGTCAGGCCGAACGCAATTTCAAACACATATGTTTTTTCCTTGTCGACCAGATAATCAAACAGCCTTGTCGCGCGGCCCAGGCAGACGGGCAGCACGCCCGCCGCACCGGGATCAAGCGTCCCCAGATGCCCCGCCGATTTTTCGCCAAAGATGCGGCGCACATCGTACACGCCGTTGCTGGAGGTCATGCCCGGCGGCTTTAACAGCGTAACGACGCCCTCCATCATGCCTCCGATGCTGCCAGTTCGCGTGCGCAAAGCAGGCGGATGGTCTCGTAAGCGTCCCCGACGGGGCCTTGCAGCGTGCAGCCCGCGGCCAGCCTGTGACCGCCGCCGTCAAACTGCAATGCAATAACGCTGACGTCCACTTTGGACTTGCCGCGCAGCGCCACGCGCACCGTGCCGTTGGCGCATTCGCGCAGCAGCGCCGCAATCTCCACCGTGTCGATATCGCGGATGGAATCGATGATGCCCTCCACGTCCTCGGGCTTTGCGTTGATGGAAGCCAAATCGTCCACGGTCAACACGGACATGCCCAAGCGTCCATACTCGGACAGCTCCGTCTTCATCACCGCCAGCGCGCGAAGCCGCATCTTGTGATACGGAATGGTGCGAAACAGCATGCGGTTGAGGTACGGCAGATCGATACCCGTCTCCAAAAGGTTGGCCGCAATGCGCAGCGTCTCGGGCGTGGTGTTGGAGTAGGCAAAATTCCCTGTATCGGTCGTCAACGCAGCGTAGAGGTTGCTTGCCATATCAACGGTGATGGTCACGCCCAGGGTTTTGAGCAAATCGCAGATGATCTCGCCCGTTGCAGCCACAAACGATACCAGATTGTCCTGCGCAAACCGATCATTGGTGCTGTGATGATCGATGTTGAGGGTATATTTGGCCGCGGAAAAGAAGCTTTCGCACTTGCCCGCGCGGGAAAGCGCGCCGCAATCCACACAAATAACCGCTTCAGACTGCCGCGCTTGCACGGGCGGAACAATCCACGCGGCGTTTGGCAGGAAGCGGTAAATCTGCGGCACATCGTCCTCGCAGACGGTCTGCACGGTCTTGCCCAACTGCAACAGCCCCTCGTGCAGCGCCAGGCAGCTGCCGATGGTATCGCCGTCGGGCGACATGTGCGCAATCAGCAAAAAATCCGAATGCGCCTGAATAAACTGCGCGGCCGACCGCATATCAATCGCTCTCCTTGGTATGCAGTTCATCCAAAATCTTGGCGATATGCACGCTGTACGCGATGGAATCGTCCAAAGCAAACTTCATGCTCGGCACCGCGCGGATGCGCATGCGCGCGCCCACCTCATGCGCGATAAAGCCCGCGGCATGGTTGAGCGCATCGACCGTTTTTTTGCGCTTGGCCTCGTCCTCGTCGTATACCGATACGCGCAGCTTGGCATATTTGAGGTCGTTGGTAACCTCGCAGCCTGTCAGCGTGGTCATATCCGATATGCGCGGGTCCTTCATCTCCCGTATGATCTCGCTAACGGTTTTTAAAACCTCCTCGTTCATACGGCTTTCACGAATGGCAGACATACTGCTGTTACCTCTTTACTTCCTCCATGAAGAACGCTTCAAACACGTCTCCCTGGCGTACGTCGTCAAACCCATCGATGCCGATACCGCACTCAAAGCCCGACAGCACCTCTTTGGCGTCATCCTTAAAGCGTTTGAGCGATGCAATCTTGCCCTCGTGCACCACCACGCCGTCGCGCACGACGCGAATCTGCGCGCTGCGGGTAATCTTGCCATCGTTGACATAGGAGCCCGCGATGGTGCCCACGCCCGAGACCTTGAAGGTTTCGCGCACGGTGGCGCGGCCCAGCTCCGTCTCTTTGAACACGGGCTTGAACATGCCCTTCATGGCGTTTTGCACATCCTCGATGGCGTTGTAGATGATGCGGTAGGTGCGCACATCCACGCTCTCCTTCTCCGCCGCGGCCCGCGCGGTGGCGTCGGGACGGACGTTGAAGCCGATGACGATGGCGTTGGATGCGGACGCAAACATGATATCGCTGCCCGTGATGGCGCCGACCCCGCCATGGATGCACTTGACGCGCACCTCCTCGTTGGAGAGCTTCTCCAGCGCCTGCTTGACGGCTTCCACGGAGCCCTGCACATCGGCCTTGACGATGATGTTAAGATCCTTGATGTCGCCGTCGGCCATCTGGTTGAACAGATCGTCCAGCGAAACCATGGAGCGGTTTTTGAGCTGCTCGGCCTTGATCTTGTCGCGCCGCTCCTCCGCCACCTGACGGGAGAGCTTATCCACTTCCGCAACGTTGAGCACGTCGCCCGCGTCGGGCACCTCGGAAAACCCAAGCACCTCAACAGGCATGGACGGGCCCGCCGCATTGACCATGCGCCCGCGGTCGTCCATCATGGCGCGCACGCGCCCGTATGCCGTGCCCGCAACGATCATATCGCCGCGGTGCAGGGTACCGTTTTGCACCAGCACCGTCGCAATGGGGCCGCGGCCCTTGTCGAGCTTGGCCTCAATGATGGTGCCCTTGGCGGAGCGGTTTGGGTTGGCCTTGAGCTCCAGAATGTCCGCCTGCAGCAGCACCATCTCCAGCAGGTTATCCAGGCCCATGCGGGTCTTGGCGGATACGGGCACGATGATGGTCTCGCCGCCCCATTCCTCGCCGACCAGCTCGTACTCGGTCAATTGCTGCTTGACGCGGTCGGGGTCCGCCTGCTCGCGGTCCATCTTGTTGATGGCAACCACGATGGGCACCTTGGCGGCCTTGGCATGGTTGATGGCCTCGACGGTCTGCGGCATGATGCCGTCGTCGGCGGCCACAACAAGGATGACGATATCCGTCACCTGTGCGCCGCGCGCACGCATGGAGGTAAACGCCTCGTGGCCCGGTGTATCGATAAAGGTAATCGTGCGGCCCTTGCACTGCACGGTGTACGCGCCGATGTGCTGGGTGATGCCGCCCGCCTCGCCCTCGGTGACGCTGCTGTTGCGGATGGCGTCGAGCAGCGACGTTTTGCCGTGGTCGACGTGGCCCATGATGGTAACCACGGGCGAACGATCCACAAGCAGCTCGGGCGCATCGACGTCGTCGGCCGTATCGGTCAGCACTTCCTCAAAGGATTTGGCCAGCTTGAGCTCCAGCTGAATGCCAAACTCGGATGCGCTCAGTTCGCAGGTGTCAAAATCAATCTCCTGATTGATGGTGGCCATAATGCCCAGCAGGAAGAGCTTTTTGATGATCTCCGCCGCGGGCTTGCCGATCTTTTCGGACAGGTCCTTGACTGTAATGGTTTCCGTGGTAATCACCGCCTTCTCGATGATGATCGGCTCCGGGCGGCGCATGATCTGCTGTTTGCCGCGCTTGGGTCTGCGGCCTCCGCTTACGGTATCGTCATCCCAATTGCTTGCGCTCGGCGCAGCTTCGCGCGCCATTGCTTTTTTGTTCTTGGCGCGTTGTTTTTCTGCTTCATAGTTGCGGGTATAGGCGCTCTTGTTCGGATCGTAATTGCTGACCCGCTCCTTGCCCGCAGTCGTCGGTGCGGCCGCGGCGGGCCGCTGGAAGCCGCCCTGACCCATAGGCCGCTGCTGATAGCCACCCTGACCCGCAGGGCGCTGTTGGTATCCACCCTGGCCCATAGGCCGCTGTTGATAGCCGCCCTGCCCTGCGGGGCGCTGCTGATAACCGCCCTGGCCCGCGGGACGCTGCTGATAGCCGCCCTGACCTGCGGGACGCTGCTGATAGCCGCCCTGGCCTGCGGGACGCTGCTGATACCCGCCCTGACCTGCGGGACGCTGCTGATACCCGCCCTGACCTGCGGAACGCTGCTGATAGCCGCCCTGGCGATTGTCGATGGGGTGCGCCTGATAGCCGCCCGCCGTCTGACGGGGTTGGGGCCTGGGCTGCTGCGGCTGCGCGGAAGGCTGCTGCACAACGGGGCGCGCCCCGGCAGCGGGCGCGGGCTTTTGTGCCTGCTCCGCTTCGGCGGCTGCCGCAACGGGCGCCGATACAGGCTCCGCTGCGGGCGCCGATGCGGACGCTGCGGGCTGCTCGCTCGGCGCGGCCTGCTTTTCGGCGGTGGGCTCGGCCTGTTTGGGAGCAGGCTCGGCCTTTGCCTCGGGCATGTCGAACGATTCATGCTCGTCGTCGTCGCCGCCCACATGCACAGCCAAATCCTTGTCGGAGGCGAGCATCTCGCGCAGCCGTTCGGCGCGCTGCTGTTCCGCAAGCGCGCGGCGCGCAAGCTCCTCCTTCTCCAACATGCCCCGCTCGGCCTGTTTTACGGCATCCAAAAGCTCCGTCACGCGCGATTGCGAGCGCCCGAGTCGATCGAGCAGCGTGCCTACGCCCTCCTTGAGTTCCGTTGCCGTTTCCATTAGATTGCTCTTTGCCATTCAGCTAAACCCCCGTCGTCTTATCGGAAGCCAATGTCCCATCAGCCGCCGCGCGGATGATCATATCCGCAAAATCCTGTGTTGTTACGACCGCCGTCATGCGGTCGGGCTTCCCGATGCAATTGCCCATCTCGGGCATCTGTATCCAGGGCGTGTGCGTGTTGCCGCACAGCCGCAAAAGCGGTTCCATTGTATTCTCGGACACCGTTTCGTCCAGTATGACCAGCCTGGCCTTGCCCGCGCGCAAAAGCTTTTCCACGATGAAGCCGCCCGATTGCAGTTTGCCCGCCTTCATGGCAAAGCCGACTGCGCTTCTGAGCCTATTGTTGGCTTCCATCGCGAATCGCCTCCCGCAGCGACGCAAGCGTTTCGTCGTCCAGCTTGACCTCCAGCGCCCGCTCAATCGCCCGAATCTTGACCGCCTTTTCCACGCAGGACGCATCCGGGCAAAGATAAGCGCCGCGGCCGTTGGCACGGCCCGTTCTATCAAGCACGACCGCGCCCTCGGGCGTGCGCACCACGCGCGCCAGTTCCTTCTTGGGGCGCATCTGCCTGCATGCAACGCACATGCGCATGGGAATCTTTTTCGGCAAGCGTTACGCCTCGCTTTCGTCCGTTTCCACGTCCGTCTCGACGATATCCAATTCGATATCCTCTTCCGCATCCGCATCCAATCCGTCGTCGAAGATGGATTCCATGGCCTGCTCGGCCTGCGTCTGGTTCTTGATATCGATTTTCCAGCCCGTGAGCTTGGCCGCAAGCCTGGCGTTTTGCCCCTCCTTGCCGATGGCAAGGGAAAGCTGGTTGTCGGGGACGATGACCTTGGCGGCCTTCTCTTCTTCGTTGATATAGACCATGAGCACCTTGGCGGGGCTCAGGGCCTTGGCGATATAGACGGCCGAGTCGGAATCCCACTCGATGATGTCGATCTTTTCGTTGTGCAGCTCGTTGACGATGCGTTCCACGCGGGAGCCGCGCTGGCCCACGCATGCGCCCACGGCGTCCACCTGCATATCCAGGCTGTACACGGCCACCTTGGTGCGGAAGCCCGCTTCCCGCGCGATGGATTTGATCTGCACCACGCCGTTTTGAATCTCGGGCACCTCCAGCTCAAACAGCCGTTTGACCAGGCCGGGATGCGTGCGCGAAACCAGCACCTGCGGGCCCTTGTTATCCTTGCGCACCTCCAGCACATATACCTTGATGCGGTCGGTATTCTCGTACGTTTCGCCGGGGATCATCTCGTTGGAGGGAAGCAGCCCGTCGGTACGGCCCAGCTCCACATAGGCGTTGCCCTTCTCCACGCGCTGCACGATGGCGGTCAACACCTCGTTTTCCTTTTCAACATACTCCTCGTAGATGACGCCGCGCTCGGCTTCACGGATGCGCTGCACGACAATTTGCTTGGCGGTCTGCGCGGCAATGCGTCCGAAATCGCGCGTTTTGACCTCCTCCTCCAGCACGTCGCCCACCTCATACAGCGGGTTGACCTTCTTGGCGTCCTCTAGCGAAATCTCGTTGTGCGGGTTTTCAACCGTTTCCACAACCGCCTTGCTGGCGAATATGGCGATGTTGCCCGTATCCGAATCGACCTCCGCGCGCACGTTGGCCGACGTGCCGTAATTGCGCTTGTACGCCGAAATCAGCGCTGCCTCGATGGCGGAGATGAGAATCTCCTTGCTGATGCCGCGCTCTTTTTCCAGCGCATTCAATGCTTCAATAAACGCTGTGTTCATCTTTTCTCCTGCTCCTTAACCATTTTCAAAACGTGATGACGGGCTTTACCAGCGCCGCATCCTTGCGTAAAATATCCGTCGTACCCGCCGCGGTTTCCAGCTGGAACGCATCCGCGGTGAAGGAAACCAGCTTGCCCGAAAGTTCCTTTTTGCCATCCTGCGGCGCATAGAGCTTCACGGAAACCTTTGCGCCGATGCTGCGCATAAAATCAGCATCCTTTTTGAGCGGACGATCGAGCCCAAGCGAGGATACCGATAGATAGTATGCCTGTTCGATCGGGTCGGCTTCATCCAGGATGGGATCGACGAGCCTGCTGACCTTTTCGCAATCATCGATGGTGACGCCGCCCGGCTGATCGATAAATAATGTGAGTACCCAATTGCCGTATTCCTTGGCAAATTCCACATCGCACAGCGTATAGCCGAGCTGTTCAATCGCGCCTTTGACAATGCTTTCCACGCGCTCCGTTGTCTTCAATCCCAACCTCCAAGCTCCTAAAAACGAGAAAGTGGGGGTCTCCCACTCTCTCTCAATCGTTCACAACGCCAACGCGAACAGTATACCATCGATCGCACTTGAATGCAAGCCCTATTTATCGGCGCTTCTCGGCCGCATCCAGCCATGCGTGCAGGTCCGCAAGCTCCTTGCGGCTGAGCACACGCCGCTCACCAGGCTTCAACTCGCCCAGCAGCAGCGGCCCGAACCGCTCGCGCCTCAGCCGCAGCGTCCTGTGCTCGACCGCCTCGATCATGCGGCGAATCTGGCGGTTGCGCCCCTCGTGAATGGTGATTTCAAACGAGGTGCCGCCCGTCTGCGTGCTGCGGATGTTGCGCACCTTGGCGGGCGCGGTCATGCCGTCCTCCAGTTGCACGCCGTTAATGAGCTTTGCGCTCTGCGTGGGCGTCAGCACGCCGTCGCACACGGCGTAGTAGGTCTTTTCCACCCGAAACTTCGGGTGCGTCAGCCGATAGGCCAAATCCCCGTCGTTGGTCAGCAGCAGCAGCCCCTCGGAGTTAATATCAAGCCTGCCGACGTTGTACAGCCGTTGCGGCAAATCGTCCACAAACGCCTGCACGGTCTTTCTGCCCTCGGGATCGGACGAGGTGCTGACCACCCCGCGCGGCTTATACAGGATGACCGCCACCTTCTCCTGCGCGCGTTCAACGGGCTTTCCGTCCATGGAAACCGTATCACCGTCGCCGACCGACATGCCCAGCGTTGCCGTTGCCCCGTTGACGGCAACGCGGCCCGCAAGGATCAGCTCCTCACAGGCGCGCCTGGATGCAATCCCCGCATCCGCCATATATTTTTGCAGTCTTACCATACTTCCCCCGTCCCTTTCGCGCCGTCAGGCGATGAACCGTTCCACGATGCGCTTCCAGTATTCTGAAAGGCCCATGTACGCAATGCTTTCCGTTGCAATCAGCGGCGCCGTATCGGCCGCTTCGCCGTTGATGATCAGCGTCACAGACCCGATCGCGTCGCCCGCCGAAACGGGCGCTGCGACCTGCCGCGGCAAAACCATTTCCCAGGAAACGGCGTCGCTGCCGTCGGTCAGCATCGGATACAGTATATCGTGTTGCGCCGCCACAGGCAAATGCATTTTTTCGCCGCCTGTCACCGCGATGGTCGCCAGCGGCGCCTCGCAATCCAGCAGCAGCCTGTTTTCGATCGTCTCAAACCCGTAATTGAGCAGCGCTTCCGCATCCTTCCACATATCGGGCGCGTTGAGCAGCGTCCCTACCAGCGTCATGCCGTTGCGCTTCGCGGAAAACACCAGGCAGCGTCCCGCCGCCTTGGTAAACCCCGTTTTCACGCCGTTGCCGCCCTCGTACTGCCACAATAGCTTATTCTTGTTCTTAAACGTGCGCGGCCTGTCGCCCGTGGCCGTTTCGTGGTACGTTTGGCCGACAATATTGCAAAAAGCCTCGTTTTGCATGGCGGTGGCCGCAATCAGCCCCAGATCGTACGCGGTGGTATAGTGCGCCTCGTCGGGCAGGCCGTTGGGGTTGGCAAAATGCGTGTTTTGGCAGCCAATCTCCTTTGCCCGCGCGTTCATGCGTTCCGCAAACGCCTGTACCGACCCCGCCGCGTGCATGGCCAGCGCCACGGCCGCGTCGTTGCCGCTGGTGAGCATCAGCCCGTGCAGCAGATCCCGCACGGACATCGTCTCCCCGCGCGCAAGGTAGATGCTGGAGCCCTCCATGCCGATGGCCTCGTCGGGAATCTTTACCACGGCGTCCACGTCGCACGTTTCCAGCACGATCAACGCCGTCATCACCTTGGTGGTGCTGGCCATGTAAGCCTTTTGATGCGCGTTGTCGGCAGCGATCAGCCGCATGCTCTCCGCCTCAAACAGCGCCATGCCCGCCGCCGAAACGGTCGGCGTTTTCGTATCCGCCTGCGCGCGCTGCGGTAACAGCCCCGTCAGCGCCAGCAGCGCCGCCGCAAGCGCAACGATGCGTTTCATGACTGCTGCGTTTGCTCGCACTTTTGTCCCTTTTGCCGCGCGGATACCAGCAGCGCCTTGAGCTCAGTCAAAATCGGCGGCAGCAGGTTTGCAATCATGCCCGTGGGCTCCACATCGGACACATGCAATATGCGTACCTCATCGTTTTGCACGGCCAGAAACGCCACAGGCGTCACCGCCATGCCCGCCGTCATGGTGCCCGCCATGGGGTAGGCGCGGTTGCCGTTATCGAGCAAGTAGCCGCTTTTGATGACGGGATTTTTGGTGCCGTATTCCCCGCCGCCCGAGACGAACCCGAGCGACAGCTTGGATACGGGCAGCACCATGGTGCCCGACGCCAGATGGATGGGTTCCCCCATGATGGTGTTGGCGTCAATCAGGTTTTTCAGCTCGCCCACGGCGGATTGAATCATGGTTTCCAACGGGTGTGTCAAAGCTTTGTTCTCCTCATACGTTGCAGTTTTTCACCGATAATATTTGCCAGGCGAATATGCACTATCCCTTCCAGATTTAACCGAAACGCGTTTTGCGTAAAAACGGGCGTAGCAACCGTTTTGACAACTCCCTCCGAAAGCGTGGCAAAAAAGCCCGTCACAAGCGCCGTCAGGTCGGGCGCGCCCGCAACGCCGATGATCCACTCCGCCCTGATCTTTTGTCGCCATTCCTCCTTGACAGGCGCGGTGATCCATACGGGCACCTCCTGATCCTCCCGCCTGGCGTAGTTGATGGTGCGCATGCGCCCGAACGGCGGGAAGATCTCGCCGCCCAGCGGCCCGTCCGTCAATCGGAACCGCACAAAGGCGCTCAGCGGAATGCACAGCACCCGTATTTTGATCTCGCCATGGCCGCCCTGCGCCGTCGCCGCCGCCCGAAACCGTATCCGAATGGGCAGCACCGTCAGCAGCAGCAGGAATACGCCGACGCCTAACAAACTCCATAAAAAAACCCGCACAGCGTTATCGTGTGCGGGAAAAGGCGGTCTATGCGCCGCAATCTGTTTTTTGTTATCCGAAAAAGCCCTTCGCTCCCTACTTGACCTCGGCGGGGATGTACGCCTTGGCGGACAGGATGTGATCGCGCAGCAGCTCGCAGGCGCGGTCGTAATCGCCCGCGCGGCAGGCGGCCACGATCTGTTCGTGCTGGCCGATGGAAACGTTGCGCGTGTCCTCCGTTTGGTAGAAGCCCGCGCGCACATAGCGGTCGATATTGGCGTGCACCAACTCCATCAGCAGCTCCGCAAAGCTGTTGTCGGCATGCGAGGAGAGTATCTCATGGAACTCGTAGTTGAGCTCCTCGGAGCGGAACAAATCCCCGGCATGGCGCTGCTTGTCGATGATATCCTCCATCTTTTGATAGTCCACTTCGGTCAAAAGCGGCGCGCTGTTACGAAGCATCATCACCGACAGCGTGGCGCGCACCTCCATCATATCCACCACCGACTGGCGCGACAGCTTGGTCACCGATGCGCCGCGGTTGGGATGGATGCGGATCAGCCCCTGCGCTTCCAAACGGCGCAAGGCTTCCCGCACGGGAATATGGGAGACGTTCAGCGCGGCGGAGATTTCATCCTGCTTGAGCTGGGTTCCGCTTGGCAGGTGCCCGCCGATGATGCCCGCGCGCAGCACCTGATACACCCACTCCTGCGTTGCGCCAACGCGTGGGCCAACCTGTTCAGCAATTGCTTTATAATTCATGTATGCTCCTCATCCTCATGATCGATACTGCGTTATTATATATTATATCGAATATGTATGCTTGCCGTCAACAATGAAATCGAAATTTATCGGTTTTACGGTTTTTGCATGCATGTGCCGCGCGTCCATTGCAATATGTTGAATAATTTGGTATAGTATTGACGTAACGCAAAACAAATATGTAACTTGGAGGGGTATTTATGATTTTCAATAGCTATCGTGCCGCATGGGCCGTGTTCAAACAGAAACCGCTGCGCCTATGGGGGCTCTCGTTGATGTATGTGCTGCTGGCAACGCTGGCGACGATGCTGGGTATCCTGCCCATCATCTCCATTCCCATTACACTGACGCTGTCGGTCGGCATGATCGCCATCTTCATGGCGGGTCTGCGCGGAGAGGAAGTCAGCAGCGAGCAGTTGTTTCAGGGCTTCAAGGATTTCAAGCGCGTGTGCGGCGGCATGGCGTGGATGTCGCTGTGGGTCCTCCTCTGGAGCCTGATTCCCATCGCAGGCATCGTTTTGGGCATCATCAAGGTCTATCAGTACCGTTTTGTGCCCTACATCCTTCTGACGCGCCCAGACATATCGGCTACGCAGGCGCTGCGCGTTTCCATGGAGGAAACCCGGGGTCACCGCGGCAAGCTGTTCGGCGCGGATATCCTGTTCTTCGGCATCGTTGTGGGTATCTCGCTGATCTTCGGCCTGCTTGCAACCATCCCGTACGCGGGCGTTGTGTTCGCCATCGTCGGAGGCCTGATTACCATGGTCATTTCCGCGTTCAGCCCGCTGTTTGTGGGCTTGTATCAGGCCAAGCTGTATGAGGATGTGCAGGTTGCGCGCACCTTCCGCGCGCCCACCTGCCCCAACTGCGGACGCGAGTATTCCGAAGGCAGCGTGTACTGCCCCGGCTGCGGACAGAAGCTTTCCTGATTTGGCAATTGCCAGAATAACGAAACAACAGAAAACGGGCTGCATCATTGATGATGCAGCCCGTTTTGTATGCTTGGGATCGGGTTATTTCGCTTCCGCCTTCGGCTTGGAGAACAGGTAGCCGATAAACATGATGACGACGAACACGATCAGGTAGTACACGATTGCCATCTTGTGCGCATAGATTGCCGCAATGACCATGAACAGCGAACCGCACAGCGCCAGCGCGGGCAGCACAAAGCGCTTGAACGTGCTCATATCCTTTTCCTTCTTCATGAACATGATGAACATCGGCACATACGACGCATAGATGGTGATGATCGGCAGCTCGCTCGTATCGAAGCAGAACACGCCAAACCACGGCGCCGTCAGGTTGGCGCCATAGAAGTACGTCAGCCAGAAGCCGGCCAGCAGCACGCCCAGTACGGAGGAGTTGGTCGGCATGTTGGTGATGGGGTCCACCTGCTTGAACACATCGGGACGGGGGCCGACGTTGCGCACAGCCAGCGCGTACATGCCGCGCGTGCAGCCGAGCATCAGGCCGTTGAGCGTGCCGAGGCAGGAGATGACCACGAATACGAACAGGATCGTTCCGCCCACGTTGGAGAATATGTTGGAGAAGCCCAGCTTGGCGCCGACTTCGCCGCTTTCCATCATGGTGACCTTGTCCACCGCGCCCGCGATGCCGATGTAGTAGAGCACATAGATCGCCATAACGATCGCCGCGCCGATGGCAAGCGCCTTGGGCAGGTTCTTTTTGGCGTCGCGCAATTCGGCGTTGATGGAGGTGGCAATGATCCACCCTTCATACGCAAACGCCGTTGCAACCACCGCGCCAAACAGCGGCGACCCATCCACGGCGGTGACTGCCGCGGAGGTGAAGTTTTGCACCGTCAGGCCGCTGGTCAGGCCCACGATGGTGCCGACAACCGCCATCAAAACCAACGGAATCATCTTGATGACGGTGGTGGATACCTGGAACTTGCCCGCCATCTTGGGGGACAGCGCGTTGAGCGCATAGTTGGCAATCAGGAAGAAAAACGCAATGGTCAGGCACTCCGCACTTGTGATATCAAACCCGATCAGTACGCAAAGGTAGCGCGACGAAACCCATGCCAGAACGCCCGTGAGCGTGGGCGTATAGATGGTCGCCATAAACCAGCCGATGTAGTAGCCGTACTTTTTGCCGACCGTTACATCCGCATAGTCCACAATGCCGTTGACGTACTCATACTTGGTTGCCATCACAGCAAATGCGCACGAGCAGGCGATCATGATGACGCCGCCGATGATCCACGCCAGGATGCCAAGCGGCAGGTCGCCGCCGGTTTTGTTCAGAATCGCCTCCGCCTTGAAAAATACGCCGCTGCCTACAACGATTCCAACGACCATGGCGATTGCTGTGGGTAGCCCGTATTTTTTCTTGAGTTCAGTGCCCATTTTCCATTCTCCTCCCAATCATTACTGCGTTTTGCCGCATCCCGCACGGTATAAACGCCGAAAAGTATATTAGATTATATAATATACGATCCGAATGGGGTTGTCAATCGGTTTCCGTCAAATTCTTGTCACATTTTTGTACCCGAAAAAGAGAAGGACGGCCGCGTGCAGGCGGCCGTCGGAAGCGTGATTTTATCGGCCATGCGCCGATCAATCAGGACCAGTATTGCTGATAGCGCTGCACGTTGGCCTGATGCTCCTCGTACGTTTTGGAGAACACCAGCTCCGAGGTTTCCGCAGGGTTGGCGTTGCAGAAGTAGAGGTAGCCCTCGCTCAAATAATCGGCATTGGGGTTGAGCGCGGCCTCGATGGCGGCCTTGCCGGGGTTGGACACGGGGCCGATCGGCAGGCCTGCGTACATGTAGGTGTTGTACGGGGAGTCCGTGGCCAGCTCCGATTCGGTAAAGGTATACTTTTTCATGTTGAGCACATACGACAGGCTCGAGCATGCCTGCAGCCGCATATCCTGCTTGAGGCGATTGTGGAACACGGCAGAAACCTTGGCAAAGTCGCCGCCGGCCTGCGCCTCGCGCTCAATCAGCGACGCCAAGGCAATCACCTGATCGGTCGTCATGCCCAGCTCTTTGGCGCGCGCATCGTACGCATCGGTATAGATCTCGTTGAAGCGGTTGAGCATGCGCATCAGGATGGTGTTGACGCTGGCATCGGCATACACCTCGTAGGTATCGGGGAACAGATACCCCTCCAGCACAAAGGCGCGCTTGGCCGCATCGGCGGAAGCCAGGATGCTGTCGATGTATTGGAAGGTCTCAAAGCCCACGCCGCGCGCACACACATTGAGGAACGCCTGTTCATCCGAAATGAGTCCCTTCTCCTTGAGCACGCCGCAGATATCGCGTACCGAATAGCCCTCGGGGATGGTAAACTTGACGGTCGCCTTGGGCGGGTTCCCCTCGCAGATGACGTCAACAATCTGCTTGACGCTCATGTTGCGGCTGAGCACATAGGTGCCCGCCTTCATGGTGTTGGCCTTGCCGACAAAATCGACGTATACCTTAAACACCGCCGTGCTGGTAATCAGCCCCTCGGCATCCTGCCCGCCCGCATTGTAGAGGATGCGCGCAATGCTGCTGGCCGACGACGACGAGGGAATCGTCACCTGAATGGGCGTGGCGTCGCCTTTGTCGACGGGCTCGATGTAGTTGGACAGCACATACCTTACCGCCGTCACGGCAACGATCACCACCAGCAGCACGCTGACGGCCATGATCGCCGCGGGGCGGATATAGCGCCAAACCCGCTTCATTTTTTTGTAAGCGGGGCTGTTGCGCTTCGGTTTTTGGAATATGCTCTGTTTCATACGCCTCAGTATATTGGCTCGTTTTCGACCGTCAAGCTTCCAGCGAGCTCAGGTCGATATCGGTCGCGTCGGCCAGAATCTTATAGATATCGGCCAAGGTGCGGTTTAGTCGGTACTCGGCCAGCAAAAAGGCCGATGCCGACGCATCAAATTGCAGCAGCTCGCCGAGCTTTTGCAGCTTTTCGAGCACCTCATCATTCTTTTCGCCCGATACCGCAGCCGCCTGCGCGCGGATTTGCAGGCGATGGTATTCATCGATCAACGCACGCGTGGTATCGTTTTCCATCGCGCGCTCCTTGGCCTCGGCAAAGGTTTGGTATTCCTCGCTGCCGCGCAATTCCGCCGCAAGCCTTCTGGCTGTATCGTACTGCATACTGCGCTTTCCCCCTTAAATTTCGATGACGATGGGTATGATCATGGGCGTGCGGCGCGTGCGGCTGGTCAACAGCTTTTTGAGCGCCGTGCGAACGTTGTTTTTGATGTTGCCGTAGTCGCTCTTGTCCGCGCCCTGGAACTTCTTTGCCTCGGTGGAAACGGTATCCACCATCTGCTTGATCAGTTGCTCCGAATCGCGCATGTACACAAACCCGCGCGAGATGATCTCGGGCGCGGCCAGCATGCGGCCCGTCTCCACATCAATGGTGAGCACGGCAACCACCAGCCCGTCCTGGCTTAAAAGCTTTCGGTCCTTGAGCACCGCGTCGTCGATGCCGCCGATGCCATCCACCATCACGCCGCCCGCGGTGACGGTCTCGTCGCAGCGGCCGCGCTTGGTGGAAATCTCGATGACGCTGCCGCACTCGGCCAGGAAGATGTTCTCCTTTTTGATGCCCATCTCCCCCGCCAGCTCGCCATGCATGAACAGGTGGCGATACTCGCCGTGCACGGGCACAAAATACTTGGGCTTGGTCAGCTCCATCATGAGCCGAAGCTCCTCGCGGCAGGCGTGGCCCGAAACGTGCACATCCGCCATGCGGTTATAGACCACGATGGCGCCCTTTTCAAACAGCTGGTTGATCACGCGCGAAATGCTGCGTTCGTTGCCGGGAATGGCCGATGCGGAGACGATCACCATATCGCCCTTGCCGATGTTTAAGCGGTGCGTGGCGGTGGCCATGCGGAAAAGCCCGCTCATGGGCTCGCCCTGGCTGCCCGTGGTGATGACGCAGACCTGCTCGTCCCGATAATTCTTAAGCTGCTCCACCTTCACGATGCGATCGGGCGCAATGTGCAGGTAATCCAGCTTCATGGCAATCTGCACAATCTGCTCCATGCTGCGCCCCTGGAAGCACAGCACCCGCCCGTGGCGGATGGCCACATCGGCCACCTGCTGTATACGGTAGACATTGGAGGCAAAGGACGCCACAATCACGCGTCCCTGCGCCAGGTCAAAATAGTGCTCGAACGTGGAGCCGATATCCCGCTCCGACATGGTGTGGCCGGGGCTTTCAATATTGGTGCTGTCGGAAAGCAGCGCCAGCACGCCGCGCGAGCCGTAGTAGGCAAAGCGGTTGATATCGATCGGCTCGCCGTCTATGGGCGTGAGATCCACCTTGAAATCGCCTGTGTGGATAACGGTGCCGATGGGCGTTGTGATGGCCAGCGCCACCGCGCCCGCGATGGAATGGCCCGTTTTGATAAACTCCACCTTGAAACTCCCCAGTTCCACGCGGTCATTCGGCTTGATGGTGTTGAGCATGTGGGTGCGCACATGCATTTCATCCAGCTTGTGCGCAATCAGCGCCGTGGTAAACGCCGTGCCGTAGACGGGCACATCGAATTCCTTGAGCGCATACGGCAGCGCGCCGATATGGTCCTCATGCCCGTGGGTAATCAAAAAGCCGCGCAGCTTCTGCCTGTTTTCCCTCAGATACGACATATCGGGGATGACCACGTCAATGCCGGGCATCTCCTCGTCGGGGAATATGATGCCGCAATCGACGACGATGAGGTCGTTGCCGTACTCCAAAACGGTCATGTTTTTGCCGATCTCACCAACGCCGCCGAGCGGGATAATCTTTAGTTTACTTGCCATATAGGGTTCAGTTCCATCCTTTGTGTTTTCTCTTATTTTTGGTTGTTATGAGGAATAGTAATCGTTGCCGCCGTACGTCCCCTCAAAATGACGGTCCCCCCAGACCTTATCGGTTCGGCCGCTGCGGAACGACATGATGTTTGACCCGAACAGGACGTTGCCGTTGTTGAACACATCGTTGGCGTATTCGTACACCTCGTCGGGTATGGTTCTGGTCAAAAAATCGCTGCGATCGATCACCGTAAACTGCTTGTTCTGGTAGATCACCTCGCGCACGGTATCGGGCCACTTGGATGCGTTGACGCGGTTGAGTATCACCGTCAGCACCGCGCGGAAGCCCTGCTCGTTCTTGGCGGATTCAAAGTATGCCACGCGGGCAGCCAAAGCAATCTCCTCGGCCGTAAACCTTGCGCCCGACGACACATGCACGCCCGATGTGGATACGCTCCCCGACGAGGACGTGCCTGACGACGAGGAAACGCCGCTCTCCTCCCGATCCCCCGATCCCGACCCGACAGCACCGACATCGATGATGGCGTTGTTCTCCCGATTCGGCTCGGGCGTGGGCGTTGGCGTAGGTTTGGGTGTGGGTTCAAGCGTCGGCTCGGCGGTGGGCTTGGGCGTTTTGGTCGGTTTGGGCGTGGGCTTGGGCGTCTTGGTGGGCTTGGGCGTGGGATCGTCCTCGTCCGCATCGTCCACAGCGCCCGCATCCTTTGCGGGCTTGGGCGTGGCGACCTCCGACCAGTCGGCCGTGGGCGTCGGGGTCGGCGCCTCGGTTGGCGCAGGCGTGGGCGTATCGGTCGGCACGGGCGTATCCGTAGGAACGGGCGTGGGTACGCGCGTCGGCGCGGGCGTGGCGGCGGGCATGGAAAGCTGCACCGTCTGCGGCGTGGGAGAGGGCGTTACCAGCTCCATCACAACCACGCGCGTTTCCGCCTCTTGGCAGCCGCCCAGCAGCAGCGCGCACGATACCACCATGGCCCATATGCGGTTGTGTCGGCTGCAAAAATGCATGCGTTTGTTGCGCTCCTTTGCTTGCGTACGTTTCATTCGTTTACAGGATATATCTATGTATATCCTCCTGTTGAAATTCATCCTTGAGGTGCTCGTCGACATAGCCCGCGTCGATCACCAGCTCGATATCGGGATGCTGCCCGTTGGCGTTGAAGGAGATGTCGTCGAGCAGGTTTTCCAAAACCGTGTGCAGCCGCCTTGCGCCGATGTTCTCGGTGTTTTCGTTGGCGATGAAGGCATACTTGGCAATTTCCGTGAGCGCGTCGTCGGTAAACGTCAGGTTGACCTTATCGGCCGAAAGCAGGGCCGCGTACTGCTTGGTCACGGCATTTTCGGGCTGGGTAAGAATCTTGCGGAAATCCTCCTGCGACAGGTCGTCCAGCTTGACGCGGATGGGGAAACGCCCCTGCAGCTCGGGTATCAAATCGGTCACCTTGGCGGTATGGAACGCGCCCGCGGCGATAAACAGGATGAAATCCGTCTTGACGGGCCCGTACTTGGTGTTGACCACGGAACCCTCCACGATGGGCAGGATATCGCGCTGCACGCCCTCGCGGGAAACGTCGTGCCCGCCGATGCGGTCGCCCGCGGCGATTTTATCGATTTCATCGATGAATATGATGCCGTCCTGCTCGGCGCGCTCCACCGCGTCGCGCGTGACGTCGTCCATATCGATGCGTTTCTCGCTCTCCTGCTGGATGAGAATCCTGCGCGCCTCCTTGACGGGGAGCTTCCTGCGCTTGGTCTTGGGCGGAATCAGCCCGCCGAACATCTCGCCAAGGTTGATATCGATGCCTGCGGCAAACATGGCGTCGTTGCCCTGCTGCTTCTCCTCCACCTCGACCTCGACCAGCGTATCCTCCAGCCTGCCCGCGCGCAGCTCCGCCATCACGCGCTCCCGCTCGGTAAAGCGGCGCTTTTGCTCCTCCTCGCTCATCTCCGGCTCGGGCGCGGGCTTGCCCGCGTTGAGCAGCATCTGCAGCGGGTTGCCGCTGGGCTGGCGATCCCTGCGCTTCATCGGCACCAACAGGTCAACCAGCGCCTGCTCGGCGGCCGCCTCGGCTACCAGCCGCACATCCTCCATCTTGCGGTTTTTACAGATGCGGATGGCCGCTTCCACCAGGTCGCGCACCATGCTTTCCACATCGCGTCCGACATAGCCGACCTCGGTATACTTGGTGGCCTCCACCTTGACAAACGGCGCGTCTACCAGCTTGGCAAGGCGCCTGGCAATCTCGGTTTTGCCAACGCCCGTCGGCCCCATCATGATGATGTTCTTGGGCGTAATCTCCTCACGGATCTCCTCGGGCAGCATGCTCCTGCGATAGCGGTTGCGCAGCGCCACCGCCACGGCGCGCTTGGCGCGATCCTGACCGATGATGTATTTATCGAGCGATTCGACGATTTCACGCGGTGTCAGCATGCCGTTACACCTCCTCGACAACGATGTTGCCGTTGGTAAACACGCAGATCTCGCTGGCAATCTTGAGCGATTGCGCGGCGATTTCCCGCGCGGACAGATCGGTATTGTTTTTGAGCGCCTTGGCCGCGGCCAGCGCGTACATGCCGCCCGAGCCGATGGCCGCGATGCCATCGTCTGGGTCGATGACCTCGCCCGTGCCCGAAACGATCAAAAGCTCCTCCTTGTTGGCCACGATCAAAAGCGCCTGAAGCTGCCGCATGGCCTTGTCGCTGCGCCACTCCTGCGCCAGCGACACGGCGGAACGCATCAGGCTGCCGCCATACTGCTCGAGCTTTCGTTCAAACCGCTCGCACAGCGAAAATGCATCGGCCACGGAGCCCGCAAAGCCCACCACGACCTGATCGTGATAGAGCCTGCGCACTTTCCTGGCAGTGGCTTTCATGATGGTTGTCTCGCTCATGGTCACCTGACCGTCGCCTGCGATTGCAATGCTGTCGCCGCGCCGTACGGCGACAATGGTGGTACCTTTCAGTTCCATGTATACTTACTCCTCCGAATTCCCACTCATCGTACCACATAACGGGCGAGTTTTCGCCCGTTTCAACAATACGTTTGCAATTCTTTCACGATTTTCAGCGAGCGATCGGCCAACATTTGGCAGCGCGCGCGCTTGTCCCGAACGCGTCGGCCAAGCGGCTCCATAATGCCATAGGTGACGTTCATGGGCTGGAAGTCGCCGCCTGCATAGCCGCCCACATAATGCGCCAGCGCGCCGATGGCGGTTTGATCGGTAAAATCGACGGGCGGCTTTCCATCCAGCTCCAGTTTTAGCTGTATGGCCGCGTACAGCCCCGAGGCGGCGGATTCCACATACCCCTCCACGCCCGTGATCTGTCCTGCAAAATACACGCCCGCCTGCGTGCGCAGCCGATAGGCATCGGTCAATGTGCCCGCGGGCAGGAAGGTGTTGCGGTGCATCACGCCATAGCGCACAAACTCCGCGTTCTCCAGCCCGGGAATCATCCCGAACACCCTTTTCTGCTCGGCAAACCTGAGGTTGGTCTGGAAGCCAACAATGTTCCACAGCCGCCCAAGCGCATCGTCCTGCCGAAGCTGCACCACCGCAAACGGCATCACGCCGTCCACCTTGAGCCCCACGGGTTTGAGCGGGCCGTAGCAGAGCGTCAGCTCCCCGCGCTTGGCCATCACCTCCACGGGCATGCAGCCTTCAAACACGCGCGGCGTTTCAAAGGCATGCAGCGGCACGGTCTCCGCCTCGATCAACGCGCGATAAAAGCGGAAGTATTCCTCCCGCGTCATGGGGCAGTTGAGGTAATCCTCCCCCCTGCCGTAGCGCGAGGCACGGTAGACCTTGCTGTGATCGAGTGAATCGTAGGCTACGATGGGCGCGGCGGCATCGTAAAAATGCAACTGCGACCCGACCGATTCGGAGATGGCGGCGCTCAGCGCATCGCTTGTCAGCGGGCCCGTGGCCACAATGCAGGGCGCATCGGGCAGCGCGGTCAGTTCACCTTCATGCACGGTGATATTCTTGTCGGAGCGGATGGCTTCCGTCACCATTTTGGAAAAGCCCTCGCGGTCAACCGCCAGCGCGCCGCCCGCGGGCACGCGCGTGCTGTCGGCGCAGCGCATGATGAGGGAATCCAGCTCCCGCATCTCGGCCTTGAGCAAGCCCACGGCGTTCTCGACGCGGTCGGAACGCAGCGAGTTGCTGCAAACCAGCTCGCACAGGTCGTCGCTGTGGTGCGCGGGCGAGCGCTTGACGGGCTTCATCTCGTACAAATCCACCGCGACGCCGCGTTTGCTGAGCTGCCAGGCCGCCTCGCAGCCGGCCAGCCCCGCACCGATCACCTTGACGCGTGTGTCAGGCATCCTTGTCCGCTTCTTCCTTTCCCTTTTTGACGTTGCGGAGTATGTAGCCGCAGGCCTTGTCCATGCAGGTGACATAGCTGCCGTTCTGGCCGATCTTTTGCACAAGCATCCCGCCGCACTTGGGGCAGGCCTCGCCCGTGGGACGATCCCAGCTCACAAAATCACACTGCGGGTACGTTTCGCACCCATAGAAGGTCTTGCCGCGCTTGCTCTTCTTTTTGATCAGCTCCGCGCCGCACTTGGGGCACTTGACATCGATCTTTTCGATGATAGGCTTGGCGTTGCGGCAATTGGGATAGTTCGGGCATGCCAAAAACTGCCCGAAACGCCCCTGCTTGTATACCATCATGGCGCCGCACTTATCGCACTGCACATCCGATACCTTGTCGGGCAGCCGCTCGGGCGGCGCTTTGCTGTCCGCCACGGTCAGTTCCTCACGGAACGGGCCGTAGAAGGTCGACAGCACGTTGGCCCACTCGGCCTGCCCTTCCTCCACATCGTCCAGCTTGGTTTCCATCTGCGCAGTAAACTGCACATCGACGATATCGGGGAAATTCTCCATCATGTAGGTGTTGACCATCTCGCCAAGCTCCGTGGGCATGAGCTGTTTTTTGATGCGGGCAATGTAGCCGCGCTCCACGATGGTGCTGATGGTCGGCGAATAGGTACTGGGGCGGCCGATGCCCTTTTCCTCCAGGGTTTTCACCAGCGTCGCCTCGGTAAAGCGCTGCGGCGGCTGGGTAAAGCGCTGCTCGGTTTTGATCTCCTCCGCCTTGCATGCCGTGCCCTCGGTGAGGTTGGGCAGCGAAACTTCCTTTTCCTGCACATCGTCGCGACCCTCGGTGTACACGGCCGTAAAGCCGTCGAACAGCGTGCGGATGCCGTTGGATTTGAACGTCATGCCGTTGGCGTCAAACGTGACCGCGGCGGTGGCAAACAGCGCGTCGCGCATCTGGCTTGCCAAAAAGCGCTCGTAGATGAGCTTGTACAAACGGAACTGATCGTTGTTGAGGTATGCCTTGACAGCCGACGGCTCGTTTTCGATGGAGGTGGGGCGTACGGCCTCGTGCGCATCCTGCGCGCCCGCGCGGCCCTTGTAGACGTTGGGCTTGTCGGGCAGGTATTTGCTGCCGTAGCGCGCTTCGATATAAGAAAGCGTCGCCTCCTGCGCCTCCTTGGCCACGCGCACCGAGTCGGTACGCATGTAGCTGATCAGGCCCGTAGGGCCCTTCTTGCCGATTTCGATACCGTCGTAAAGCTGCTGGGCAATCATC